>NZ_CP056122.1:4620000-4991674 GCF_018219455.1 Moritella sp. 5
TTTCATGTACGGGACTATCACCCTGTATCGTGAAACTTTCCAGAATCTTCCACTAACTTCCAAACTGCTTAAGGGCTAGACCCCGTTCGCTCGCCGCTACTAAGGGTATCTCTATTGATTTCTTTTCCTCGGGGTACTTAGATGTTTCAGTTCTCCCGGTTCGCTTCGTAACGCTATGTATTCACGTTACGATACTCTACAAAGTAGAGTGGGTTCCCCCATTCGGAAATCTGTGGATTAACGCTTTTTATCAACTCCCCACAGCTTAACGCAGATTAACACGTCCTTCATCGCCTCTGACTGCCTAGGCATCCACCGTATACGCTTAGTCACTTAACCATACAATCTAAAGTCGACCGTACAATTGAAATAACTAGGTATTATCTAGTTTTTTTCGCCTCAAGAATACTCAAGAACACTATATTGTTATTACCGAAGTAATAACGTGTTTTAAGAACTTCTTTATTTATTCAGCTTTCCAAATTTTTAAAGAGCAATTTGCTAAAAAGCAAAGTTTTCGTCTCTAACCCTGAATTTCAGAGTTAAAAAAACCAAAGTTAAGTCGCTTGCTATTCATAAGCAGATTTAACTTTGGTCTCTTCCTGAGAACATGATGTGGTGGAGCTATGCGGGATCGAACCGCAGACCTCCTGCGTGCAAGGCAGGCGCTCTCCCAGCTGAGCTATAGCCCCACATCATTGTGGCTAGTAAATTGGTAGGACTGAGTAGATTTGAACTACCGACCTCACCCTTATCAGGGGCGCGCTCTAACCAACTGAGCTACAGTCCTACTGACATTTACTATGTCTTTAATTTCTCTATTCAAGCAATTTGTGTGGGCACTTACAAAAACTAACAACTTTACGTAAGGAGGTGATCCAGCCCCAGGTTCCCCTAGGGCTACCTTGTTACGACTTCACCCCAGTCATGAACCACACCGTGGTCATCGCCCTCCCGAAGGTTAAGCTAATGACTTCTGGTGCAGCCCACTCCCATGGTGTGACGGGCGGTGTGTACAAGGCCCGGGAACGTATTCACCGTGACATTCTGATTCACGATTACTAGCGATTCCGACTTCATGGGGTCGAGTTGCAGACCCCAATCCGGACTACGACGCACTTTATGGGATTCGCTTACCATTGCTGGTTTGCAGCCCTTTGTATGCGCCATTGTAGCACGTGTGTAGCCCTACTCGTAAGGGCCATGATGACTTGACGTCGTCCCCACCTTCCTCCGGTTTATCACCGGCAGTCTCCTTAGAGTTCCCACCATTACGTGCTGGCAAATAAGGATAAGGGTTGCGCTCGTTGCGGGACTTAACCCAACATTTCACAACACGAGCTGACGACAGCCATGCAGCACCTGTCTCATAGTTCCCGAAGGCACCAATTCATCTCTGAAAAGTTCTATGGATGTCAAGAGTAGGTAAGGTTCTTCGCGTTGCATCGAATTAAACCACATGCTCCACCGCTTGTGCGGGCCCCCGTCAATTCATTTGAGTTTTAACCTTGCGGCCGTACTCCCCAGGCGGTCTACTTAATGCGTTAGCTTAAGAGCCCAGTTCTCAAGGAACCAAACTCCGAGTAGACATCGTTTACGGCGTGGACTACCGGGGTATCTAATCCCGTTTGCTACCCACGCTTTCGCATCTGAGCGTCAGTTACTTGCCAGGTGGCCGCCTTCGCCACTGGTATTCCTTCAGATCTCTACGCATTTCACCGCTACACCTGAAATTCTACCACCCTCTCAAGAACTCTAGTTTGCCAGTTCGAAATGCAGTTCCCAGGTTGAGCCCGGGGCTTTCACATCTCGCTTAACAAACCGCCTGCATGCGCTTTACGCCCAGTAATTCCGATTAACGCTTGCACCCTCCGTATTACCGCGGCTGCTGGCACGGAGTTAGCCGGTGCTTCTTCTGCGAGTAACGTCACAGTAGCAGAGTATTAATCTACTACCTTTCCTCCTCGCTGAAAGTACTTTACAACCCTAAGGCCTTCTTCATACACGCGGTATGGCTGCATCAGGGTTTCCCCCATTGTGCAATATTCCCCACTGCTGCCTCCCGTAGGAGTCTGGACCGTGTCTCAGTTCCAGTGTGGCTGATCATCCTCTCAGACCAGCTAGGGATCGTCGCCTTGGTGAGCTCTTACCTCACCAACAAGCTAATCCCACTTGGGCTCATCTAGTCGCGAGAGCTTTCAAGAAGAGGCCCCCTTTCACCCGTAGGTCGTATGCGGTATTAGCAGTCGTTTCCAACTGTTGTCCCCCTCGACTAGGCAGATTCCCAAGCATTACTCACCCGTCCGCCGCTCGACGCCAGAATAGCAAGCTATTCTTCGTTTCCGCTCGACTTGCATGTGTTAAGCCTACCGCCAGCGTTCAATCTGAGCCATGATCAAACTCTTCAATTAAAAGTTTTTTGACTAATCGCCTAAGCGATTAAGTCGGCTCAATGAATTCTGTACTTCAACAACAAACCGAAGCTTGTTGTTTATAAAACCAAATCTTTCGATTTAATTTAATGTTCACAATTACATTGATATAATTTTTGGTCATTATATCTCTGCAAGTGCTCACACAGATTGCTTGAATAAATTGTTAAAGAGCATTGACCTTGACGTTATCCGTCGTAGTCAGGCTGCGTATTCTACGCAAACCAATTTCGAAGTCAAGTGCATATTTGCACTTTATTTCAGGAGGTTAAAAAGTAACTTTCGATACTTATTAACACCTTTACTTAGCGGCTATTGCCGTGTCAGTGAGGTCGCATTATAGAGAGATGGCTGATGATGACAAGCATTTTCATATAAAAACACGAAAGATAATATTAATAACAGCTTACTACCAACTTATACACAGAGTAACCATTTATATTTGAATGAATGCAATATTTTTGTTTGTATTTCATACATTTTTTGACAAAATAAGACACAGCTATGATTTTTTGTAGCTTTTTATTGATACATTGAGACTGATTGTCGCTCTTCTAGATATTAGTTACTATTAGGGACAAGAGTAACAATTGATGAATTATTCTTTAATATTAATCACTTATGTTTTTTCAGAGGTTCTTTAAAACGATGGGCTTTTCAACTTTATCTAATGCAACTCGAGCATCCATTATTTCGGTAGCGATTGCAGCAATTGGTTTTGCAGCGCTTTCCTTTATAGGAAATACAATACCAGCGCCTATTGCGTTTGCTATTGGTGCAATTATTACTGGTATTACAATTAAATTCACAACACCTTCATCTTCAAACAGCGCAGCTGTAGAGACAACGACATTATACGTAGGGAACCTACCTTACCGAGCAAATGAAACATCAGTACGTACATTGTTTGCAGAGCATGGTCAGGTATTATCAGTTCGCTTAATGAAAGATAAACATACAGGTAAACGTCGTGGTTTTGGTTTTGTAGAAATGCCAGAGGCTGACGCGAAAGAAGCAATTCAATCGCTTAACGATGCTGAATATCAACAACGGACATTAAAAGTACGTGAAGCAAATGAACGCACGGTTCATTCTGCTGAGTAATTTGTTTCATTAAATTATACGTCTATATATAAAGGCTGGCTTAACCCTATTTCATTAAATAGGCAAGTCAGCTTTTTTTGTGCCTGTATTTTGGTACAAAACGCTTTTCCACCATAATTGTCACCACCAAAAAGCACACTATCGCCGAGGATATGTTTAACGCGAGATGCGATAGCCATCCCTGAATCGATAAATTTAATATGCTCACCAACAATCAGCCCTAACTCCTCAACTAACAGCGGGAAGTGAGTACAGCCCAATACAACAATATCAGGACTATTAATAGCAACTGTCCATTTTGATACAACCTTTTTTATTTCATCTAAGTCAACAGGTTTACCATATAGTTTGTTTTCAGCTTGTAACACAAGACTTGTTGTTCCAATCATGTCGATCTCACAGTCTTGGGCATGTTCACTTACAAGTAATTGCGTATAGTCTCGAGAAACAGTGCCAGGCGTTGCCAACAAACCTATTTTTTTCTTTCTACTTTGTAATGCTGCGGGTTTTATTGCGGGTACAACGCCAACAAAAGGAATAGGAAAGCGTTTGCGTAAAGCAGGTAGTACTAATGTACTCGCAGAGTTACATGCGATAACCACAAGATCTAGATCATATTCTTCATACATATGTCCGATTAACTGGCAAACACGTTCGATAAGAAACTCAGGCTCAAGTTCACCATAAGGGAAATACTTATTATCAAACAAGTAAAGATAATCAGCGTTTGGTAATTGCTCTTTGATTGCTTTATATATAGATATACCACCTACACCAGAATCAAAAATCAATATCTTACTCATGTACAAACCATTGGATTATTGTAAAAGACATATAATAGTCAAGGGCAGGATAAATTGGAATAGATGAATATAAAAGAAGCCAGCATAACGCTGGCTTCTCAATCATCATGTTAATGTGTCATTACAAATTAAAATTCATAAGTAGCATTAATGTAGTAACCGCGTTCTGGTGCTGGGTAACCTTGCGCTGTTGCGTATTCTTTATCGAATACATTATCTAGTCTAGCGCTGACCTTGAATGCTTCCGTCACTATATAAGCAGCTGAAATATCCCATAGGCTGTAACCAGCTATCGTTTCTTTATCAGAGCCTACGTAGTCATCCCTTTCACCTTGGTATAAATAACGTAAAGACAAATCAACATCACCTAATTGAACAACACCTTGCCATTTAGCTTTATATTTAGCACGGCGCAGTAATGTATCACCATTCGCATCTTTAGGATCTAAATACTCAAGCACCGCCTGGTGTGAAACGATACCCGTTACGGTATTAATTTCTAGTTCAATACCTTGGAGCGTACTCACCCCTTCTTTATTGTAAGCAGTTCGAACTGTGTTGATCTTTTTCCCATCAATTAAATCTTGTACTTTATTCTTATATGCAATAATTTTCCAATCCACAAGCCCTGTAATACCTTTAACACCTACTTCAATAGATTCACCAGACTCAGGTTTTAAATCTGGATTTCCTTTAGTATAAGCATTTGTAGCATATAGATCGTACAGAGATGGGGCTTTAAACGATGTACCAGTCGAAGCAATGACACTATAATTATTCACAAACTCCCAGCCAGCAGCTAAGCCCCACGTTGTATTTCCACCAAATGTTTCGTTGTCGTCATACCGAATTGAGCCATCTAATGTGACTGATGAGATATCATATACAACCGTTGTAAATATACCGGTATTCGAACGAGAAACAATACCATCAAGAGTACCGCCCTCATCTTCAGCTTGATCATCTCGCCAGTCTAAACCTGCGTTTAGTAATAATGAATCCGATAGCACAAACGAATTGATAAAGCTTACATTATGTTGCTTAGTGAAAAGTGTACTATTGGCATCTTTATAATCATCACCCGCTTCATATTGGTATGATTTATTTTCACCAAATGAATAACTTAACGAGCCGAAATAATTATCACGACGATACTTAGCACCAGCCATGACCGATGTCGTTTCTAGCCACTGCTCTTTCTTTAAGTGTGTCGCAGGATAAAGCACGCCCCCCCAATAATAAGCGTCACTCGAACCATCATACTCAGATGTACTCTGAGAATATCGAGTATTAATGAAAGCATTTAACTGCGACGTTAATTTATAATCGAGACCTAATAAAACATCGGTGTTTTCAAATCCATGCTTGTCACCATCATTAACACCAGGTACTGGTTTAGAGTTATAACCTTCACTATCATCATAACCGAGCCCAAAATTCACATGTAGCTTATCGGTTAAATCAGATGATAAGAACAAATCAGCTTCATAGTATTTATCAGAACCTATTCCGGCAGAGATTTGTTTGATATTGGCACCTTGTTGACCACGGGTGATAATATTAATCACACCACCAATCGCTTCAGAGCCATAAATAGCACCTCTAGGTCCGCGAACAACTTCAATCGTTTCAATTTGGCTAACAGGTATTTTACTGAAATCAACGCCAGATGTGATACTCGATGGTAAACGAACACCATCAATCAATACTAATACATGGTCTGACTCAGATCCTCGCATGAAAACAGAGGCTTTACTTCCGCGACCACCATTTTGACCAATATCGATACCTGGAACCATTCTTAATATTTCAGGTAATGACTTTGCCATACTTAATTCAATATCATCACGGGTGATAACAGTAATAGGTGCAAGCACATCAGAAACCGCTTGTTCAACACGGTTGGCAGTAACGACAGTTACTTCTTCATTATTAGTAGATGGATCTTGGGCAAGAGCAGCGAACGGTAAAAGCGCCGCTGCTAAGAGTTTTTTAGACATTGTAAATTTTTCCTATTTACGCGTAGAAAAATAAGCCGAATCATTCAGCAAAATTGAGTATTTATTATTTTATTAATTACTCAGGTTCCTATTGGAGACCGGCCTTAAGTGCTAAGCACTATCACCGTTGCGCGACAGGTCCAGAATCTAACTGGATTCCCCCAATAAATGTATGTTACTAAACTAGAGATTTACTTCTACAAGTAATAACAAAAAAAAGTATAGAGTCATGCGAGATAAATGTATATTTATAATTCGGTTATTTATATTTTCAAGATAAGGTAAGGTAAGTATCGAACTGAAGGTAAAATATGCTGGACAAACTCTATTTGGGTCTTACAATCCCTACTCTTTTGTTTAGTATCTAACTACGGTGAGCCCACATGATCGAAATGCACCCCGACAACTACCAATCACAGCTTGACGATAAAGCAGCTCGTCAACGTGACACATTTAAAAAATTCTCACCACCAGAATTAGAAGTATTTGACTCTCCGGCAGAGAACTATCGTTTACGTGCTGAATTTCGTGTTTGGCATGATGGCGACGATCTTGACTACATCATGTTTGATAAAGAAACTAAGCAAAAAATAAAAATCGATTATTTCCTGCCTGGTAGTAAATTGATTAACGAGATAATGCCAGCACTTATTTTGGAACTAAAAAAATCAAACTTATTGCGTTTCAAACTTTTCCAAGTCGATTTTTTATCAACACTAAGCGGTGAACTGTTAGTTAGCTTACTTTACCATCGTCAATTAAGTGATGAATGGATCACTGAAGCGAAAGCATTAAAAGAAAAACTAAGTGAACGCTTCAATATCGACATTATTGGCCGTGCTAGAAAACAAAAGGTCGTATTAGATCGTGAATTCGTGGTTGAAGAACTTAACGTTGCGGGTAAAAAATTAAAATACAAGCAAGTTGAAAACAGCTTCACGCAACCAAACGGTATCGTCAATCAGAAAATGCTAGAGTGGGCATTAGACGTAACTAAAGATTGTAGTGGTGATTTACTTGAGTTGTATTGTGGTAATGGTAATTTCTCTATCGCATTAGCACCAAACTTTGAAAAAGTATTAGCGACAGAAATATCTAAATCATCAGTGCAGTCTGCACAATACAATATCGCCGAAAACGGATTAGACAATTTAACTATCTTACGTTTATCTGCAGAAGAATTTACAATTGCGATTAATGGTGAACGAGAGTTCAACCGCCTTAAAGATGCAAAAGTTGATTTAACGACATTTAATTGCAACACTATTTTTGTCGATCCTCCACGTGCAGGTTTGGATGCTGACACAGTTAAAATGGTGCAAGAATACGATAATATCGTTTATATTTCTTGCAGCCCAGAAACATTGAGTGACAACCTCGAAGCATTAAGTCAAACGCACAATATCGACCGCTTTGCATTGTTCGATCAATTTCCGTATACCCACCATATTGAATCAGGTGTGTACTTAACGAAAAAGAGCTAACGAAAAGTTAACTCAACATTAATTTGAATAGATAAAAGCTCGTTAACAACATTGTTGCTAACGAGCTTTTTTATAAGTCCGATATTATGCCTGTTTTTTAGATCTGAACACACCGATGGTTTTTGCTACCCAAGCAGATAGACCTAATACCAATATCAAGGGGAAGAAATTACTGCCTAACTCAGGATATTCCATACGTACAAATGTCGTGTATATCAAAACACCAATAACAAACAAACCTAATGACGATTTGCTTATATGGCTTTCAATAGCGCTAGTCATATAAACTTGATACCAATTATAAGCCACCAGCACTAATGCAATGAGCGGAAAAATACTGAATGGAACTTCACTTGTCGTTAACGTTGCTAATGTTGCGTTACCACATAAGCCTGCTAAAAAGGCAAAGTATAATGGTTTATAACCCGCTTGATTCTTTGTCGTCATTTAAATACCTCAATGTTCAAAGTTTACAGCGCAATACCTCTTGTCATTTTTAATACCGCTGCACCTTTTGCAATCATTCTCAATTGCATTATAGTACGGTCAGACAATGTTCGACGTTCTTCGTTCGATAAATCTAACGCTTCAGCCCCCGCATTAAAAACAATTGTGACCATTGCCTCAGATTGAATCGTCGCTTCATCACGGCTTAGTTTACTTGCGAGCTCAATATAATCGGTTAGCTCAGCGCTAAAGTGACGTAACTCTCTAGATACCGCAGCTCGAAAGGCTGCCGATGTACCAGAACGCTCACGCAATAAAACTCGAAAAATATTTGGATTCTGTTCAACAAACTCCATAAATGTTTCTACAGAGGTTTTGATCACGCTACCACCAGTTTCAATACGTTGTCGTGCTTGACGCATCAGTTGTCTTAATGTCAGACCTCCCTCATCAACCATGGTTAAACCCAACTCTTCCATATCGCAAAAATGGCGATAGAAAGACGTAGGTGCGATCCCAGCTTCACGTGCAACTTCACGTAAGCTTAAATTTGAATAGCTTCGCTCTGCAGTCACGAGTCTGAATGACGCGTTGATCAGTGAACGGCGGGTTTTTTCTTTTTGCTGAGCTCTAATTCCGGTCATAATTTAAATGTCATTCATTAAGGGGTAGGGATTGTTACCATTGATATTATAATACTACTTTCAACATTATCAGCAACTAACTTATTTTTATCGTTTTTAAGACAGGTACAAATACGTTATAAACAAACCTAAAAATAGATACTGTAAACAATTGTTTACAACTGAGAACTTGAAATAAACCCCGCCTAAAATATCATCAAACAACACTTAAAACCCACATTAATCACTAAAACCAAAATTAAACGTTGACCAAAACAAGCTTAAATAGGATATTAATCGTAAATATTTAGTTACAAACAAACTTAGAGTAAATAAAAGTTTACACGGAGAGTTATGTCGACCATCAGTACAACAATAGAATCAGCTAAACGCGGCCAGTTTAGTTCTAAATTTGGTTTCATTATGGCGGCAGCAGGGTCTGCTGTTGGTGTTGGTAATATTTGGGGGTTCCCAACTCAAGCAGCAAGTAACGGCGGCGGTGCTTTTTTACTGGTTTATCTTGTTCTCATCTTTATGCTTGGCTATCCAATGCTAATTGCTGAATTGATGATCGGCCGCCATGGACAAACAAACCCCGCTAATGCATTAAGTAAACTAGCTAAAAATAAAAGCGTTAAATTAATTGGTATTACTATTGGCCTTGCGGCAATTATAACGTCAGCACTGATTTTTTCTTTCTACGGTATTTTATCAGGTTGGTTCATCAGTAATACCTTAGCACCAATTGCAGAAATGATGGGCTCTACAACAACGGCTAACTGGTTAGTTGATATGTCATTATCACGCAACGTGATATTTACAGTGATATTCGCGATATTCACAGTCCTAGTTATCCAACAAGGTGTAGAAGACGGTATCGAAAAATGGTCGAAGCGTTTAATGCCACTGTTATTTTTAATGCTTATCGCTGCAATGCTTTATATCTTGACTCAACCAGGCGCTGAGCTAGGTTTACGAGCGTTACTTATTCCTGACTTTAGTCGCATCCTAGACCGTGACGTACTGATTGGAGCACTCGGTCAAACATTCTTCTCACTATCATTAGGCAGTGGTTGCATGATGGTATACGGTTCTTACTTAAACAAAAAAGAAAATATTGCTAAATTAGCCGCGCAAGTAACACTGATGGATACCGCTGTCGCATTTGTTGCAGGTATGGTGATCTTACCTGCTATGTATGTGGCTTCACATAACGGCGTTGAGATCTTCGCTGCAGACGGTAGTCTACTGAGTTCTGATACATTAGTGTTTACAGTATTACCGGCATTATTTGAAACGATGGGCGCTGCACAATACCCAGTTTCAATTTTATTCTTTGCATTATTGTTTGTTGCCGCATTAACATCGGCGATTGGTATGATGGAATCACCAACAAGTTATCTTGCAGAACGTGCATCTATGACACGTAAGAAAGCAGCCTATATCGTTGGTACGATCGTCACCGCGCTTAGCTTAGTGATTGTATTTAACTTCTCAACACTGTTTGGTTTTGTTATCACACTCACGACACAATACGCACAACCACTCATTAGTTTAGGCGTAGCAATCTTTGCAGGTTGGGTTTGGAGCCGTAAAGGCTTAATGGCAGAGATCAGAGAACAAGAAGGTGTAACAGAGCATTCTATCTTTTGGAAGATCTGGCCTGTATACGTAAAATTTGTTTGCCCAGTATTAGTACTTATCCTAGTGTTCGCGTCATTCCAATAAACGAACATACGGTTCAATGAATAATAAAAAGGTCAGCAATACGCTGACCTTTTCTCTATTTGATATAAAACTAATTTATTTAACCCGTTAAGATCTCAGACCATGTCAGATTACGGTCTCCGAGTACAATAAAGTCAGGGTTTTTTAATGTATCGCGCAGGTTATAAGAGAGTGGGTTTAAATTCAAATCAAGAATAGCCCCTCCCGCTTCAGTCACAATACATTGCGTACCCGCTGTATCCCACTCACCAGTAATGCCTAAGCGTATATAACAATCCGCTTTACCTTCTGCAACTAAGCAACCTTTTAAGCTCGCAGAGCCGAGAGATTGTAATTCTAAGTCAATATCATCTTCAACTAACTTACGGATGTTGTCTGGATTCTGAACGCGGCTCACAACCACATTTAAACTGGTTAAAGGTTGCAGGCATGTATGACTGAAGATTCTTTCTTCACCTTCCAATGTATCTTTGTATGCACCCTCACCGTCAACAGCCCAATAGAGAACGTCATCTTTAGGGCCGTAAATCATCCCCAAGATAGGTTTATTCTTGTGTACCAATGCAATAATTGTCGCAAAATCACCACTACGAGAAATAAACTCCTGGGTGCCATCTAACGGATCTAATAACCAATAAGTTTCCCAAGATTGACGCTCTTCAACGGCAATATCACAATCTTCTTCAGATAAGATTGGAATGTCAGGCGTCAGTAACGCAAGTTGCTTAGATAAATAGTGATGAGCGGCGATATCAGCACTGGTGACCGGTGTATGATCGAGTTTAATTTCTTGCTCAAACTCGCCCGATTGATAAATATCATAAATCACTGCACCAGTGGCGCGTGCAATTTTTTTTAACTCTGGAATTAAGGTCATTATTTGCATATCGCACTTCCTACTTTATTCTCGCCATCGCTTAATGATTTAGTATTACTTATCTAGTTGTTTTAGGGCAAGTAATAATGCACAAATAGCACGTGATTCTGTGATTTCATCATTATCAAGTAACTCATTTGCTCTGGCTAATGGCCACTTTATAATTTCGAGTGGCTCAGGTTCATCACCCTCACAAGATTCAGGGTACAGATCTTGTGCAAGATAAATCTGCATTCGAGCAGAAAAATAACTCGGTGCTAAGTTAACTTCTTTCAGTAAGCTTAGTGTTTTAGCCCCATATCCAATCTCTTCCATTAACTCTCGATTAGCAGCAATCAATGCTGTTTCACCTTTATCGATCGCCCCCTTGGGAAAACCAAGTTCGTAACTATCAGTACCGACAGCGTATTCACGGATCAAGATAAGGTTATTATCCGCATCGACAGGCACCATCATGACCGCGCCGTGACCACCGCCTTTCATTCTTTCGTAAGTACGTTCAACACCATTAGAAAAACGCAGTGCAACAGACTCAATTTTAAATAGTCGACTTTCTGCGACAATATTCGTGCTTAATATTTTAGGTTTCTGATGTGTCATTTTAATTCTGCATCCTTGTCATAACGAGTACGCGTTATATAACAACATTATATGCGGCCAGCGTAATTAATCTTATACTCACCCTTGGCATTTTCTTGCCCAACATAACGTAAATTACTGCGTATTGATTGCGGTAATTCATTACTTGGTACAAGTACGCCAGAAAACGTGTATTTACCTTGATTTTCTAACCTAGCAATACCTGATAATTTCAGCTGGTTAGAGCTCTGCTTGATGTTGGCAACAATAGTCCCCTTGTCACAACTTAAATTAGCGACAGCAGAATCAATTTCTACATTTCCCAACAGTGAGTCAATGCCTGCATTAGACCAACTCAGCTGTCCATCAAGTTGTTCACACCAAGGGTTTCCTTGCTGCATCTCTGCTATTGCCAATTTAACGCTACCTTTGGTCGTCACTGGTAATGGAATATTACTCGCCGTGACTAACCATTCAGAACTTGCCGTAACGGTGAAATCTTGCGCATAGACACCTGCACTTGAATAGCCTAGTTCACCACTGCCGCGTAAGCTATTCTTACCACGACCAAACTCAACGTAAACTTGTGCAGATCCCGTTAATAGCGCAATTACCGATGTATCCCAGCTGACATCTTTCACTTCTATATGATTAAAAGATACCTGTTTTGCTTCCCCTTTCCATACCGTACCTTCAACTTGGCTAATCGTTAAGTTCGCTGGCAATGGGATATATGATAATACTAATGTAGCTGGTAGTGTGCCGATAAGAAAGAATACATACGCAATCATGACAAAACATAGCCCTAGAAGTTTATTTCTCATGCTCTTTTTCCTAACTGTAATCGGCGAACCTTAACCATCCCTTTTTTATCTGACACACTCAGATCAATATTCTGGATTTCAATACCGTATTGTTTGTTCAATTGCTCTAACCAATCGGTAAGCTGATTAAAATTAACATCATCAATCCATACTTGCAGATTATCTGCTTTTGCTTGAATACGTGTGAGCATTATCTTATGACGTTTAGCACTACGACTAACAAGCTGGTTAAGATCACCCGCTTCAGGACGGTTTACTTGGCCTCCCTGTAAATTCATAATTTTTTGCCCTATCACTTTCACATCGGCGAGTGTTTGCGTTTGAACATTAACTTTTCGTTGGGTATTGCTAATATCATTTTGTAACGGTTGCCAAACCAGCCAATAACCACCTGCAAGCAATAATGTGGCGATTAATAAACTAATGAGCTGCTTTTCTTTTTGCTCTAATTGTTGCCAGTATGCCTTCATTTTTTACCCTTAATATCCAGCGTGCCCTGAACGCGGCCATTTCGTTGACTTAACGCCCCTTGTTCAACATCAAACTCTGTCGATAACGATGATTTGAATTGATCAAAGGCCTGAAAGTCCACCGCACTTGCTTGCAATCGTAATGTTGCTTGTTTCGTATCAAATCGAACTGAAATAGGTTTAATTCCCGGTGATTGTTTAAATGTAGGGGTCAACTGACTTAACATCACTAAGAATCCTGAATCACTGCCCCCACCGCGTAAATCATTTAAACGATTCTGCATCTGTTTTTTAACTAAACGCGTATTTAGGCGCATTTTTTTCGGTTTAAATACCGTTTTATATACCTGCTTAATCTCATTTTCTAATGCCATTTGTTGCTGTTCTAACTTATTTAACATCACAAATTGATTCACAAATATCATCACGATAGCTAAACCAGCTGCGATAGCCGTACCACGCCATAATTTTAATGCGACATTTTCTTCACGTACTATTTTGTACTCACCTTGCAATAAGTTATAACGGCTGGTAACAGCGCCCTCAGCACAAAGTTTCATTGGCAACTCAATTGTATTCTGTTGCCAATTATCTAACTCAAGATGATCGATAGTAGAATAGCTAGTCACCGTCTGCACAACACTCTCATCATCAACGTCTACATGAGCAACAGTTGGCAAGACAAAACCTAATAATGCGGTCTCAATACACATACCTTGTGTACGAGTTTGCCTAATAAGCCATTGCCCATCTAATTCAATCGCACTCCAACTATCTTCACTGTACGGTAGTGTTAATGCATCAGGAATAATTTGTGTGCAAACTAGTTCGGCATCCGATAACCATGATTGCCACTGTTGCATTTTGTCATGCGCAATCACCGCAACGGATACTGTATTCGCAGTCTTACTTAGAACAGAAAAGTGTAGCTTATCAATATCACTACTCAATTCTTGTTCTAGCATGTAGGGTAATGCATTGAGTAATTGCTTATTACTACGCCCAGGTAATTCCACCTCTTTAAACGTGATATCACAGCTTGGTACTAATGCAATGATAGGTCGTCCACCAGCACGGGATTTTAGCTCGATAAGTTCAGCGGCACTGGTCAACACACCTGATGCAATGATCTCGCTTTCAACGGTTGACCACACTAACCAATGTATTGCTTGTCGACTTTCACTACCAAGCCTTACTACTAATTGCTCACTCATTGAGCTCCTCCGAATTGTCGACGAATAACATAAACACTATCTTTGCTTTCAGCTTTAAATAACGATTCTACTTTCATGGTTGCGCTAGCAAATTCAGCTTGTAATAGCGCAACAAAATAACCACTTTTTATATCAAACACAGCTTGCTCTGCTTTATCCAGCTTAATACCAGCCAATAACGGTAACGCTAAGAAATCCGCAGTTGTTTTCCAACCGCCGTTAGGCCGTTCTTCCAATATTGTTTTCGCTACATCTAGTGATAATTGCCCTGCAAATAATCCAGCTAATATCTCAGGCTTATCAATCACAATGGTATTCACGTTTATCTTTAAGTCTGCTGTTGGTAAGGCGCAAAGATAAGGACGAACCTTACGGTAAACAGCTTGATTAAATCCTTTTATTGCCCGTAGTTCACTGACATTAATTAAACGTTGATTACCCGCTTGATAAGGGTAATTGAGGGATTCATAGTAAGCATCTTCAACACCGTAACTCGACACCACATTTGTATCAGTATCAATCCAGTCACGTAAGGCATCACTTAATTGCTCCGCGTCATACACTTCTAGGTCAAGCTGTTCTAATAAATTACGGAATAAACGGACCTTCAGTGGGGCTTGACCGTTTTTATCATCTTCTCCAGTAACAGCATTAACATTAAAACAGGCTTGCATATCAAAAACCTGACCACCAATGAGTCCATTTTCAACAGGGTACATCATGCCTTCTGTGGCCCAATATTGATCTAAGTTGATCGTATCATCGTCTTTCAATGCTTGCTTTAAGCCCTTTTCAACCAACGCCTCTGCACCATAAGCATACCAAAGGGCTTGTTGATGCGTCATTATGTTACTGGTACGGCGTAATTCCAGCTGTAAACGTGATGACATATTACTGGCAATAATCACCATCACAGCCAAAATAAGTAAGACGGTTAATAGTGCAATACCACGCTGTTTAGAGGCATATATCATTAGCTGCCCTTTCCTTTATCTTTATCTTTATCTTTATCTTTACCACTGTCGACTGTCGCTTTGGGTAATAGGAATAAGCGTTGTATTTCACCAAAACCTTTTAATGTTAGCGTCATTTTAACGCCATCAGGTAGTGCGGTCTTGTTTGTCCAAGTCTCATTCCATTTATTTTTATGATAAAATTCGAACGTTAATGACTCGACATTTTCCAAGATCAACTGCCTTTTCGGCTCTTCCCCTGTAGTGGGGTCTAAATAGACATAACTTAAACGTTCTAAGTGCGCATCTTTAACACGATACATTACCCGCTGTAACGATGAGCGTGGTAACTGTGATAATGGATTACGCCAACCACTGCGAACGAAAGCAATACCATCGTCATCACTATCAAACATAAATTTCCCAGACTGTAATGGCATTGCAGTCTGTTCATCATCACTACGATTATTACGCGCATTCATTTGTTGAAAATCACGTTCGACAATAACCATTGCTCGTTGTAATTGTTTTAATGCATTCCCACGTTCTGTCGAAATTTCATCGCTGCGTAATACACCTTGTAATACTTGATAAGCCCCCAGACTGAGTAAGGCAAAAATAGCGATCGCAATCATCATCTCGATCAATGTGAAGCCATTTTGTTTTATTGTCGGTTCTCGCATCATCTTAGCGCACCACATAGGTGAGTAAATGGCTAATCGTTGAGTCATACTTCTTATCTGTCGCCACTTCGACTGTCACCCCGACAAAATCATTGCTGTCTGTCGACTCTGCTTTATAACGCCAATACCAAGTTCGACCCGCTAATTCAGACTCACCTTTTCGCCATGACTTTCCAGGTATTGTTTTTGCTAATTTTAATTCAGTTAAAGTATTAGCAGCCACCCAATTAGCGAATGTTTTTTCTTCCAAATAGGCTAAACTGCTGAGATTTTCAGTCGCGACTTTCATCACTGCTAAACCAGCCGTGCCAAATACCGCCATCGCCACCATGACTTCTAATAATGTCATGCCAGCTTGCTTAAATAATGTTTTTTTTCCTAAACATGGTTTCATTAAAATCCATCCATCGTGGTATTAATCATTAATTTTCCATATTCATCAAATTGGACCTTGATACTACTGTCCCCAACATCCGCATCCATGTAGGTAAACGTCAACGTAAAATCGGTAATTTCACCGCTTGAATAAATAAACACATCCGGTTCGATACGTTCGTCTTTTTCATCACCTTCAAATAGCCCGCCATTATCCTCAAACAAACCATCATCATCAGCAAATAGCTTGCGATCACCTAACAAGCTGCCTTCCGCTTTCAGCCCAGCTAACTCAAGTGACATAAGCATGTCTTCTTGTAGCTCTTTTTTTACAAAAAACTTAGAATCATTAAATGCGGACCATTTATCATTGTCATCTAAATAAACAAATTGATAGTGCTGTTCTTCAATCACGATCCCCATTTCAATACTACTGAGTAAGGCTTCTTCTTCGGCCAGTTCTAGCACTCCGATAAAACGAGCAGCTTCTTTTTTGAGTTGCTTATCAGGGCCAGAAGAACTCATTGTCATGACAACACCGGTGACCATCATGCCCATTAAGAATATAACTAACATTATCTCTAATAGTGTAAAGCCAGATTCTTGATGAGTACGATTTTTCATTGTGTACCTTTGGTCATTGTTGATATGCGTTCTGATAGAGTAAGAATTAACATCGAATGCATTCAGTTGGATAAAAAAAGGCACAGAAAATAACCTGTGCCTCAATAAAACAATTAGTTATTTATCATGCATGTTCCAGTTGCCGATATCGTCATCGGAACCTTCTTCACCATCTAAACCAATAGAATAAATATCAACTTGACCATGTTCACCTGGGCTAACTAATAGATATTCATTACCCCAAGGGTCTTGCGGTAAACGCTTGATGTAACCGCCAGTACGATAATCTCTTGGTTCTGGATCTACATCCGGCATTTCAACTAATGCATCTAAGCCTTGTTCTGTCGTTGGATAACGGCTGTTGTCTAACTTATACATATCCATCGCATTTTCTAACGCGACGATATCTGATACTACTTTCTGGCGATCCGCTTTTTCTTTATTACCTAATAAATTAGGGATAACCATTGATGCAAGAATACCTAAAATCACGATAACAACCATGATTTCTAACAGGGTAAAACCTGACATATTCCGTTTTTTATTATTCATAAAATCCTCTATTTGAAATAAAAATCTAACCTGAAACCATATTGTTTAAAGACAAAATCGGTTGAAGAATTGCCATCACAATAAATAATACAACACCCGACATACTCACTACCAGTAAGGGTTGAAAAATGCCTAAAGCCATCGTCACTTGCGCTTCAAATTGTGAATCTTGATTATCTGCAGCGCGCTCTAACATCGGACCTAATTCACCACTTTGTTCACCACTGGCAATCATATGCAGCATCATTGGTGGAAATAATTTTGTTTCCGTTAATGCTGCTCTTAAACTAGTACCTTCACGAACGCGCATTGTCGCAGCTTCGACCAATTTACGCGCATGCATATTGGTTAATACCCGTCCCGCAATCAACATACTTTCGAGTAGCGGTACCGCACTGGCATTTAAAATACTTAATGTTCGCGCGAAACGCGCAGTATTGATTCCACGACTCACCTTACCAATGACAGGCACTTTTAATAATCGTTCATCGAATATCAAGCGATTCGCAGGTTTTAATAACAAGCGTTTAATAACAATGATAGTAAGGACAATACCAACAACAAGATAAAGACCATAGTTACTGACAAAATCAGAAAGTCCGATCAATATTTGGGTGATTTGCGGTAATTCTTGTCCCATGTGTTCAAACTGGCCTACAACTTTAGGCACGACACTTGTCAATAATAGCGACACAACACCAATAGCCACCAGCGTTAACATGACCGGATAAATCATGGCTTGCGTTAATTGACTGGTCATTTTTTGGCGTTGTTCGGTATAGTCAGCCAAACGATTGAGTACTTTATCTAAATGACCCGACTTTTCGCCAGAGGCCACCATAGAACAATATAGATCGTCAAAGGCATGAGGGAACTCAGCAAAACTTTCTGCTAACGTATGTCCTTCAACAACACGACTACGTACGGCCAAGATCATATTCTGAATACGGGGCAGTTCACTTTGTTCTGCAACCGCTTTTAATGATTCCTCGAGTGGTAGCGAAGCAGCAATTAACGTGGATAACTGGCGGGTTAATAGCGCCATATCCGCCGTACTAATACCTCGTTTAAATGAAAAAATACCTGCCGCTTTTTTCTTTTCAGCCGCTGCAGACATTTCCACTTCCAGTGGAGTTAAGCCTTTCTCGCGTAATAAAGCACGCGCTTGCTTTGGCCCATCTGCTTCCACTACCCCTTTTTTATTTTTACCTTTTTGATCAATCGCTAAATAAGAAAATGCAGGCATGCTTATCCCTCTCTTGTCACACGAAGTACTTCTTCTAAGGTGGTGACACCTTCCAGTACTTTAGCTAGGCCATCTTGACGGATACTTGGTGTGAATGGTCGAATATGACGTTCTACGATTTGTTCGCCAGCACCACTGTGGATCATGTCTCGCACATCTTCATCGACGATTAATAATTCATGAATACCAGTACGACCTCGATAGCCTGTGTTGTTACAGTTTTCGCAACCTTTCGGATGATAAATGACTGTCGCGTCCGCCACTCGATTAGAAGCCAATTGCTCAAGTTCGCGCTCTGTTGGCGGTGCACCTTCTCGACAATCGGGACAAAGCGTTCGTACTAATCGTTGTGCCAGTACACCCAATATACTTGACGACAATAAGAAGGGCTCTAATCCCATATCACGTAAACGAGTGACGGCGCCCACTGCGGTATTAGTATGTAAGGTAGATAATACGAGGTGACCCGTTAAACTAGCTTGAACGGCAATTTGCGCTGTTTCTAAATCACGCACCTCACCAATCATCACAACATCGGGGTCTTGACGTAAAATAGCACGTAAACCACGTGAGAAGGTCATATCAACTTTTGGATTTACTTGCGTTTGCCCAATGCCATCAAGTTGATATTCAATTGGATCTTCAACCGTTAAGATATTACGATCTTTGCTGTTAATATCCGATAGTGCGGCATATAAGGTCGTACTCTTACCCGACCCCGTAGGACCAGTAACTAAAATAATGCCGTGTGGCTTATGAATAAGTTCAGACATCTTATTACGATTATCTAACGTCATCCCCAAATGCTTTAATTCTAATTTAGCGTTATTCTTATCGAGTAAACGCATTACGACACGTTCACCAAAACTCGATGGTAAGGTTGATACACGCACGTCAACACCACGTCCACCAATTCGCAACGAGATTCGCCCATCTTGGGGAACACGCTTTTCTGCTATATCCATTTTTGACATAACTTTGATTCGTGATATTAACAATGATGCCAATTTCCGATTCGGTTTCAAAATTTCTCTTAATACACCGTCAATACGGAAGCGGATCACCAATGCACGCTCAAATGTTTCCACATGAATGTCTGAAGCACCTTCTTTAATCGCTTCACTGAGCATCGCATTGATCAGTTTAATGATCGGCGCATCATCATCGGACTCCAATAAATCTTCTTCGGTTGGTAACTCCTCAGCTAACGTAAAAAAATCAACTTCATTACCAATGTCCTGCATTAACTGTCTAGCTTCTGATGAGTCACGTTGAAACACATCTGTCAGTTTTAATTCGAATGCCTCATCATCTAACAACACCAATTGAAACGCTTGGCCAAGGTTACGGCGTACTTCAAGTACCGTACTCGGGGCAACATCGGCTTTGTGATATAACACCCAGCCCCGTTCACCTTCACTTAGCACTACACCAAATTTTTTGGCAAACGAAAAAGGCAAGCGTTCGCTTTCACTTACCTCGTCATAATCCTGAGTACTCATCTACTCAGCCTCACTTGTCGTTTTAGGCTTCGTTCTCATGTCAAATTCAACCGTTTGATCATCTTGCTCTTCCAGATATTGACGAACTGCAGGCGAAATAATACGCTCTTCATCAAATTTAGGTAACACTGGAACATCAGTAAACGGCATCAATGCGACACCTTTTTCTTGTTGTAGCAACTGATTTGCGCGCATTAAACTGTACTTACGATTGCTGATACCGCGGATCGATGCATTATCACGAATAATGGTCGGTTTAATAAAGATCATCAGATTACGTTTTGAAGTGCTTGATGATGTAGACTTGAATAAATTACCAATCCAAGGGATGTCGCCGAGCCAAGGTACCTTAGAAACACTTTCAATCACTTTCTCATCAAGTAAGCCACCAATCACGATCGTTTGCCCACTGTCCACTAAAATGGTGGTATTTACCTGACGTTTCGCAAAAGTCACATCCACCGCAGTAGAACCTAATACTTGTGATACCTCTTGCTCAATGGTTAACTGTACCGCATCACCTTCGTTGATTTGTGGCGTCACTTTTAATTTAATTCCCACTTCCCGACGCTCAATCGTCTGGAATGGGTTTTCATTACCCGACCCCGTTGAAGAGCCTGTAATAACGGGTACTTCTTCACCAACAACAAATGTGGCTTCTTGATTATCGAGTGTCATGATACTTGGCGTAGCAAGAAGGTTAGAATTAGTATCTGTAGCAGCCGCTTGAATAATCGCACCGAAGGTTTTTGACCCATTCATAACGCCCATAATCATGCCGTTCACATTACCAAGTGCTGAAGCAAGTGCTGAAGTATCACCAGAAGTTGTAGTCGTCCTCGGTGTTTCTATACCTGTTGCAGGGTCAGTATAAATCGTTGTCGTTTTTTTATCCTGTGCATCATAAATACCCTGGCCAAGTGCACCTAAAGAGACTTGCTTGCCATTATTATATTGCGTGCCACCTGCTTCCGTTGCCCACTGAACACCAAAGTCAATGCCATCACCTTCTGATATTTCGACAATAATCGCTTCGACTAATACTTGTGCACGGCGAATATCAAGCTGACTAATCACTTGCTCTAAGGTACGCATCACATCCGGTTGTGCCGTAATCACCAACGCATTGGTGTCTTCATGCGCTTCAATACCCGGCTCTGATTTTGAACTCGATTTTGATTTTGATTTAGTCGATGAACCAGACGTTCCATCCTCAATAGAGTTACTCACCCCTTTTAAAACTTCGGCAACTTCTTTAGCATTCGCGTATTTCAAATAAATAACGCGGGTATTACCTGTGCTTTCTAATTCGCTATCAAGCTGTTGGATTAATTTAGCAACACGTTGACGCGCTTTGGGATCACCACTAATCACAACCGCGTTAGTTCTATCATCAGCAACAATTTTAGGTTGTAAAATACTTGGGATCTTCGATTTCCCATCGCCTTTGTTCACACTATCAATAATACGAACCATCTCACTAGCAGATGCGTATTTAAGATGAATAATATCAACGGCCTGATCTCCCGCTTTATCTACACGGTGGACAATTTCCACTAAGCGATTAACCACGGCTGCGCGGCCTGTCAGCATTAACACATTAGACGGTTCATAATGCACTACATTACCGCCACCAGCATTATCATTTAGCTGACGTAATAACGGAGAGAGCTCACGTACCGATACGTTATGAACAGGTACAACACGCGTAACCATTTCATCACCCTGACCAGGATCGTTATCATCAACCACAGGTATGCTGGATGTTTTTGCTACTTTGCTTTTAATAACTTTAAGTACACCATTGTCCATCTTAACAACGGAATAACCATATACATCTAAGACATTAAGAAAGAACTGATAATACTGTTCTTCATTTAATAGATCGTAACTACGAACATTCACCTTGCCACGCACACTCGGATCAATGATCACTGTTTTATTTAAATTTTTACCCACAACATTAATAAATTCATTAATATCAGTGCCTTTAAAACTTGCAGAATAATCGGCAGCCATGGCCATCCCACTCAAACTCAGCAATATCCCTGAAGTTAAGCTTGTTAATTTTTTTCCAACGTTATTAAGGTTCATCTTTATCCTTAGCTACCTAAGTTACCGGCTTAAAAAGTGTGTCGCTCAATGGCTACTCTGGCATACTTAAATAAATACTGTGTAATTGCCCATCACGCTCAACTGTCAGGGACATTTCGGTCAAGTCTTTCAGTTGCGTGGCAACTTCCATTGCTTGGCGAGTATCCGTTAAATCATATCCATTTAACGATACGGCGAGATCATTTGGTTTTAAACCAACTTCTTTAAATAGTTCACGATTTTTACCTGGATTAACACGATAACCCGCTAATTTCCCATTAGTTCGAACGGGAGAAATACGTACGTAGTCGGTAATGCTGGCAGGGTTTGATAATAAGTCGTTACGTAGATTAGAAAGGTCTCTAGGTGCTTTGCTTGAACTTTCGTTATGAGACTGTCGTTCGCTTGTCTCACGAGTGAATTCTTCACCATCCAACATTAACGTTTCTAAGTTACCTCTATATTTAATGATCACACGGTCAACCAGTACCTGGTTTAACACCGCATTCGTCTCGCCAATCTCATCATCAATCCCGTACGTTTCTTGCTTACCTTTGAGCTCGATAATCGCTAATGCAAGACTTGGTTCAGTACTCGCAACAAGGCCAACTAATATTAGACGTAAGCGTGTTTTTGGTGCATCAATAGTCTGAACAGCGACAGACTCTTGATTTTCTGCTTGCTGTTTACCAAATAAATTTAAATTACGAAGTGTATTTAATTCATAACTTTTGGCTTGATCACTACCACTGCTAAATATAGGTTGCCATAATGTTGCAGATTCTGACTTTATCGGCCATAACTGCCAAGTTAACACCGCTGATTGATAACAAAATACAGCGAGTAAAAAATAGCAACAAAAGGTCGATATTTGTTTTTGAGGTAGTTTGATTATAAGCTGCTTAAGCGCATCTAAATTATCCATTTTTGTATTACCCTAATACAGCATTACTTTCAAAATAAGCTATGTTTACCAACGTTTGTGATTAACCCGAATAAAAGTCGTAAATTGAACTGACCAATATTAGCCCTCTCGCTCTATCCGTACAAGCCTTAAACACGACAAACATCAGTTAAATCATATAAATCAGATGAATCGGATAAATCATGACAGAAAATTAATATTTTTTTAATAAAAAAATATACCAGCGCTAACCTTTAAAGAATATATGAATTCTGATTATTCGCCACACTATAATTACAACACTTACAAATGAAACTATGATGAAAGAAATGTGAAATCAACGACGTGATTTAGTTAATGAAATGTGTATTCCCGCTCAATAAAAGACTCTCTTACTGCTTTATTTATCTGTTATAATCAGATCAATAAGATCGTTTATTTGGAATATGGTTACATTCAATATGTCAAAAAATACCAAACCAGATAGTGATGTGCGTTTTGATAAGTGGTTGTGGGCTGCACGGTTTTTTAAAACCCGCGCCATTGCCAGAGACATGATCCAAAGTGGTAAAGTCCGCTACAATGATCAACGCACAAAACCCAGTAAAACCGTTGAGTTGGGTGCAACAATAAAAATAAAACAAGGCTTTGATGAAAAGGAAGTGATCGTAAAGCAGCTTTCCGCACAAAGGAGAGGGGCACCAGAGGCGGCTACTTTGTATGAAGAAACACCAACTAGTGTTGAAAAGCGTGCACAAAATGATGTCGCGCGTAAACTGAATACATTGTATAACCCTAGCCCTGATAAACGTCCCGACAAGAAACAACGTCGAGAACTATTGCGGATAAAAAATCATTAACTTTAACGTCGAGAATATTATGAGCCAGAAAGATTTATTACACCGTTACCTGTTTGAAGATCACCAAGTACGTGGTGAGATTGTACAACTTGAACAAAGCTTTATTGATATTTTAGAAAACCTAAATTACCCAAGACCTGTTCAGCGCCTACTCGGTGAGTTACAAGTTGCAGCAAGTCTATTAACAGCGACATTAAAATTTAAAGGCTCTATCACGGTTCAGTTACAAGGTGACGGTCCGGTGACACTTGCAGTTATTAATGGTAACGAAGATCTTGAATTACGTGGTGTGGCTCGCTGGAATGGTTCAGTACCAGACACAAACAATGTAAAAGAATTGATTGGTAAAGGTGTGATGGTTATTACTGTCTCACCAGACAAAGGCGAACGTTATCAAGGTATCGTTGATCTTGGTGGCGAAACTTTACAAGAATGCTTAGAGCAATACTTCGAACAGTCTGAACAGCTAACAACACGTTTGTGGTTCCGTACTGGTAAAGTGGGCTATAGAAAACAAGCTGCAGGCATGATGCTACAAAAATTACCAGCATCAGACGACAAGAAAAGTTCACATGAAGATTTTGAACACCTAGTCGCATTAACAGCAACGATAAAAGATGATGAATTATTTAATCTTGATGCTGAAGATGTGCTAGTACGACTTTATCACCAAGAAAAAGTACGCTTATTCGATCCACAAACCGTGTCATTTAAATGTGGTTGTTCACATGAACGTAGTGCAACAGCACTACTTAGCGTAGCAAAAGAAGAGTTACTTGATATTATTGCTGAAAAAGGACAAATAGAGATGCACTGTGATTATTGCGGTTCGCTTTATGCCTTTAATGCGGGAGATGTAGAAGATATACATTCACCGCAAATTGGCAACCCAGTACATTAAACAAAATGTGAATAAGAGTGTAGAAAATACACCGTAGCACATCGTTTAACACTGCTAAATTTAATAATAAGGGTGCCGTTAGTGCACCCATTAAATTTAATTTGCAAACCAACTTAATTTAATCTGAAACAATAAATTAAACTCTGTACCCCCAGGAGATACCAATGACAGAAGTAAAACATAAAAATACAGTTATTGGCGCCACTATCGATCTATCGGTATATGGCATCAAGGATGTTGAAGAAATCGTATATAACCCTTCTTACGAGCTACTTTTTTCAGAAGAAACAAAAGCAGGTCTAGAAGGTTATGAAAAAGGGACTGTTACTGAATCAGGTGCAGTTGCAGTTGATACAGGTATCTTCACCGGTCGTTCACCAAAAGATAAATACATTGTTCGTGATGATACAACTCGCGATACAGTATGGTGGTCAGATCAAGGTAAAAATGATAATAAAGCCATCTCTCAAGACGTATGGAATGATCTTAAAGCACTCGTAACACAACAGCTTTCCACAAAACGTTTATTCGTTGTTGATACATACTGTGGTGCTAACGCCAATACCCGTATTAAAGTTCGTTTCATCACCGAAGTTGCATGGCAAGCGCATTTCGTTAAGAACATGTTCATCCGTCCAACCGAAGCAGAATTAGCAACTTACGAACCAGATTTCGTGGTAATGAATGGCGCTAAGTGCACAAACCCTGACTGGGAAAAGCACGGCCTAAATTCTGAAAACTTTGTTGCTTTCAATTTAACAGAGAAAATTCAACTTATCGGCGGTACTTGGTACGGCGGCGAAATGAAAAAAGGTATGTTCTCTTATATGAACTACCTATTGCCACTACAAGGTATTGCATCAATGCATTGTTCAGCAAACGTAAGTTCTGATGGTGAAACAGCAATCTTCTTTGGCTTATCTGGTACAGGTAAAACAACATTATCAACCGATCCAAAACGCCAATTAATTGGTGATGATGAACACGGTTGGGATGATGATGGCGTATTCAACTTCGAAGGTGGTTGCTACGCAAAAACAATTAAGTTAAGTGCAGAAGCGGAGCCAGAAATATTCGGCGCAATTCGTCGTGACGCATTACTTGAAAACGTAACCGTACTTGACGGTGGCGTAGTTGATTATAACGACGGTTCGAAAACAGAAAACACACGTGTTTCTTATCCTATCGAACACATTGAAAATATCGTTAAGCCAATCTCGAAAGGCGGTCACGCAAATAAAGTTATTTTCTTAAGTGCTGATGCATTTGGTGTTTTACCTCCAGTATCTAAACTAACGCCAGAACAAACTAAATATCACTTCCTATCAGGTTTTACGGCTAAATTGGCTGGTACTGAGCGTGGCATTACAGAACCAACACCAACATTCTCTGCCTGTTTCGGCGCCGCGTTCCTATCGCTTCACCCAACCAAATACGGCCAAGAGCTTGTTAAACGTATGGAAGCATCCGGCGCGCAAGCTTACCTAGTGAATACGGGTTGGAACGGCACAGGTAAACGTATTTCAATTAAAGATACACGTGCAATCATCGATGCAATTCTTGATGGTTCAATTGAAAAAGTGGAAAGTAAAACGATCCCTTACTTCAATTTAGAAGTACCAACAACACTACCAGGTTGTGATACTAAGATTCTTGATCCACGAGATACATACGAAGATGCAAATGTATGGGAAGAGAAAGCGGTAGCGCTTGCAAAACGTTTCGTGAGCAACTTTGAGAAGTTCACTGACAACGAAGAAGGCAAAGCACTACTTGCTGCAGGTCCACAACTTTAAACTTTATTTAAGTTAATGTTTATACCGATTTAAATAATGAGCAATAATGAACATAATGCCAGTATCGAGTAATCGACCTGGCATTTTTTCTACCTGCCATAACGAAAATGAGCTATTCAGCTGTGCTATTGCTATAATTTCTCTTCAATATAATTTAAGAAGGTCATAGCATTGGCTATATCAAACTTAATCACCCGAGTGGGCTGGGAAACTTTAGACAAACGCCTTAAATTTCTCTGGAAAGAAGAACGACCAAGAGTCACAAAAGTTGTGTCTTGGGCAGCTTCTCTAGGTGACCGCAGTGAAAATGCTGACTACAAAGAAAATAAACATTTACTGCGAACCATCGACCGCGAAATTCGATTTTTAGTTAAACGCCTCGAAGTATTAGAGATCGTCGATTATCGTCCACAACAAGATGGCACTGTCTATTTTGGCGCCTATGCCGAATTAGAAGATGATGATGGTAAGGTAATACAGTGCCGCATTGTCGGCCGTGACGAATTAGACCCAAAACGTAATTTCATTACAGTCGACTCTCCAATGGCAAAAGCCCTTATCGGGAAACAAGTTGATGATGAGGCGATAGTGCACACGCCTGCGGGTAGTAAAACGTGGTACATCAACAAGATCCAATACATCCCATTTACAGAATAATCATCCGTATTCATGTCATCACAAATCTATTCATTTTAAGGATCCAAAGTGTCTAAATTAGCTATTCTGATCGCGCAAGAAATTAATGCGCATGTACGCCAAGTTAACGCTGCAATTACCCTACTTGATGACGGGTCGACCGTCCCTTTTATCGCCCGCTATCGAAAAGAAGCCACTGAAGGCTTAGATGATGGTCAACTAAGAACATTAGAACAGCGCCTGACCTACTTACGTGACTTAGAAACGCGCCGTGAAACAATTTTAAAAAATATCGCCGAACAAGATAAGTTAACCCCACAGTTAACCGCCGCTATCAATAATGCTGAAACAAAAACGCGTTTAGAAGATCTCTACCTACCTTTTAAAACAAAGCGTCGAACTAAAGGACAAATAGCAATTGAAGCAGGACTAATCCCACTTGCTGAAACGCTTATTGAAAACCCACAACAACAACCTCTGCAGCTTGCGAAACAATTCACCACATCAGAGAGTAATTTTTCTGAACCAGAGCAAGTTTTAGAAGGGGCTAAATTTATTCTGATGGAAAAAGCGAGCGTTGATGCAGAACTGATTGCTAAAGTCCGTAAACAGTTACTTTCTCACGCAACGCTTGAGTCAAAAGAAAATAAAAAAACAGCCACAGAAGACAGCAAATTCAAAGATTATTTTGCCCACAGTGAGGGGATTAGCAAAGTACCATCACACCGCATGTTAGCCATGTTACGCGGCAAAAATGAAGGTGAGCTACAAATAGGTTTGAATGCAGACCCTGAATTTACCGAGAAAAATGCAACCAGCTATTGTGAAATAATCATCGCCAAACATTTGGGTATTCATTATCAAAATAAACCCGCTGACGAATGGTTAAAATCAGTCGTTCACAGCAGTTGGAAACAAAAATTACTCAGCCAATTAGAAACTGAACTTATCGGTAAAATGAAAGAATCGGCGGAAGTGGAAGCTATCAAAGTATTCGCAGCCAACCTAACTGCATTGCTCATGGCGTCGCCAGCGGGACCAAAAGTAACACTTGGACTTGATCCAGGATTACGTACAGGTTCCAAAATTGCCATCGTTGATGCAACAGGTAAATTACTCGATCACACAACCATCTATCCGCATGTACCACAAAAGCAATGGCAACAATCGCTGTCGACATTAGCGACTTTGTGCCAACGCTATAACGTTGAATTAGTCAGTATTGGTAACGGCACCGCATCTCGAGAAACAGATAAGTTAGTCGCTGAGTTAATTAAAGCGAAGCCAGAGCTTAAATTACAAAAAATCATGGTCAGTGAAGCCGGTGCATCAGTCTATTCTGCATCAGAGTTAGCAGCCAACGAATTTCCACAGCTTGATGTTTCTATTCGAGGAGCCGTATCCATTGCTCGTCGTTTACAAGACCCACTTGCCGAGTTAGTTAAAATCGACCCGAAAGCAATTGGTGTTGGTCAATATCAGCATGATGTAAACCAGACCTTGTTATCAAAGCAACTCGACATTGTCATTGAAGATTGCGTAAATAAAGTCGGGGTTGATGTTAACTTAGCATCAGCAGCCCTACTCTCTCGTGTTGCAGGATTGAACAAAACCATTGCTGAAAACATTGTTAATTATCGTAATGACAACGGTCCATTTAGTAAACGTAGTGAACTAAAGAAAGTTGCGAGATTAGGTCCTAAAGCTTTTGAACAATGTGCCGGATTCTTGCGTATATTAAACGCGAAAGACCCGCTTGATAGCTCAGCAGTTCATCCTGAGTCATATTCCATCGTGAAAGAGATTACTCAAAAGACAGGGAGAAAAATTACCGATATTATTGGTAATAGTGAAATACTGAGATCGCTTGACCCACAAGATTACACAAATACTAAAGTGGGGATACCAACGGTCATCGACATTCTGCAAGAGCTAGAGAAACCAGGTCGAGATCCAAGACCCGAATTCAAAACAGCAACATTCAAAGACGGTATTGAAAAAATAACAGATTTAGAACCAGGGATGTTATTAGAGGGTATAATCAGTAATGTGACTAACTTTGGTGCCTTTGTTGATATCGGTGTTCATCAGGATGGTTTAGTCCATATTTCTGCACTAACGAACCGTTTTGTAAAAGATCCCCATGAGATTGTGAAAGCTGGTCAAGTAGTCAAAGTTAAAGTGACAGAAATTGATATAGCCAGAAAGCGTATCGCACTCACAATGCGGTTAGATGATGACATAGTACAACGTAATACTTCAGAATCAGATAAGAACCAAACGGTTGTTAATAAAGCAAAACCATACAAGCAACCAGAATCAAAAAAACAGAATCAAACTGAAAATAGAAATACATCGTTCGGTAACAATGCCTTTGCTGACGCGTTTAAAAATGCAAAGAAACGTTAATAGTGAAATGACTATGTTATAAAATGAAATGTGGCGAACTTAGTTCGTCATTTTTTAGCTATTCTCTGCTAACAATTAATGACATAAATCGAAGATGAAAAAAAAGGTCGCCTAAGCGACCTTTCTATATATTGTTCAAACTAATCGAAATTAAGCGATTACTTTAGAAACAACACCAGCACCAACAGTACGGCCACCTTCACGGATAGCGAAGCGTAGACCTTCTTCCATCGCGATTGGGTTGATTAGCTCAACAACAAACTTAAGGTTGTCACCAGGCATAACCATTTCAACACCTTCTGGAAGCTCTACAGCACCAGTGATGTCAGTTGTACGGAAGTAGAACTGTGGACGGTAACCTTTAAAGAAAGGAGTGTGACGACCACCCTCTTCTTTAGAAAGTACGTATACTTCAGATTCAAACTTAGTATGTGGAGTGATTGAACCAGGCTTAGCTAGTACTTGACCACGTTCAACGTCTTCACGTTTAGTACCACGTAGAAGTGCACCAATGTTCTCACCAGCACGACCTTCGTCAAGCAGTTTACGGAACATTTCAACACCAGTACAAGTAGTAGTAACAGTATCACGGATACCAACGATTTCTACTGCATCACCAACGTTAACGATACCTTGCTCAACACGACCAGTTACAACAGTACCACGGCCAGAGATTGAGAATACGTCTTCGATAGGCATAATGAAAGGCATATCGATAGCACGTTCTGGATCAGGGATATATGAATCTAGCGCGTCTGCTAGTTCAATGATCTTGTCTTCGTACTCTTTTTCGCCTTCAAGAGCTTTAAGAGCAGAACCCTGGATAACTGGTAGGTCATCACCTGGGAAATCATATTCAGAAAGAAGTTCACGAACTTCCATTTCTACTAGTTCAAGTAGTTCTTCATCATCAACCATATCACATTTGTTCATGAATACGATGATGAAAGGAACGCCAACCTGACGTGAAAGCAGGATGTGCTCACGTGTTTGTGGCATAGGACCATCAGTTGCAGCAACAACTAGGATAGCGCCGTCCATTTGAGCAGCACCAGTAATCATGTTTTTAACGTAATCCGCGTGACCTGGGCAATCTACGTGTGCGTAGTGACGGTTAGGCGTATCGTATTCAACGTGAGAAGTGTTGATCGTGATACCACGTTCTCTTTCTTCAGGAGCGTTATCGATTGATGCGAAATCTTTAGCTTCACCACCGTATACTTTTGCAAGTACGTTTGTGATTGCTGCTGTTAGAGTTGTTTTACCATGGTCAACGTGACCAATTGTACCTACGTTTACGTGGGTATTACTACGTACAAATTTTTCTTTAGACACGACGTGTACCTTCTAATTATCAGTTAAGCCTTTATCTTATGATAAAGACTACCAAAGTTAAACTTTATTTCGCTTCAATAATTTTGTCAGCGATGTTTTTAGGTGCTTCATTGTATTCAAGGAATTCCATTGAATACGAAGCGCGGCCCTGTGTAGCTGAACGTAGTGCAGTTGCATAACCGAACATTTCAGACAACGGAACCTTAGCATGAATAATTTTAAGACCTGAGTGGCCATCATCCATACCATCGATCATGCCGCGACGACGGCTTACGTCACCAACAACATCACCCATCCACCCCTCAGGAGTGGTAATTTCAACTTTCATCATTGGCTCAAGCAAGGCTGGATTTGCATCCAATGCGCCTTGTCTGCAACCAAAAGAACCCGCGACCTTGAATGCCATTTCATTGGAATCAACATCGTGAAATGAACCACCGTAGAGTGTAACACGAACATCCATGATAGGATATCCAGCTAACACACCTTGATCCATCTGTTCTTTACAACCTTTTTCTACCGCTGGAATGAATTCACGAGGAACTTCACCATCAACGATTGCATCCACAAATTCAAAACCAGCACCCGCTTCAAGCGGTTCTAATTTCAGCAGAACATGGCCATATTGACCTTTCCCGCCTAATTCGCGAATGAATTTACCTTCTGCTTCAACTGAATCACGAATTGATTCACGATATGCAACCTGAGGCTTACCAACGTTGCATTCAACGTTAAACTCACGACGCATACGGTCAACAATAATGTCCAGGTGAAGTTCACCCATACCAGATATCAGAATTTGCGCTGACTCTTCGTCAGTTTCAACACGGAACGATGGATCTTCCGCCGCTAATTTACTTAGAGCGATAGCCATCTTATCTTGGTCGGCTACTGTTTTAGGCTCTACAGCAATTTGGATAACCGGTTCCGGAAAATCCATACGCTCAAGAATTACTTTATGATTAATATCACAAAGCGTATCACCAGTAGTGACGTCCTTAAGACCAATTGCCGCAGCAATATCGCCGGCACGTATTTCTTTCAATTCTTGACGATCATTGGCATGCATTTGCACAATACGACCTAAACGTTCACGCTTCTGCTTAACAGAATTATAAACGCCATCGCCCGTATTGACCACCCCAGAATACACTCGCAGGAACGTAAGCGTGCCTACGAATGGGTCTGTCGCGATCTTAAAGGCTAATGCAGCAAAGGGAGCGTCATCACTTGATGGACAAGTAATTTCGTTCTCGTTATCATCAATACCATTGATATCTTTCACTTCCGTTGGGCTAGGAAGAAATTCAACCACGGCGTCAAGTACCGCTTGTACACCTTTATTTTTAAAGGCAGAACCACAAGTCGCAAGTACGATCTCGTTGTTCAGCGTACGTTGACGTAAACCCGCTTTAATTTCTTCTTCAGATAATTCACCTTCTTCAAGGTATTTATCCATAAGCTCATCGTTAGCTTCGGCGGCAGCATCAACCAATTCTTCATGTAATTCTTCTGCACGCTCAAGTAGACCAGCAGGAATATCGCCATAACTAAATGACATACCTTGATCTGCTTCATTCCAGCTAATTGATTTCATCTTAATTAAATCAATTACGCCTTCAAACTCTTCTTCCGCACCAATGTTTAACTGGATAGGAACACAAGTCGCGCCCAGACGATTACGAATTTGGTCAATTACAGCTTCAAAATCAGCACCTGTACGATCCATCTTATTAACGAATACGATACGTGGTACTTGATATTTATTAGCTTGACGCCAAACCGTTTCAGATTGTGGTTCAACACCTGATGCACCACAAAACACGACAACTGCGCCATCAAGGACTCGTAAAGAACGTTCTACTTCAATCGTGAAGTCAACGTGTCCCGGAGTATCAATGATGTTGATACGGTGCTGCTTAAATTGCGCATCCATACCTTTCCACATTGTTGTTGTCGCAGCAGAAGTAATGGTAATACCACGCTCCTGCTCCTGTTCCATCCAATCCATAGTGGCTGCGCCATCATGAACTTCACCCATCTTATGTGAAAGACCAGTATAGAACAGAATTCGTTCTGTAGTTGTAGTTTTACCCGCATCAACGTGAGCACAAATACCAATGTTTCGGTAGAGCTCGATCGGAGTTGTACGTGCCACAATAAATCCCTTACTAGGAAACCTAGACAGAAAGTAATTGACGCAGATTTAAAATCTGCGTCCAAAAATTACCAGCGATAGTGAGCAAATGCTTTATTCGCGTCAGCCATACGGTGAACGTCTTCACGTTTCTTAACCGCAGAACCTTTGTTTTCAGCAGCGTCGAATAGCTCTCCAGCTAGACGAGCAGCCATTGATTTTTCACCACGTTTACGTGCTGCTTCAACTAACCAACGCATAGCTAGTGCATTACGACGAGAAGGACGAACTTCTACAGGCACTTGGTAAGTTGAACCACCAACACGGCGAGATTTAACCTCAACCGATGGACGAACATTGTCTAAAGCGATTTCGAAAAGCTCTAGGTGTGTTTTATCTTCACTTTTAGTAGAGATAGTTTCTAGCGCACCGTATACAATCGCTTCTGAAGTAGATTTTTTACCGTCTACCATTACGATGTTGATGAATTTTGCTAGGATTTCTGATCCGAATTTTGGATCTGCTAAAATTTCTCTTTTAGCTACGACGCGACGTCTTGGCATCTCTTATTCCTCGTTGTGCTTCAGGTATTACCCAAAACTAATAAATAGTTAACAGTTTGCTTGGCCTTACTAAACGAAGAATTATTAATTCTTAGGGCGTTTAGTACCGTATTTAGAACGACCTTTACGACGGTCACTAACACCAGCTGTATCTAACGCACCACGAACTGTATGGTAACGAACACCCGGTAAATCTTTAACACGACCACCACGGATTAGGATCACGCTGTGCTCTTGAAGGTTATGACCTTCACCACCGATGTATGAAGTTACTTCATAACCGTTAGTTAGACGAACACGTGCTACTTTACGTAGAGCCGAGTTAGGTTTTTTAGGAGTAGTAGTGTATACGCGAGTACAAACACCACGACGTTGTGGACAAGCTTCAAGAGCAGGAACGTTAGTTTTTGTAACGTTTCTTACGCGAGGCTTGCGTACTAATTGGTTAGTAGTTGCCATTTAAAATAGCTCCGTTGAGTTTTTTACGTGTGAAAAATCATCCCTAATATAGGGACGCAGAATTTTAGTCATTGAGCCTTTAGCTGTCAAGCATAAGAACAGTATTATTGAAAATAAATCAGTTTATTCACCAATAAATCGTAAATAAACTGCTTTTACAACACTACTAGATAAAAACTTACCCATAGTTTATAGGGCAACAATGAAAATTCGTACAGTTAAGCTTCTTTAATTCCAAGTCTGTACTTGTAAATGCGACACAGTAAGATCAACAAATTCTAGATAGCTAACTTGCTGACCTAGAATACATTTTAACCCTCTCGCATCCAGATCTTCAGTTAAAGTGTAAACACTTATCTTCGGTAGGAGATCTTGAAGTATTTTAGCATATTTATGCTGTGATGCCGTAATGACGACAGCATCTTGAATAAAGACCAGCGCATCACCCTCATTGAGATAAGCTAGACTGTCAATAAATGTGTTTTTTGAGAACGGCGACGATTTAATAATGTGAAGCATGATGTTATCACCAGTCAAAAATTCAAAATAATAGCATGCTGGCGTATACGCTGATTAATTTCTAGCTGTGGTAAACGTTCAGCATCGATAATCAACTCAATATCGCTTATACCTCGCTCTAGGAGCGAGTCTGCGCACACATAAATGTTTTCGATATCATATATGTCAAACAGTCCAAATGTAGGCGCAAAATCCCGACAAGCGATATCTTGAGGCTTTTGATTGCAAACTAACTGATAAACGCCATCGCCAATAAAAAAAACACTTAACTCTTCCGTTAATGCAGACGTAGCAAGGATGGCGTCTTGTGTTTCTCTGGCTAGACTGGTGCCATGAGGAACTTGACGAGTAACAAACGCGGCTCTCAACATATTTTCAACCAAATGTAGATAATTAAAACTGGATAACCCGATCAGCAGTCATAATCGACTCTGCTAATTGACCTAATCCGGTTAATTGAAATGGTAACTCAAGATTAAACTGATTCTTCCCAGTCCTCTCCGCTTCATTTTGATCAATAACACCACGCCTTAGCGCTGCACCTGAACATATATCTAAAGGAAATAGATGCTCACGAGCCATCACAAGCCAAGCATTATATAAATCAAATTCATCCGCAGCTGGAGATGTCAGTGTTGAACCATTAAGCACACCATCATTATAAAAAAATACGCGTTGAATAGTATGACCTAACTCAATCGCTGATTTAACATAATGATAGGCGCTTAAAGCATCTTGACTACCATATGCTGGACCTGTAACAAGCACAGCAATAGTGACCGATTTAGACATAAATAGGCCTAATTAAAGCGTGTAAGCGATAGCTTCAACTTCAACTAATACATCTTTCGGTAAACGGGCAACTTCAACACATGAACGTGCAGGTGCATTCTCAGGGAAATAACGTGCGTATACTTCATTGAAAGTAACAAAATCATTCATATCACTCAGGAAACATGTTGTTTTAATTACTGTATCGGCACTTGCATTCGCCGCTTTTAGTACTGCCATTAGATTTTCCATTACTAATTCAGCTTGCTCTTTGACGCCACCTTCAATAATTTCCATCGTCTCTGGCACTAATGGGATCTGTCCTGAAGTAAAAACCATATTACCAAGTTGATTAGCTTGTGAGTACGGACCAATTGCAGCAGGTGCATTCGTTGTAGAAATGATTTTTTTACTCATTGTAAGTTCCATAAATTTATCAATGCTCCCATATTCAGAGCGAGTATATTGCACTATTTATACGCATTATATTTAATAACACGCATAATAAGCAAATCTAGAGCAACGAATAGTTTAAACTTTATAGGTTTTTTTTACATAAAATTAATTTGATTAGTGCTTTCTGTCGTTTTTATTTTAAGCTAAAATTACCAATTGTGTTTAGCGGATTAGAGGATTAACGAATGTTCATATCATTAGACCATAGAACTCTCTCCCTATGCATGCAAACTTGTAAAGCCTCATAACTATTCATATGAGGCTTTTTTTTGGATAATTCTGATCATCAGGGCACAAAAATGGTAAATCCGTTATTTAGAAAACATATAGTATCTATCAATGATATGTCACGTAATGAGCTAGAACTTATTGTTAAAACTGCGGCAAAACTAAAAAAACAGCCACAGCCCGAGCTTTTAAAAAACAAAGTAATTGCGAGCTGTTTCTTTGAAGCATCAACACGAACACGATTATCATTCGAAACGGCTATCCAACGATTAGGAGGGGCTGTTATTGGCTTCGATAATGCTGGTAACACATCACTTGCGAAGAAAGGTGAAACGCTTGCCGATTCAATCAGTGTGATCTCAAGCTATGCGGATGCATTTGTGATGCGCCACCCCCAAGAAGGTGCAGCAAGACTGGCATCAGAATTTTCCAACGTTCCCGTAATTAACGGCGGAGATGGCTCTAATCAACATCCCACACAAACATTACTCGACCTATTTTCAATTTACGAAACACAAGGCAGTTTAGATAATTTAAATATCGCATTGGTGGGGGATCTTAAATACGGTCGAACAGTTCATTCTTTAGCACAAGCCCTTGCTAAGTTCAGTGGCTGCAAGTTCTATTTTATTGCACCAGATGCATTGGCGATGCCTGAATATATCTGTGATGAGCTTGATGAGCACGATATCAGCTATGCCTGTTATAACTCGATTGAAGAAGTCGTGCCTGAAATCGACGTGTTGTACATGACTCGCGTACAAAAAGAACGTTTTGATGAAACAGAGTATCAACACATGAAAGCAGGGTTTATTTTATCAGCCAGTTCATTAAAGAATGCGAAAGATAATCTAAAAGTGCTTCACCCATTACCACGTGTTGATGAAATCACTGTCGATGTGGACAAAACGCCATACGCGTATTACTTCCAGCAAGCTGAGAATGGTGTCTACGCACGTGAAGCATTACTTGCTCTTGTATTAAACGAAACAATCGAAGGATAAGATAATGAAAAGCAATCACATGCAAGTCGAAGCTATCTGTAATGGCTATGTTATCGATCACATTCCATCGGGACAAGGTGTGAAGATCCTCAGACTATTTAGTCTTACAAATACAAAGCAGCGTGTTACCGTTGGTTTTAACCTTCCAACTCATAATGGTGCGAGCAAAGATTTAATTAAAGTTGAAAACACTGAGATAACCAAGTCACAAGCGAATCAATTAGCACTGCTTGCACCAAATGCAACCATTAATATAATTGAAAATTTCGAGGTGACAGATAAGCATGCGTTAGCATTGCCAAAAGAAGTTGAAAACGTATTTCCGTGTCCAAACTCAAATTGTATTACACACGGAGAACCGGTTATTTCATCTTTTACCATTAAAATGATCAAAGGTAATATCGGTTTGAAATGTAAGTATTGTGAAAAAACTTTTTCAAAAGAAATTGTAACAGAACAAGTTTAACTTAATACAGAGCTGTTTCTCACTGATACAGCTCTGTTATAAACGCTTTATAGTATTATTTTGTTTTCACATCAAAACACGCTTCTAATTCCGCTTTAATTTCCTTAAACCCTTTTTTACGTAATAATTCAACATTACGTTCAGGGATTTCCTCTGGGTTCGGGAATACTCTCAATACGCGCGCCATCTCATCTTCACGAATAATGTGCAGTATTGGATAAGGTGAGCGATTAGTAAAGTTAGCAGCATCTTGCATTGTCGTGTCATCAAAACGATACTTAGGGTGCATATGCGCTAATTGATAAACACCTTCATAATCCTGTATTTCCAATAAATCGTTCGCATAATCAATTAAGTCCAGGAAATCATCAAAGTTGCTGCTCAATTTAGGAATAACAACTAATGTTGTAGCTATCTCTTCATTGGTATCTAAACGAATAAACTCAGCATTAACACATTCTAATAACTCAGTTAAATCAGTCCCATCAAGTACTGCACAATGAATTGTTTTTCGCTCTAATTCTTTTTTCGCAAAAGGACAAAGATTGTATTTCACAATAATATCTTTCACCCATTTTAGCGTCTGTAACTTAATTATCTCATGGTTATCAGTCATACAAGGATCCTAAATATATGAATTTAATTCGTTAACCACAAAATTAGTGATTTAACCTAAAGTGATGAAAGTATATTTGATTACATTTTAACTTTAACAGTTAATAATTTACAGATATAAAAAAAGCCGATATCAATGATATCGGCTTTTTTCGTTCAAGACAGTGTCTTAAATCTAATTTAGCGTTTGGCGATGCCCTACTCTCACATGGGGAAGCCCCACACTACCATCGGCGTTATTACGTTTCACTACTGAGTTCGGAATGGGATCAGGTGGTACCGCAACACTATGGTCACCAAACAAATTTTTCGAGTCTTACGAATCATCTGCTCTTGTTTAAGACTAAGTCTTAAACAATATCTACTCAGACTAAGTCTAAATAAATTGTAATTGGCGCTTGGCGATGCCCTACTCTCACATGGGGAAGCCCCACACTACCATCGGCGTTATTACGTTTCACTACTGAGTTCGGAATGGGATCAGGTGGTACCGCAACACTATGGTCACCAAGCAAATTTGGTTTGCTTTCAAGTTGTATCTTTAAAATCTGAAAAGCTATAAATAAAGAAGTCTTTAAAACATAAAGTGTTCTGTCTATTCTTAAGTCGTATTTCAATTAATCATACTTTAATTTGTATGGTTAAGCCTCACGGGTAATTAGTACAAGTTAGCTCAATGCCTCACAGCACTTACACACCTTGCCTATCAACGTTGTAGTCTCCAACGGCCCTTCAGGGAGCTTAAAGCTCCAGTGAGAACTCATCTCGAGGCCTGCTTCCCGCTTAGATGCTTTCAGCGGTTATCAGTTCCGAACTTAGCTACCGGGCAATGCTATTGGCATAACAACCCGAACACCAGTGGTTCGTCCACTCCGGTCCTCTCGTACTAGGAGCAGCTCCTCTCAATTCTCAAACGCCCACGGCAGATAGGGACCGAACTGTCTCACGACGTTCTAAACCCAGCTCGCGTACCACTTTAAATGGCGAACAGCCATACCCTTGGGACCAACTTCAGCCCCAGGATGTGATGAGCCGACATCGAGGTGCCAAACACCGCCGTCGATATGAACTCTTGGGCGGTATCAGCCTGTTATCCCCGGAGTACCTTTTATCCGTTGAGCGATGGCCCTTCCATTCAGAACCACCGGATCACTAAGACCTACTTTCGTACCTGCTCGACGTGTCTGTCTCGCAGTTAAGCTGGCTTATGCCTTTGCACTAACCACATGATGTCCAACCATGTTTAGCCAACCTTCGTGCTCCTCCGTTACTCTTTGGGAGGAGACCGCCCCAGTCAAACTACCCACCAGACACTGTCCGCAACCCCGATAAGGGGCCTACGTTAGAACATCAAACGTACAAGGGTGGTATTTCAAGGTTGACTCCACATCATCTAGCGACAATGCTTCAACGTCTCCCACCTATCCTACACATGTAGGTTCAATGTTCAGTGCCAAGCTATAGTAAAGGTTCACGGGGTCTTTCCGTCTAGCCGCGGGTACACTGCATCTTAACAGCGATTTCAATTTCACTGAGTCTCGGGTGGAGACAGCGTGGCCATCATTACGCCATTCGTGCAGGTCGGAACTTACCCGACAAGGAATTTCGCTACCTTAGGACCGTTATAGTTACGGCCGCCGTTTACCGGGGCTTCGATCATGAGCTTCGACCTAAGTCTAACCCAATCAATTAACCTTCCGGCACCGGGCAGGCGTCACACCGTATACGTCATCTTTCGATTTTGCACAGTGCTGTGTTTTTAATAAACAGTTGCAGCCACCATTTCTCTGCGACCAACAATAGCTTACGGAGCAAGTCCTTCACCATCATTGGCGTACCTTCTCCCGAAGTTACGGTACCATTTTGCCTAGTTCCTTCACCCGAGTTCTCTCAAGCGCCTTAGTATTCTCTACCTAACCACCTGTGTCGGTTTGGGGTACGATTCTCTTATATCTGAAGCTTAGAGGTTTTTCCTGGAAGCCGGGTATCAACTACTTCATCTCCGTAGAGACTCGTCATCAGTTCTCAGCCTTAATGTGCGCCCGGATTTACCTAAGCACACAGCCTACAACCTTAAACATGGACAACCATCGCCATGCTAGCCTAACCTTCTCCGTCACCCCATCGCAATATAAGTGAGTACAGGAATATTAACCTGTTTCCCATCGACTACGCCTTTCGGCCTCGCCTTAGGGGTCGACTCACCCTGCCCCGATTAACGTTGGACAGGAACCCTTGGTCTTTCGGCGTGGAGGTTTTTCACCCCCATTATCGTTACTCATGTCAACATTCGCACTTCTGATACCTCCAGCAAGCTTCTCAACTCACCTTCGACGGCTTACAGAACGCTCCTCTACCATGCAAAGAACAAGTCTTTGCATCCGTAGCTTCGGTGGTATGTTTAGCCCCGTTAAATCTTCCGCGCAGACCGACTCGACCAGTGAGCTATTACGCTTTCTTTAAAAGATGGCTGCTTCTAAGCCAACTTCCTGGCTGTCTGAGCCTTTCCACATCGTTTCCCACTTAACATACACTTTGGGACCTTAGCTGACGGTCTGGGTTGTTTCCCTTTCCACGACGGACGTTAGCACCCGCCGTGTGTCTCCCGCGATTGAACTTATTGGTATTCGGAGTTTGCAAAGGGTTGGTAAGTCGGGATGACCCCCTAGCCTTAACAGTGCTCTACCCCCAATAGTTAGACGCGAGGCGCTACCTAAATAGCTTTCGAGGAGAACCAGCTATCTCCCGGTTTGATTGGCCTTTCACCCCCAGCCACAAGTCATCCGCTAATTTTTCAACATTAGTCGGTTCGGTCCTCCAGTTGATGTTACTCAACCTTCAACCTGCCCATGGCTAGATCACCGGGTTTCGGGTCTAATCCCAGCAACTATTCGCGCAGTTAACACTCGGTTTCCCTACGGCTCCGCTATTCGCTTAACCTTGCTACTGAAATTAAGTCGTTGACCCATTATACAAAAGGTACGCAGTCACAGAACAAGTCTGCTCCCACTGCTTGTACGTATACGGTTTCAGGTTCTATTTCACTCCCCTCACAGGGGTTCTTTTCGCCTTTCCCTCACGGTACTGGTTCACTATCGGTCAGTCAGTAGTATTTAGCCTTGGAAGATGGTCCTCCCATATTCAAACAGCATATCACGTGTGCCGTCCTACTCGATTTCACAGTAAGGTCGTTTTCATGTACGGGACTATCACCCTGTATCGTGAAACTTTCCAGAATCTTCCACTAACTTCCAAACTGCTTAAGGGCTAGACCCCGTTCGCTCGCCGCTACTAAGGGTATCTCTATTGATTTCTTTTCCTCGGGGTACTTAGATGTTTCAGTTCTCCCGGTTCGCTTCGTAACGCTATGTATTCACGTTACGATACTCTACAAAGTAGAGTGGGTTCCCCCATTCGGAAATCTGTGGATTAACGCTTTTTATCAACTCCCCACAGCTTAACGCAGATTAACACGTCCTTCATCGCCTCTGACTGCCTAGGCATCCACCGTATACGCTTAGTCACTTAACCATACAATCTAAAGTCGACCGTACAATTGAAATAACTAGGTATTATCTAGTTTTTTTCGCCTCAAGAATACTCAAGAACACTATATTGTTATTGCCGAAGCAATAACGTGTTTTAAGAACTTCTTTATTTATTCAGCTTTCCAAATTTTTAAAGAGCATTTGCTAAAAAGCAAAGATAAGCATTAACTGCTTAGCTTTGATTTTTAATCAGAAAGAAAAGTGGTATCCCGTACGAGATTTGAACTCGTGTTACCGCCGTGAAAGGGCGGTGTCCTAGGCCTCTAGACGAACGGGACACTATTTACTTTCTACGTTTGGATTTCATCCCAAACGTTGTCTTATTTTCATAAGACTGTCTTTAACGTTTCTATTCAAGCAATTTGTGTGGGCACTTACAAAAACTAACAACTTTACGTAAGGAGGTGATCCAGCCCCAGGTTCCCCTAGGGCTACCTTGTTACGACTTCACCCCAGTCATGAACCACACCGTGGTCATCGCCCTCCCGAAGGTTAAGCTAATGACTTCTGGTGCAGCCCACTCCCATGGTGTGACGGGCGGTGTGTACAAGGCCCGGGAACGTATTCACCGTGACATTCTGATTCACGATTACTAGCGATTCCGACTTCATGGGGTCGAGTTGCAGACCCCAATCCGGACTACGACGCACTTTATGGGATTCGCTTACCATTGCTGGTTTGCAGCCCTTTGTATGCGCCATTGTAGCACGTGTGTAGCCCTACTCGTAAGGGCCATGATGACTTGACGTCGTCCCCACCTTCCTCCGGTTTATCACCGGCAGTCTCCTTAGAGTTCCCACCATTACGTGCTGGCAAATAAGGATAAGGGTTGCGCTCGTTGCGGGACTTAACCCAACATTTCACAACACGAGCTGACGACAGCCATGCAGCACCTGTCTCATAGTTCCCGAAGGCACCAATTCATCTCTGAAAAGTTCTATGGATGTCAAGAGTAGGTAAGGTTCTTCGCGTTGCATCGAATTAAACCACATGCTCCACCGCTTGTGCGGGCCCCCGTCAATTCATTTGAGTTTTAACCTTGCGGCCGTACTCCCCAGGCGGTCTACTTAATGCGTTAGCTTAAGAGCCCAGTTCTCAAGGAACCAAACTCCGAGTAGACATCGTTTACGGCGTGGACTACCGGGGTATCTAATCCCGTTTGCTACCCACGCTTTCGCATCTGAGCGTCAGTTACTTGCCAGGTGGCCGCCTTCGCCACTGGTATTCCTTCAGATCTCTACGCATTTCACCGCTACACCTGAAATTCTACCACCCTCTCAAGAACTCTAGTTTGCCAGTTCGAAATGCAGTTCCCAGGTTGAGCCCGGGGCTTTCACATCTCGCTTAACAAACCGCCTGCATGCGCTTTACGCCCAGTAATTCCGATTAACGCTTGCACCCTCCGTATTACCGCGGCTGCTGGCACGGAGTTAGCCGGTGCTTCTTCTGCGAGTAACGTCACAGTAGTAAAGTATTAATTTACTACCTTTCCTCCTCGCTGAAAGTACTTTACAACCCTAAGGCCTTCTTCATACACGCGGTATGGCTGCATCAGGGTTTCCCCCATTGTGCAATATTCCCCACTGCTGCCTCCCGTAGGAGTCTGGACCGTGTCTCAGTTCCAGTGTGGCTGATCATCCTCTCAGACCAGCTAGGGATCGTCGCCTTGGTGAGCTCTTACCTCACCAACAAGCTAATCCCACTTGGGCTCATCTAGTCGCGAGAGCTTTCAAGAAGAGGCCCCCTTTCACCCGTAGGTCGTATGCGGTATTAGCAGTCGTTTCCAACTGTTGTCCCCCTCGACTAGGCAGATTCCCAAGCATTACTCACCCGTCCGCCGCTCGACGCCAGAATAGCAAGCTATTCTTCGTTTCCGCTCGACTTGCATGTGTTAAGCCTACCGCCAGCGTTCAATCTGAGCCATGATCAAACTCTTCAATTAAAAGTTTTTGACTAATCGCCTAAGCGATTAAGTCGGCTCAATGAATTCTGTACTTCAACAACAAACCGAAGTTTGTTGTTTATAAAACCAAATCTTTCGATTTAATTTAATGTTCACAATTACATTGATATAATTTTTGGTCATTATATCTCTGCAAGTGCTCACACAGATTGCTTGAATAAATTGTTAAAGAGCATTGGCGTGTTAAACACGGCAATTTTCAAATATCACTCAAAGAGTATTATCTGAAAATTGCTGTAACTATCGTTACAACAATTTAATTTGGCGCTTGGCGATGCCCTACTCTCACATGGGGAAGCCCCACACTACCATCGGCGTTATTACGTTTCACTACTGAGTTCGGAATGGGATCAGGTGGTACCGCAACACTATGGTCACCAAGCAAATTTGGTTTGCTTTCTATATAGAAACTCACGTTTCATTTTAAATCTGAAAAGCTATAAATAAAGAAGTCTTTAAAACATAAAGTGTTCTGTTTATTCTTAAGTCGTATTTCAATTAATCATACTTTAATTTGTATGGTTAAGCCTCACGGGTAATTAGTACAAGTTAGCTCAATGCCTCACAGCACTTACACACCTTGCCTATCAACGTTGTAGTCTCCAACGGCCCTTCAGGGAGCTTAAAGCTCCAGTGAGAACTCATCTCGAGGCCTGCTTCCCGCTTAGATGCTTTCAGCGGTTATCAGTTCCGAACTTAGCTACCGGGCAATGCTATTGGCATAACAACCCGAACACCAGTGGTTCGTCCACTCCGGTCCTCTCGTACTAGGAGCAGCTCCTCTCAATTCTCAAACGCCCACGGCAGATAGGGACCGAACTGTCTCACGACGTTCTAAACCCAGCTCGCGTACCACTTTAAATGGCGAACAGCCATACCCTTGGGACCAACTTCAGCCCCAGGATGTGATGAGCCGACATCGAGGTGCCAAACACCGCCGTCGATATGAACTCTTGGGCGGTATCAGCCTGTTATCCCCGGAGTACCTTTTATCCGTTGAGCGATGGCCCTTCCATTCAGAACCACCGGATCACTAAGACCTACTTTCGTACCTGCTCGACGTGTCTGTCTCGCAGTTAAGCTGGCTTATGCCTTTGCACTAACCACATGATGTCCAACCATGTTTAGCCAACCTTCGTGCTCCTCCGTTACTCTTTGGGAGGAGACCGCCCCAGTCAAACTACCCACCAGACACTGTCCGCAACCCCGATAAGGGGCCTACGTTAGAACATCAAACGTACAAGGGTGGTATTTCAAGGTTGACTCCACATCATCTAGCGACAATGCTTCAACGTCTCCCACCTATCCTACACATGTAGGTTCAATGTTCAGTGCCAAGCTATAGTAAAGGTTCACGGGGTCTTTCCGTCTAGCCGCGGGTACACTGCATCTTAACAGCGATTTCAATTTCACTGAGTCTCGGGTGGAGACAGCGTGGCCATCATTACGCCATTCGTGCAGGTCGGAACTTACCCGACAAGGAATTTCGCTACCTTAGGACCGTTATAGTTACGGCCGCCGTTTACCGGGGCTTCGATCATGAGCTTCGACCTAAGTCTAACCCAATCAATTAACCTTCCGGCACCGGGCAGGCGTCACACCGTATACGTCATCTTTCGATTTTGCACAGTGCTGTGTTTTTAATAAACAGTTGCAGCCACCATTTCTCTGCGACCAACAATAGCTTACGGAGCAAGTCCTTCACCATCATTGGCGTACCTTCTCCCGAAGTTACGGTACCATTTTGCCTAGTTCCTTCACCCGAGTTCTCTCAAGCGCCTTAGTATTCTCTACCTAACCACCTGTGTCGGTTTGGGGTACGATTCTCTTATATCTGAAGCTTAGAGGTTTTTCCTGGAAGCCGGGTATCAACTACTTCATCTCCGTAGAGACTCGTCATCAGTTCTCAGCCTTAATGTACGCCCGGATTTACCTAAGCATACAGCCTACAACCTTAAACATGGACAACCATCGCCATGCTAGCCTAACCTTCTCCGTCACCCCATCGCAATATAAGTGAGTACAGGAATATTAACCTGTTTCCCATCGACTACGCCTTTCGGCCTCGCCTTAGGGGTCGACTCACCCTGCCCCGATTAACGTTGGACAGGAACCCTTGGTCTTTCGGCGTGGAGGTTTTTCACCCCCATTATCGTTACTCATGTCAACATTCGCACTTCTGATACCTCCAGCAAGCTTCTCAACTCACCTTCGACGGCTTACAGAACGCTCCTCTACCATGCAAAGAACAAGTCTTTGCATCCGTAGCTTCGGTGGTATGTTTAGCCCCGTTAAATCTTCCGCGCAGACCGACTCGACCAGTGAGCTATTACGCTTTCTTTAAAAGATGGCTGCTTCTAAGCCAACTTCCTGGCTGTCTGAGCCTTTCCACATCGTTTCCCACTTAACATACACTTTGGGACCTTAGCTGACGGTCTGGGTTGTTTCCCTTTCCACGACGGACGTTAGCACCCGCCGTGTGTCTCCCGCGATTGAACTTATTGGTATTCGGAGTTTGCAAAGGGTTGGTAAGTCGGGATGACCCCCTAGCCTTAACAGTGCTCTACCCCCAATAGTTAGACGCGAGGCGCTACCTAAATAGCTTTCGAGGAGAACCAGCTATCTCCCGGTTTGATTGGCCTTTCACCCCCAGCCACAAGTCATCCGCTAATTTTTCAACATTAGTCGGTTCGGTCCTCCAGTTGATGTTACTCAACCTTCAACCTGCCCATGGCTAGATCACCGGGTTTCGGGTCTAATCCCAGCAACTATTCGCGCAGTTAACACTCGGTTTCCCTACGGCTCCGCTATTCGCTTAACCTTGCTACTGAAATTAAGTCGTTGACCCATTATACAAAAGGTACGCAGTCACAGAACAAGTCTGCTCCCACTGCTTGTACGTATACGGTTTCAGGTTCTATTTCACTCCCCTCACAGGGGTTCTTTTCGCCTTTCCCTCACGGTACTGGTTCACTATCGGTCAGTCAGTAGTATTTAGCCTTGGAAGATGGTCCTCCCATATTCAAACAGCATATCACGTGTGCCGTCCTACTCGATTTCACAGTAAGGTCGTTTTCATGTACGGGACTATCACCCTGTATCGTGAAACTTTCCAGAATCTTCCACTAACTTCCAAACTGCTTAAGGGCTAGACCCCGTTCGCTCGCCGCTACTAAGGGTATCTCTATTGATTTCTTTTCCTCGGGGTACTTAGATGTTTCAGTTCTCCCGGTTCGCTTCGTAACGCTATGTATTCACGTTACGATACTCTACAAAGTAGAGTGGGTTCCCCCATTCGGAAATCTGTGGATTAACGCTTTTTATCAACTCCCCACAGCTTAACGCAGATTAACACGTCCTTCATCGCCTCTGACTGCCTAGGCATCCACCGTATACGCTTAGTCACTTAACCATACAATCTAAAGTCGACCGTACAATTGAAATAACTAGGTATTATCTAGTTTTTTTCGCCTCAAGAATACTCAAGAACACTATATTGTTATTACCGAAGTAATAACGTGTTTTAAGAACTTCTTTATTTATTCAGCTTTCCAAATTTTTAAAGAGCAATTTGCTAAAAAGCAAAGATAAACAAGCGATTGCTTATCTTTGCTTACTAGCGTCTTACTATTAGTAAGACATACTATTCAACTTTCTATTCAAGCAATTTGTGTGGGCACTTACAAAAATTAACAACTTTACGTAAGGAGGTGATCCAGCCCCAGGTTCCCCTAGGGCTACCTTGTTACGACTTCACCCCAGTCATGAACCACACCGTGGTCATCGCCCTCCCGAAGGTTAAGCTAATGACTTCTGGTGCAGCCCACTCCCATGGTGTGACGGGCGGTGTGTACAAGGCCCGGGAACGTATTCACCGTGACATTCTGATTCACGATTACTAGCGATTCCGACTTCATGGGGTCGAGTTGCAGACCCCAATCCGGACTACGACGCACTTTATGGGATTCGCTTACCATTGCTGGTTTGCAGCCCTTTGTATGCGCCATTGTAGCACGTGTGTAGCCCTACTCGTAAGGGCCATGATGACTTGACGTCGTCCCCACCTTCCTCCGGTTTATCACCGGCAGTCTCCTTAGAGTTCCCACCATTACGTGCTGGCAAATAAGGATAAGGGTTGCGCTCGTTGCGGGACTTAACCCAACATTTCACAACACGAGCTGACGACAGCCATGCAGCACCTGTCTCATAGTTCCCGAAGGCACCAATTCATCTCTGAAAAGTTCTATGGATGTCAAGAGTAGGTAAGGTTCTTCGCGTTGCATCGAATTAAACCACATGCTCCACCGCTTGTGCGGGCCCCCGTCAATTCATTTGAGTTTTAACCTTGCGGCCGTACTCCCCAGGCGGTCTACTTAATGCGTTAGCTTAAGAGCCCAGTTCTCAAGGAACCAAACTCCGAGTAGACATCGTTTACGGCGTGGACTACCGGGGTATCTAATCCCGTTTGCTACCCACGCTTTCGCATCTGAGCGTCAGTTACTTGCCAGGTGGCCGCCTTCGCCACTGGTATTCCTTCAGATCTCTACGCATTTCACCGCTACACCTGAAATTCTACCACCCTCTCAAGAACTCTAGTTTGCCAGTTCGAAATGCAGTTCCCAGGTTGAGCCCGGGGCTTTCACATCTCGCTTAACAAACCGCCTGCATGCGCTTTACGCCCAGTAATTCCGATTAACGCTTGCACCCTCCGTATTACCGCGGCTGCTGGCACGGAGTTAGCCGGTGCTTCTTCTGCGAGTAACGTCACAGTAGCAGAGTATTAATCTACTACCTTTCCTCCTCGCTGAAAGTACTTTACAACCCTAAGGCCTTCTTCATACACGCGGTATGGCTGCATCAGGGTTTCCCCCATTGTGCAATATTCCCCACTGCTGCCTCCCGTAGGAGTCTGGACCGTGTCTCAGTTCCAGTGTGGCTGATCATCCTCTCAGACCAGCTAGGGATCGTCGCCTTGGTGAGCTCTTACCTCACCAACAAGCTAATCCCACTTGGGCTCATCTAGTCGCGAGAGCTTTCAAGAAGAGGCCCCCTTTCACCCGTAGGTCGTATGCGGTATTAGCAGTCGTTTCCAACTGTTGTCCCCCTCGACTAGGCAGATTCCCAAGCATTACTCACCCGTCCGCCGCTCGACGCCAGAATAGCAAGCTATTCTTCGTTTCCGCTCGACTTGCATGTGTTAAGCCTACCGCCAGCGTTCAATCTGAGCCATGATCAAACTCTTCAATTAAAAGTTTTTGACTAATCAACGATGTTGATTAAGTCGGCTCAATGAATTCTGTACTTTAACAACAAACCGAAGCTTGTTGTTTATAAAACCAAATCTTTCGATTTAATTTAATGTTCACAATTACATTGATATAATTTTTGGTCATTATATCTCTGCAAGTGCTCACACAGATTGCTTGAATAAATTGTTAAAGAGCATTGACCTTACGGTCTGATTGTGTGCTTTACGCACTACAATTTTAAAATAACACTCATAGAATGTTATTTAAGAATTGTTGGCGGAGTGGACGGGACTCGAACCCGCGACCCCCGGCGTGACAGGCCGGTATTCTAACCAACTGAACTACCACTCCGCACAATCTGTGCTAATGTTTCCATCAGTCTTAATTTATAGTCTCTCGACGTTGTTTGGCGCTTGGCGATGCCCTACTCTCACATGGGGAAGCCCCACACTACCATCGGCGTTATTACGTTTCACTACTGAGTTCGGAATGGGATCAGGTGGTACCGCAACACTATGGTCACCAAGCAAATTTGGTTTGCTTTCTATATAGAAACTTACGTTTCATTTTAAATCTGAAAAGCTATAAATAAAGAAGTCTTTAAAACATAAAGTGTTCTGTCTATTCTTAAGTCGTATTTCAATTAATCATACTTTAATTTGTATGGTTAAGCCTCACGGGTAATTAGTACAAGTTAGCTCAATGCCTCACAGCACTTACACACCTTGCCTATCAACGTTGTAGTCTCCAACGGCCCTTCAGGGAGCTTAAAGCTCCAGTGAGAACTCATCTCGAGGCCTGCTTCCCGCTTAGATGCTTTCAGCGGTTATCAGTTCCGAACTTAGCTACCGGGCAATGCTATTGGCATAACAACCCGAACACCAGTGGTTCGTCCACTCCGGTCCTCTCGTACTAGGAGCAGCTCCTCTCAATTCTCAAACGCCCACGGCAGATAGGGACCGAACTGTCTCACGACGTTCTAAACCCAGCTCGCGTACCACTTTAAATGGCGAACAGCCATACCCTTGGGACCAACTTCAGCCCCAGGATGTGATGAGCCGACATCGAGGTGCCAAACACCGCCGTCGATATGAACTCTTGGGCGGTATCAGCCTGTTATCCCCGGAGTACCTTTTATCCGTTGAGCGATGGCCCTTCCATTCAGAACCACCGGATCACTAAGACCTACTTTCGTACCTGCTCGACGTGTCTGTCTCGCAGTTAAGCTGGCTTATGCCTTTGCACTAACCACATGATGTCCAACCATGTTTAGCCAACCTTCGTGCTCCTCCGTTACTCTTTGGGAGGAGACCGCCCCAGTCAAACTACCCACCAGACACTGTCCGCAACCCCGATAAGGGGCCTACGTTAGAACATCAAACGTACAAGGGTGGTATTTCAAGGTTGACTCCACATCATCTAGCGACAATGCTTCAACGTCTCCCACCTATCCTACACATGTAGGTTCAATGTTCAGTGCCAAGCTATAGTAAAGGTTCACGGGGTCTTTCCGTCTAGCCGCGGGTACACTGCATCTTAACAGCGATTTCAATTTCACTGAGTCTCGGGTGGAGACAGCGTGGCCATCATTACGCCATTCGTGCAGGTCGGAACTTACCCGACAAGGAATTTCGCTACCTTAGGACCGTTATAGTTACGGCCGCCGTTTACCGGGGCTTCGATCATGAGCTTCGACCTAAGTCTAACCCAATCAATTAACCTTCCGGCACCGGGCAGGCGTCACACCGTATACGTCATCTTTCGATTTTGCACAGTGCTGTGTTTTTAATAAACAGTTGCAGCCACCATTTCTCTGCGACCAACAATAGCTTACGGAGCAAGTCCTTCACCATCATTGGCGTACCTTCTCCCGAAGTTACGGTACCATTTTGCCTAGTTCCTTCACCCGAGTTCTCTCAAGCGCCTTAGTATTCTCTACCTAACCACCTGTGTCGGTTTGGGGTACGATTCTCTTATATCTGAAGCTTAGAGGTTTTTCCTGGAAGCCGGGTATCAACTACTTCATCTCCGTAGAGACTCGTCATCAGTTCTCAGCCTTAATGTACGCCCGGATTTACCTAAGCATACAGCCTACAACCTTAAACATGGACAACCATCGCCATGCTAGCCTAACCTTCTCCGTCACCCCATCGCAATATAAGTGAGTACAGGAATATTAACCTGTTTCCCATCGACTACGCCTTTCGGCCTCGCCTTAGGGGTCGACTCACCCTGCCCCGATTAACGTTGGACAGGAACCCTTGGTCTTTCGGCGTGGAGGTTTTTCACCCCCATTATCGTTACTCATGTCAACATTCGCACTTCTGATACCTCCAGCAAGCTTCTCAACTCACCTTCGACGGCTTACAGAACGCTCCTCTACCATGCAAAGAACAAGTCTTTGCATCCGTAGCTTCGGTGGTATGTTTAGCCCCGTTAAATCTTCCGCGCAGACCGACTCGACCAGTGAGCTATTACGCTTTCTTTAAAAGATGGCTGCTTCTAAGCCAACTTCCTGGCTGTCTGAGCCTTTCCACATCGTTTCCCACTTAACATACACTTTGGGACCTTAGCTGACGGTCTGGGTTGTTTCCCTTTCCACGACGGACGTTAGCACCCGCCGTGTGTCTCCCGCGATTGAACTTATTGGTATTCGGAGTTTGCAAAGGGTTGGTAAGTCGGGATGACCCCCTAGCCTTAACAGTGCTCTACCCCCAATAGTTAGACGCGAGGCGCTACCTAAATAGCTTTCGAGGAGAACCAGCTATCTCCCGGTTTGATTGGCCTTTCACCCCCAGCCACAAGTCATCCGCTAATTTTTCAACATTAGTCGGTTCGGTCCTCCAGTTGATGTTACTCAACCTTCAACCTGCCCATGGCTAGATCACCGGGTTTCGGGTCTAATCCCAGCAACTATTCGCGCAGTTAACACTCGGTTTCCCTACGGCTCCGCTATTCGCTTAACCTTGCTACTGAAATTAAGTCGTTGACCCATTATACAAAAGGTACGCAGTCACAGAACAAGTCTGCTCCCACTGCTTGTACGTATACGGTTTCAGGTTCTATTTCACTCCCCTCACAGGGGTTCTTTTCGCCTTTCCCTCACGGTACTGGTTCACTATCGGTCAGTCAGTAGTATTTAGCCTTGGAAGATGGTCCTCCCATATTCAAACAGCATATCACGTGTGCCGTCCTACTCGATTTCACAGTAAGGTCGTTTTCATGTACGGGACTATCACCCTGTATCGTGAAACTTTCCAGAATCTTCCACTAACTTCCAAACTGCTTAAGGGCTAGACCCCGTTCGCTCGCCGCTACTAAGGGTATCTCTATTGATTTCTTTTCCTCGGGGTACTTAGATGTTTCAGTTCTCCCGGTTCGCTTCGTAACGCTATGTATTCACGTTACGATACTCTACAAAGTAGAGTGGGTTCCCCCATTCGGAAATCTGTGGATTAACGCTTTTTATCAACTCCCCACAGCTTAACGCAGATTAACACGTCCTTCATCGCCTCTGACTGCCTAGGCATCCACCGTATACGCTTAGTCACTTAACCATACAATCTAAAGTCGACCGTACAATTGAAATAACTAGGTATTATCTAGTTTTTTTCGCCTCAAGAATACTCAAGAACACTATATTGTTATTGCCGAAGCAATAACGTGTTTTAAGAACTTCTTTATTTATTCAGCTTTCCAAATTTTTAAAGAGCAATTTGCTAAAAAGCAAAGATAAACAAGCGATTGTTTATCTTTGCTTACTAGCGTCTTACTATTAGTAAGACATACTATTCAACTTTCTATTCAAGCAATTTGTGTGGGCACTTACAAAAACTAACAACTTTACGTAAGGAGGTGATCCAGCCCCAGGTTCCCCTAGGGCTACCTTGTTACGACTTCACCCCAGTCATGAACCACACCGTGGTCATCGCCCTCCCGAAGGTTAAGCTAATGACTTCTGGTGCAGCCCACTCCCATGGTGTGACGGGCGGTGTGTACAAGGCCCGGGAACGTATTCACCGTGACATTCTGATTCACGATTACTAGCGATTCCGACTTCATGGGGTCGAGTTGCAGACCCCAATCCGGACTACGACGCACTTTATGGGATTCGCTTACCATTGCTGGTTTGCAGCCCTTTGTATGCGCCATTGTAGCACGTGTGTAGCCCTACTCGTAAGGGCCATGATGACTTGACGTCGTCCCCACCTTCCTCCGGTTTATCACCGGCAGTCTCCTTAGAGTTCCCACCATTACGTGCTGGCAAATAAGGATAAGGGTTGCGCTCGTTGCGGGACTTAACCCAACATTTCACAACACGAGCTGACGACAGCCATGCAGCACCTGTCTCATAGTTCCCGAAGGCACCAATTCATCTCTGAAAAGTTCTATGGATGTCAAGAGTAGGTAAGGTTCTTCGCGTTGCATCGAATTAAACCACATGCTCCACCGCTTGTGCGGGCCCCCGTCAATTCATTTGAGTTTTAACCTTGCGGCCGTACTCCCCAGGCGGTCTACTTAATGCGTTAGCTTAAGAGCCCAGTTCTCAAGGAACCAAACTCCGAGTAGACATCGTTTACGGCGTGGACTACCGGGGTATCTAATCCCGTTTGCTACCCACGCTTTCGCATCTGAGCGTCAGTTACTTGCCAGGTGGCCGCCTTCGCCACTGGTATTCCTTCAGATCTCTACGCATTTCACCGCTACACCTGAAATTCTACCACCCTCTCAAGAACTCTAGTTTGCCAGTTCGAAATGCAGTTCCCAGGTTGAGCCCGGGGCTTTCACATCTCGCTTAACAAACCGCCTGCATGCGCTTTACGCCCAGTAATTCCGATTAACGCTTGCACCCTCCGTATTACCGCGGCTGCTGGCACGGAGTTAGCCGGTGCTTCTTCTGCGAGTAACGTCACAGTAGCAGAGTATTAATCTACTACCTTTCCTCCTCGCTGAAAGTACTTTACAACCCTAAGGCCTTCTTCATACACGCGGTATGGCTGCATCAGGGTTTCCCCCATTGTGCAATATTCCCCACTGCTGCCTCCCGTAGGAGTCTGGACCGTGTCTCAGTTCCAGTGTGGCTGATCATCCTCTCAGACCAGCTAGGGATCGTCGCCTTGGTGAGCTCTTACCTCACCAACAAGCTAATCCCACTTGGGCTCATCTAGTCGCGAGAGCTTTCAAGAAGAGGCCCCCTTTCACCCGTAGGTCGTATGCGGTATTAGCAGTCGTTTCCAACTGTTGTCCCCCTCGACTAGGCAGATTCCCAAGCATTACTCACCCGTCCGCCGCTCGACGCCAGAATAGCAAGCTATTCTTCGTTTCCGCTCGACTTGCATGTGTTAAGCCTACCGCCAGCGTTCAATCTGAGCCATGATCAAACTCTTCAATTAAAAGTTTTTTGACTAATCGCCTAAGCGATTAAGTCGGCTCAATGAATTCTGTACTTCAACAACAAACCGAAGCTTGTTGTTTATAAAACCAAATCTTTCGATTTAATTTAATGTTCACAATTACATTGATATAATTTTTGGTCATTATATCTCTGCAAGTGCTCACACAGATTGCTTGAATAAATTGTTAAAGAGCATTAACAACAACGCTTTACGCTGTAGCCAGGCTGCGTATAATACGGCAACCAGTTTTGAAGTCAAGTACATATTGCACTTTATTTCAGGAGGTTTGAAAAGCAACTTTCGATACTGATAAAACACCTTTACTTAGCGGCTCTTGCCGTTTCAGTGAGGTCGGATTATAGAGAACTGGGCTCACTTAGCAAGTTTTATATGCCGTAATTAACCAGATATATTGAGCTGTACAATAATTGCGCACATGACGTGTATTAAGTGTGGTGCAGCTGAGTTAGTTCGAAAGGAAAGGTGATTATTCATACAATAATCACCTTCTTAGTTACTTACACATTCATATTCTAAATATAAGCAGCTTAAATAATTAACTTATTTACAGCTCAGCTTCATCGGACTTGATTTGACGTATATATAAGTACACAGTATGTTTTGAAATATTCAGTTTTTCCGCAACCATATTAATTGCATCTTTAATATCAAAAATACCTTGTTGGTGAAGCGAGATTACAATGTGCTTATTTTTAGCATTATTGGCAATATCAGTTCGGTTGTTAATATCGGCAATCGTTTCTTCTACAGAGCGGTCAACCAATTCTTCGACTGTCGTTGCGAAATTTTCAGAAGACAACTCAGTTTCTCTTGTCTCAGGTGTAGGTAATAGCTCCTGAACAAAATCAATAAATGACGCACCAATATTAATGTTGATACAAATTAAACCGATTGTTCTTTCAGAACGGTTTTTGATTGCGATCGTCATCGAACGCATCATTTGACCATCTTTTGTCTGTGTAAAATAAGCTTTAGAACATTGCTTATTTTGTTCCGATATATCCTGTAGCATCATTAATGCTAAATCAGTGATCGGAGAACCTTCAACACGGCCTGTATTAAAACCATTTTCAATTTTAATCACAGAACGATCTACGCTTTCTAATGAGTGTAAGATCACTTCACATTGCTTACCAAATAAAGCAGCAATACCTTCTATAACACCATCATAAGATTTTAAAATACGGTGATCTTCATCCGTAAACGTATATGAACTTGTTAATTCATTCTTAATATTATCTAGTTCAAGTAGCACAACTATCCCTCGCCTATAGTTAAGCCCATTTGGGAGGCAACGTTAACATAGTTCAATACTAAAAACTTTGAACCGGATACCAGATATTATATTAAAATAAAATATCTGGTCGATATTAATAACTATACAAATAAATTAAGGTAATTACTTCATCCCTTGTTTAACATAAACATCAAAGCGATTTTTCTTAGTTTCGATTGCCATGCTCGGTTCAGCGTTTGCTATATATTCAGCATAATCAGGACGTTTAACAACAACACGCTTCGTCGCTACGCGCATGGCAGGTTCAAACAGACCATCCGCATCTAAATCCGCTCCAACTAAAGATTGAAAAACGCGCATCTCTTTTTTCACCAGTGCCGATTTCTTCTTATGTGGATACATAGGATCAAGATAAACCACATCAGGAGTAATACCCAAACCTTCTAATTTCGACAGGCTTGATGCAAAGACCAATTTTAGCCTTGTTCCAATCCAGCCACCGATCTCTGCATCGTCAACGGCTCTCTTTAAACCATCGTCCAGTAATGCCGCAACAATTGGCGAGCGCTCTAACATAGTGACATGACAACCTAATGATGCCAGCACAAATGCATCTCGGCCTAAACCTGCCGTGCCATCAACAACAGATGGTGTTACTCCCGACTTTAAGCCCACGGCTTTTGCAATTGCTTGCCCTTTGCCACCACCAAATTTACGACGGTGATTAACGGCACCACCAGCGAAATCAACATATACAGAACCGAGCTTTGGTTCATCTAGTTTAAATAATTCAAGTCCCTTATCCGAATATACTAATTGGAATTGAGCATCAGCCACAGGCTCAAGAGAAAACCCCCACTGTTTAGCAAGTTCTGCTATATGTTCAGAAAAGAGTGAATCTGTTGTGATTATTTGTATGCTGTTCATGTAGGCCTGATAAGGTTAGGTATAATGATTCAAGTTAGATTGCCTATATTAGCAAAAAATACGAATACAACCTAAATTCAGTTGATGATTAGAGGAAAATAGAAAGTGTGAATTAAAAAACACTTTCATTTTGAGAGATAAATTCTAATAGCTCATGCAGTGGTATCGGACGACATAATAAGAAACCCTGTGAGTAATCACATTTTTTCTCTTGTAGGTAATTCAATTGTGCTTTTGTTTCAACGCCCTCAGTTACGACTTTCATCCCCAGATTATGAACAATAGTAATAATACCATCGAGTAGTAAATTATCTTGCTGGTTCTCAGGAATATTAATAATGAAACTACGGTCAATTTTAACTATATCAGCAGGCAAGCTGCGCAAATAGTTTAGTGATGAATAACCCGTACCGAAATCATCAATCGCAATTTTAACACCTGCACTTTTTAAAGCGTTAATGCGTTGCATATACTGACCGTCCATATCCATCAGTAAACTTTCAGTAATCTCCATGGTCACCGAGCTATAAGGTAAGTTATGTGAAGAAATTACTTTGAGCCATTCTGATACTTGCATATCAACAGTCTTAAATTCAAGACTAGAACGGTTTACACTCATTTCAATATAAGGATAACCGGCTTCATGCAAAATTTTCAGGTCACAGCACGCCTGATCTAATACATATTCCCCTAAACCTTGAATGAGACCGCCTTCTTCAGCCAGAGGGATAAACTCCGCTGGTGAGATAAAACCTCTATCTTGATGCTTCCAACGAACTAAAGCTTCGACTTTATCAATTTTACCCGTGACATTATCAACTATAGGTTGATAGTACACATCAAGACTGCCACGTTTGATCGCATCCGCTAACTCAACAACCGTTTGATGTTTAAGTATCGCAGCATCACTTAACTCTTGCGTAAACGTAACGCATTGATTACGACCTTTACGCTTTGCTTCAAATATCGCTTGTTCTGCACTTTGCATTAACTCTTCAACCGATACCCCATCTTCTGGGTACATGGTAATACCGACCGATGCTGTCACATAACGCTGCTGATTTGAGAGTTGATAAGCTTGCGCAAAAACACCTTGTAACTGTTTAGCATATACTTCGGCTTGACGTTTATTCACCACCTCAGGGATGATAAATGCAAATTCATCGCCATCAATTCGGGCAAGAAAATCATTTTCTCGACTTCGGTATTTTAATCGTTCAGCAGTCTCTTGCAGCAGGCGATCACCGGCCATAAAATCTTCTGAATTATTGACTGATTTAAAGTCATCAATATCAATATAGAGGATCGCAAATTTTTGCTCATATTTAGCTGATTTATCGATAACTTGACTAATTTCAGCACTAAAATACTGACGATTCGGCAAACCAGTTAGCGTATCAAAATTAGACTGGCTGATAATCTGTTGCTCTGTTTTCTTCTCTTCTATCACATCTGTAAAGACAGCAAAGAAATATTTAAACTTACCACCTTCTTTAATACTAGAAAGCGTCACTTGTTGCGCAAATATCTCACCCGCTCGGTTACGACTCCAGATAACGCCTTTCCACTCATTATTATTTAACAGTGCTTCAGAAATACCATTACAGAAAGCTTCATCATGAACGCCAGAACGCAATAGATCATGTGTACGCCCTATCGCATCTTCGGCGCTATAGCCTGTGATGATTTCAAAAGCAGGGTTAACATCAATAATCCTGCCATTGAAATCACAAAACATAATGCCTTCAGCGCTATGTTTATACACACTTTCAATAATGGATAGACGTTGTCTGTTATCTTGCTCTTCGGTGAGATCTTGAATAGTGTTAATAAAATATTGAATGTTATTAACGTCATCCTTAACTGCCGAGACTGTTAACTTTGTCCATAAGATACTACCGTCACGATGGCGATAACGTGCATTAAGCGTAAAATCATTACGTTTGTTGGCATATATTTCTTGATAATATTCTTCAAACTGCTCTATATCGTCATCAAAATATAAATTCAGGCTGCTGGTATTCAGTACACCCTTTTCACGTAAACGATGAAAATCTTCCAATTCATAACCAAACATCTTACATGCCTGCTTATTCACCCATTTAATTTCACGCTTCGCATTTAGTTTGATTAATCCTACTGGCGTTGTAGCTAAAACAGTTTCAAGAATACGCTCTTGCGCAGATGCCCTTTTTTTCGTTAACTCCTCTGCGGTGATATCTTTACTAATACAATCTAGGCGATATACCTGCCCTGACTCATTAACAATAGGATAAATATCACTTTGAATACGTTTTGAATTGCCCTGTAATGTCGTGATATTGAAAATACTACGTATAGATGCCGGTGAATTAGACTCGATAGCATTTTGAAAGTCACGAAATACAGAAGCTTTATCTGATTTATGTACTAATGCTAACAAAGCTTCTAGTTTATCAATTTGTTCTACACTCTCGGTTTCAATAATACTGGTCGCAGAATCAGAACATACTAATCTATCTTGTTCCAAAAAGTAGCTCCAACTACTTAAGCGACCTTTGGCTATATTATCTTCTAGCCACAATGTATAAGCACTTAACTCTGCAGGTGGATCACAAGTCGTTATAGCGGAAGGTAATGTAACAAATGGTTTAGGCTGAAGTTCTTTTTCTAAAAAGCCAGACACTAAGCGGATTAAGTTTAACTCAAGCTTATGTTTAGAAAGTTGGCGAGGAAAAAATACGGATAACACACCGATGGGTTGGCCTAATGCGTCATTTAAACGAATACCTAAGTACGCTTGGGCTTTCCATTCTTGCAGTAATGCTTGCTCAGGAAATCGTGATGCTAAATCTTGTTCATATTCCGCATAACCGCGTTGATAAGCAGCAAAACACGGCATAGATTGAAAATCAATCTCAGCATTAGGAACGAATACCCCCTGCTGTAAACAAGACAACATAGAGAGATCAAAAGACTGGGGGCAGACAGTCGCAACATAAAGAGTATCAACACGCAGTAATGTGGCTAAATTAGTGAGAAACAAATCCAGATGGTTTGACGCGTATAATGGTGTCGTATCAATGTTTATATCACTAAGCGTGAGTGTATCAATCATACATCCTTGTCCAGAAATTCAGTTAGTTTAACTACAGTAGATTGATATCCCTTCAATTATTACCACAGATTATTTACAACTATGGTAATACTTTAGCACTAAAAATAAAGTGGTAAATATCACGCCAAGATAATACACAATTTACCACTATTTTAAAATCAAAACTAAACGATAACCGCTACAACTCAGCAGTTATCGCCAGTTATCCATTGTATTAATTGATTCCTGAATGATTTAATAACGCATATGTACTCGGTTTACGCCCACGGAACTGCACAAATAAGGCCATTGGTGTATCACTACCTCCACGTTCAAGCACACAATGCATAAAGTCACGACCCGTTTCAGCATTAAAAATACCTTCGTCTTCAAAACGTGAAAAAGCATCAGCGGATAATACCTCTGCCCATTTATAGCTGTAATAACCTGCCGCGTAACCACCAGCAAAAATATGCGAAAAACCATTTTGGAAACGATTAAATTCTGGCGCCGGTAATACAGATACTTTTTCTCTTACCGAGTTTAATACCGATTGAATATTTGAACCTTGCGCAGGGTTATATTCCATGTGCATCCGGAAGTCGAATAAACCAAACTCAATTTGACGTAACATACCCATCGCAGAATTAAAATTCTTAGCGGCTAATAGCTTATCCAACATAGATTGTGGTAGTGGCTCATCTGTTTTGTGATGACCTGAAATAAACGCAAGCGCCTCTTCTTGCCAACACCAGTTTTCCATAAACTGACTTGGTAGTTCCACTGCATCCCACGGCACGCCATTAATACCCGACACTGCTGCAGGAATCACTTTTGTTAACATGTGATGTAGGCCATGACCAAATTCATGGAATAAAGTCGTCACTTCATTATGAGTAAATAGTGCCGGTGTATCGCCAACTGGTTTATTAAAATTACAGGTTAAGTAAGCGACAGGTTTTTGTAGCTCTCCATCAGCTTTAATACGATGTGTTAGACAATCATTCATCCAAGCTCCACCACGTTTGTGTTCACGAGCATATAAATCCAGATAAAAACTACCGCGTAATTCACCTTCTTCATCAAATATCTCGAAGAAACGTACATCGTCATGCCAAGATTCAGCACCAAGTTCTTCGATAATGTTCAAACCAAATAAGCGTTTAACCACTTCAAACATGCCTTTAACTACTCGATCTTCAGGGAAGTATGGGCGTAGCTCTTCATCAGAAATTGTGTATTTAGCTTGTTTTAATTTTTCAGCATAGAATGTCAGGTCCCAAGCTTCTAACGCTTGAGCCATAAAGTTATCTTTTGCGAAGGCTTGAATTTCCGCAAGTTCAACATCTGCTTGTGAAACGGATTTATCAGCAAGGTCCGTTAAAAACTCTATCACTTGCGCTGGCGTTTCAGCCATTTTTGTCGCTAACGATTTTTCTGCAAAGTTAGCAAAACCAAGTAACTCCGCAAGCTCATGACGCAGTGCGATAATTTCAGCCATGATTGCCGTGTTATCCCACTTACCCGCATTGGGGCCGACATCAGATGCACGAGTACAGAATGCTTCATATACTTCACGACGTAACTCTCTATTTTCAGAATACATCATCACGGGTAAATAACTTGGGAAGTCTAAAGTAAATAAATAACCTGTTAATGATTTACTTTCTGCAGCTGCTTTTGCTGCTGCTTTAGCTGATTCAGGCAAGCCAATAAGTAATGCTTCGTCAATGATCTCTTTCTGCCAACCTAAAGTAGCATCCATAACATTGTTACTAAATGTTGATGTCAGTTGTGATAAACGTTTAGTGATCTCACCATAACGCTGTTGTTCATTATCAACTAAATCAATACCGGACAATCTAAAATCACGCAGCGCATTAGTAATCACTTTCTGTTGTGCAGTAGATAGCGTAGCAAACTCATTGCTGTCATGTAATTGCTGGTAAGCTAAAAATAACGCCTGGTTCTGTCCAACTTTAGTTGAGTACTCTGACAGTAAAGGTAAACAAGCATCATGGGCTTCACGTAATTCATCACTGCTCACCACTGCATTTAAGTGGCCAATAGGCGACCAGACACGTCCTAACCGATCATCACTTTCTTCTAAAGGCGCAACCAAATTAGCCCAAGTGACAGCATCTTCATTCGCTAACACGTTAGCAATAACCGCTTCACAATCAGCAATTGCTTGCGTGACAGCTGGCACTATGTGCTCGGGTTTAATACTCGCGAACGGGGGTAAACCTGTCATAGTCAAAAGTGGGTTAGTCATAGAGTAATCCTATTTATAATGATATTAATTAGTTAATGCGGCTATAAAATGATAATTTCAAGTATAGTGAGTAAATATCGAGAAACGCTAAACGCGTAAAATTTAGCATTGATAGGTAAAAGTAATGACCGTGAATGGCTTTACCTACTAATAATATCTCTCAATTCAGTTTAAACTGTGTAATTAACTTTATAACAAAACAAGGTGATGAACTTAGTCATATAATAAGTTCATCTTCTCAATTAAGGACTATAATAATATGTCACAACATTTTGATTATATTGCCATTGGTGGTGGTAGCGGCGGTATTGCATCTGCAAACAGAGCTGCAATGCACGGTAAAAAAGTTGCTATCATCGAAGCAAATGCGCTAGGTGGTACTTGTGTTAATGTTGGTTGCGTACCGAAAAAAGTGATGTGGCATGGCGCACAAATCGCCGAAGCTATGCACCTTTATGCAAAAGACTATGGCTTTGATGTTGAAAATAAGGGCCTTGATTGGGGTAAATTAGTTGCGGCACGTGAAGCGTATATCGGCCGTATCCACACTTCTTATGACAATGTATTAGGTAATAATAAGGTCACTGTTATCAAAGGTTTTGCGACCTTCGTAGACAAAAACACCGTCAGCGTAAATGGGGCAACCTACACAGCCGATCATATCCTGATTGCAACTGGTGGTGCACCAACAATTCCTAATGTGCCAGGTGCTGAGCACGGTATTGATTCGAATGGTTTCTTTGAATTGACAGAGCAACCAAAACGCGTTGCTGTTATCGGTGCAGGTTATATTGCTGTTGAACTAGCAGGTGTATTAAATGGTTTAGGCAGCGAAACACATTTATTTGTCCGTAAAGAATCTCCACTGCGTAGCTTTGATCCAATTTTAATTGATACCTTGGTTGATGTAATGAATACCGAAGGTCCAAAATTACATACTAACTCAGTACCAAAAGAAGTAGTGAAAGAAGCAGATGGTTCTATCACCTTACACCTTGAAAATGGCAAATCACAAAATGTTGATACCCTAATCTGGGCTATCGGTCGTCATCCTTCTACAGACAAAATCAACCTTGCAGTAACGGGTGTTGAAACCAATGACCGTGGTTACATCAAAGTAGACGAATACCAAAACACCAATGTTGATGGTATCTACTGTGTAGGTGACATTATGGAAGGTGGTGTTGAACTAACACCAGTTGCTGTGAAAGCGGGTCGTCAATTATCAGAACGTCTATTCAACGGTAAAACAACAGCTAAAATGGATTATAACCTGATCCCTACGGTTGTATTTAGCCACCCACCAATTGGTACTATCGGTTTGACAGAACCTGAAGCAATTGCACAATACGGCGAAGAAAACGTTAAAGTATACCAGTCAGGCTTTACTGCTATGTATACAGCAATCACTTCAAACCGTCAGCCTTGCAAAATGAAATTGGTTTGTGCCGGTGAAGAAGAAACCGTTGTTGGTCTACACGGCATTGGCTTTGCTGCTGACGAAATGATCCAAGGTTTTGGTGTCGCGATGAAGATGGGCGCAACCAAAGCAGATTTCGATAGCGTTGTTGCGATCCACCCGACAGGCTCAGAAGAGTTCGTTACTATGCGCTAGCGCTAGCTCATATTCTGGTGTGCATATAATTGATATGCGCATCAACTTTTCCACTTTCATTTCAATAATATTTCCTATCTCGCTATAGAGATCACGAAACAACCCCATCCTTGTTAAATACGCACACAAAATACTTAACATTAACCTAACAACTAGCTATATTATTCATACGTTGGCATTAGCCACTTAACCATACTTCTCAGGCTCACCACTTTCTAACCATATTGATAAGGATATTTTTATGGGCGCATTATTGCAGCCAGTCACTTACCTGATTAGCCGATTATCATTTCAGAAAAAGTTTGGTTTAGTGATCTTACTACTTGCCACACCGATAGTATTTTTTTCATTTAAAATCATCTCGCAAACACAAAAAGATATCGCCTTTGCAGAATCTGAGCTGCAAGGCTATCAATTATTACAAGACTTACCTGAAGTCGCTGATAAGTTAATTGATTATCGCCATCTATTAAGCTTGGAAGTTGCAGAACTTGAACCTGGAGATGACAAAATACAACAAGCACAAGAGCTCGCAGAAAACACCTTCAATCAATATTACAGTGCTTATACGGCAGCAACAGGATTGAAATTATCAGCGTTTGATAAGATCACTACCGATTGGCAACAACTCAAAGCCGACAGTGATTTTTTATTACCAGAAGAAATCTTCTATGCCATCGATTTGATGTTAGAGAACCTGCGTATAGGTACCCGTGAGATCAACAGCGAAAGTAAACTATTATTTGATTCACATTTGGGTAGCTATTACCTGATTAATTTAACCCAAAGTCAATTACCACGACTTGCTGATTTATCTTACCAAGTAACAGACAAAGCGGCTGAAACAGCAGCTTTTGCTGCATTTACGGCCACCAGCTTTAATGATTTAAGCCGCCGCATTGATCAACTTAATATTATTTTTTCAGCAACCGATAATGATGTGCAAGCATTAGTAGCAATTAACTCCAACTATCACAGCACCTTAGTCACACCACTTGAACAGATCAAAACCACCATGGCGATACTCGAAGATCTACTCGACCGCCAGTTAATAAATACCGTATCAGCCGAGATCAAAATTGACCCTAATACGCTTTATCGTTTAGGTGAAGAGCTACGAGTAAAAACCAATGATTTGTATCAAATCGCCTTTAATACGCTCGGTACTGAAATAACGGTCAGACTCAGTGAACAAAATAGCGAGCTAAATATTTTTTACGCGATTCTGCTCACCTTATTTGTGGTTTGCATGGTGATCTTATTAAGTATTTATATTTCTCTAACCGAAACCATACGTAGTATCAGTCAAGTAGCGCAGAATGTATCAAATGGGGACCTTTCGCAAAACGTGAAGATTGTCAGCAGTGACGAACTGGCCATTATTGCCCAACACTTCAATAGCACCATTGGTGGCATGCGCACGTTAGTCAAGCAACTCAATAGTAGTGCCGTTGATGTACATAGTTCGGTCCAGGACATTAAAGATAAAACCAATTCAGCAGAAACTACCATCACCGCACAGCAAACGGAAACCCACCAAATAGCAGCTGCAATAAAACTAATGGCAGCCACATCAACGGAGATGGCCATTAATGCCAATGATGCCACTGGTGCAACACATGATGCTGAGCGTGCTGTATTAGAAGGCAAACAAGTTGTAGACCAAACAATCATCGCCATTAATGCGATTGCTTCAGAGGTACAAACATCAAGTGATACCATTCAGAAACTAGAAAGCCATTGCGCCGATATAGGAGGTGTAGTGGAAGTAATCAAGAGTATTGCCGAACAAACCAACTTACTGGCATTAAATGCCGCGATTGAAGCAGCCAGAGCCGGTGAACAAGGCAGAGGTTTTGCGGTGGTCGCAGATGAAGTGAGAACACTCGCAAGCCGCACACAACAATCAACGAATGAAATTCAAGCGATGATTGAGCGTGTACAATCAGGCGCGAAAGAATCAGTAAAAGTAATGGCAGTAGGCAGAGAACAAGCCAACATGGGCGTGATGCAGGCCAAAGAAGCCTCAAATACCTTTGAAGCGATTACTTTGTCAGTCGATAAGATCGTTTCACTCAATAGCCAAATAGCGAGTGCGATTGAAGAACAAAGTCTCGCGGCAGAGGAAATTGAACGTAATGTCAGTAATGTATCTGAGGGTGCGGATTCGGCACGCTCTGTTGCCACAGGTGCTACTCAGTCAGCACATAACTTATTAACCGTTGCCGATAAGTTAACTGAAGTTGCCGAGGAATATGCTTTTTAAAAGTTATATTTTAGCATTTTTAATTAGTGGTTTAAGCGTACTTCATTGCTTTAAGCCACAATTTAACTATTTGAATATAAGTTATCCCTCATGAAACACTAGATTTGAATAAATTTGCCGACTACACTGCCAATACGTCTTAACCCACACCCGAAATTGGTACAAATGAAAAATCAAAAAAAAGCTATGCTGTTCGGCTTTATTACAGTCTTACTCTGGTCCACGGTAGCCTCCGCATTTAAAATTACGCTTAGCCATTTTGCACCCATTCAAATGGTTCTAATTGCCTCATTGACCAGTATTGTTCTACTGCTGGGTCTTGCTTACCAGCAAAAAAAATTATATTTACTTAAACAATATTTTGTTAAGCAGCCGCTATTCTATTTAACACTGGGGGTAATTAATCCGTTTCTCTATTATTTAGTGTTATTTAAAGCCTATGACTTACTGCCCGCATCACAAGCCCAAGCCTTAAATTATACTTGGGCAATCACACTGACATTATTATCAGTGCCTTTTTTAGGCCAAAAGATCCGAAAAAAAGACTGGGTGGCAATCTTATTCAGTTATACCGGAGCCTTAATTATTGCCACTAAGGGGGATCTATTAGGCCTTAATTTTGAAAGTCCACTTGGGGTTGTATTTGCATTGTTAAGTACATTGATTTGGGCAAGTTACTGGATTATTAATGCGAAAAATAACAATGACCCTATTATTAGTCTGTTACTTGGGTTTTTATTAAGTTTACCCTTTACCCTCGTCGCAACAGCGCTACTCGCAGACTTTAATTTTAGTTCTGTCGAAGGTATTTTAGGCGCGATTTATATCGGCTTATTTGAAATGGGGATTTCATTTGTATTGTGGTTAATGGCCATTAAATTAGCCACCAATACCGCACAGGTAAGTAACCTTATCTTTATTTCGCCATTTATCTCGCTGTTTTTATTAAGTGCCATTGTTGGTGAAGAAATTCATCCTTCGACCTTCATCGGCTTAGTAACAATTATCATCGGACTCGTTATCCAACAAATTAACTGGCGTAAAAAACGTAGTACCGTAACAGCGAAATAATCGTGACACTTGGTGGCTGATAAATAAAATCAGCCACCAGCGGAGTCAAATTAAACCGTAATAATGACTTAATCACGGTTTAATTACTGAAAGTATCACAATCCCCATTACCTCCTCTTGCATATCTAAACCCTAACAGGTTAATGTTTCAATATTCTCTCTTTCTATAACCAGAACATGATCCTATAAAACGCAGAGTAGTGCGTCAGGTAACATGACGAACCGGACAGCAAGATGCCTCAAACAATAGAACAGAAATTAGCAGTAATACGTACCCATATGAATGCAGCAAACTTAGACGCATTTATCGTTCCGCGCGCAGATGAGTACCTTGGCGAATACGTACCAGCACATAATGAACGCCTATTATGGTGCAGTGACTTTACCGGCTCAGCAGGCACGGCAATAATCTTAAAAGATCGCGCCGCCATTTTTACCGATGGTCGTTATACAATTCAGGTTAAGCAGCAAGTTAATGGCGATTGCTTTGAGTTTTATCATCTTATCGAAACACCACATGTTACTTGGTTAAGTGAACAATTACCCGCCAATGCAAATGTCGGTTATGACGCCAAAGTACATAATTTAAATTGGCATAACGCCAGTAAAAAAACCTTAGCAGATAAACAAATAAACTTAGTGGCAGTCAATGAAAACCCTGTTGATTTGAGCTGGTCAGATAGACCTATACCAACAGAAAATTTAGGCCTGTTACTCGATGAGAAATACACTGGCCAGTCAAGTTTAGAAAAACGCCAACAGATTGGTGCCGATATTGAGAAGCAAGGTGCTGATGCCGTTATTATCAGCGCGTTAGATTCTATTGCTTGGTTATTGAATATCCGTGGTAAAGACATTCATTGCTTCTGCGTGATCTTAGGCAGTGCGGTATTACGTAAAGACGGTTCGATGACATTCTTCACCAATCCATCGAAGATCCCCGCTGGTTTTCACGAACACGTTGGCGCTGGTGTTAAGATTGTTGATGAATCACAGGCAACTGTAACTTACCAAGCGCTCGGAGAACAGCAATTAGATGTATTAGCAGATCCTGAAGCATCAAATGCATTCAGCCAGCTAACCGCACAGCAAGCTGGTGCGACTCTCATTGCAGGCAATGATCCAGTAGCATTACCAAAAGCCTGTAAAAATGCAGTTGAACTTGCAGGTATGCGTGCCTCACATATTCGTGACGGCGCTTCAGAAGTACGCTTCCTTAATTGGCTAGAAACAGAAGTTACCGCAGGGCGTTTGCATGATGAAGGTTACCTTTCTGACAAGCTGACAAGTTTCCGTGCATCGAATGAGAACTTCGTTGAATTAAGTTTTGATACTATTTCAGCAGCAGGTGGTAATGCCGCTATGTGTCACTACAATCATAATAATGGCGTGCCAGCACAACTCCCAATGGACAGTATTTACCTGTTCGATTCAGGCGCTCAATACCTTGATGGTACAACCGATATTACCCGTACTGTTGCCATCGGTACACCGAGTGCTGAGCATAAGAAAATGTTCACCTTGGTATTAAAAGGCCATATCGCACTGGCTAAAATGAAATTCCCAGCAGGCACTAACGGTGGTCAACTGGATTCACTCGCGCGTCAATTCTTATGGCAACAAGGTTATGATTATGACCACGGAACTGGGCATGGTGTAGGTTGTTTCTTGAATGTACACGAAGGTCCACACCGTATTGGTAAAAACGCTAACGGCGTAGCATTAGAACCGGGTATGGTGGTATCCAATGAGCCGGGTTACTACAAACAAGATGAATATGGTATCCGTTGTGAGAACCTAATTTATGTTGTTGCTAAAGATAATGGCCATGATGGCAAGACATTCTACGAATTTGAAACATTAACACTGGTTCCTTTTGATTTGCATCTGATAGATCAACAGCTACTCTCACAAGACGAAGTAAACTGGATCAATACTTATCACGCTCAAGTACGTGACGCATTATCCCCATTGTTAACCGGTGCTGATTTACAGTGGCTATCTCAAGCCACACACGCTATTTAATTAATTATTATGTAACCAATCTAATCGATTGGTTACGCATTAGAAGGAGTTGGCATGACCCAACCACAGATCGCTATTTTTAACGAACAAAGCCAAAGCTATCATCATTTAGAATACAAATTGAAAGAGGATGTTTACTTAGCCAATATCCAAAGTGCACTGCAAAAAGCATTATGCAAACAAACAAATGACATTAACATCGTAATTGCCTTTGGTCGTAGTGCCACGAATACGCTATTACCTGATTTACAACTTACTGCATTTGACGATTTTACCGAGATAGCGAGTCCGCACGGCAAAAAAGCCATCGCGAGCCAAGGTGATATAATGTTTTGGATCCATAGCGACAATGCTAGCCATACCTTAGAGCAAGCATTTCATATCCAATCGGTGATAAGTACAATTGCCGAGATCCAACTGGATATTTCCGGTTTCCAGTACCATAAAAATCGCGATCTCATTGGTTTTGTTGATGGCACAGCGAATCCAAAAGAAGATGCGCGTCAATTAGCGTCGTTGATCCCAAAAGGACAACCGGGTGCAGGCGGTAGCTTTGTGCTATCACAACAATGGGTTCACGATTTAAGTAGTTTTAATGCGATGCCAATACCGGAGCAAGAAGCGGTTGTCGGTCGTACTAAAGAAGACGATATTGAGTTATCCGGCGATGCGATGCCAGCTAATTCACACGTCAGCCGCACCGATGTATCGGGAATGAAGATATATCGTCGTAGTTCGCCTTATGGTAACGCATCCGAACACGGACTATACTTTTTAGCATTCGCATGTGAACAATTACGCTTTACGACTCAGCTACAACGTATGTATGGAATACCTGACGGAGTCACAGACAGATTAATTGATTATTCAGATGCTGTAACAGGATCATATTGGTTTGCCCCTTCTCAAACAGAACTCGACACATTAATGAATTAATTTGCATTCAACCGGGAGCGATGATTATGTCGAACGTTATTTTGTATATAGCTACTAGCCTTGATGGTTACATAGCCAAAACGGACCATGACATCTCATGGCTCTCACATATAGAAGTAAAAGGTGAAGATTACGGCTATCAACAATTTTTCGATGGTGTCAGTGCCGTGATCATGGGGAACAGTTCTTTTCAGGTGATTAAAGACTTTGCCGATTGGCCTTATGCTGATAAGCAATGCTTTGTCGCCTCTCACTCACCTGATATTACCCCGAATGATAGCGTCACCTTTATTACCGATCCGGCAGCAACGATCAAACAATTAAAAGTCAGTTCTGAAGGTAATATTTGGTTACTTGGTGGCGCTAACTTGGCCGATTCTTTATTACGGCTAGATTTAGTTGATGAATTAATTTTATCTACCATTCCAATTTTACTCGGTAATGGCATACGTTTATTTAATGCGCCTCTGCCAGAACTGGGAGTAACGCTATTATCCTCTCAATCCTATCCATCAGGACTGATACAAACACATTATAAGATAATAAAAAACAACAAAAATGAATGATACGAATCCGCATTAATACGGCCGATGCCGCTAATATATATTAACGGCATCACCTTAACCCCGACCTGCCATCGTCCCACTTTTTAAATATCCTCAAAACAAGTGCTAACTTACGTTTTATTCTATTGGCGGTTTATCTACATTAAAAATTAAAGTAATATTATGTTATTAATCGTTTTGTTATAAAGCGAATGCCCTTTTTCGAACCCAATACTAAGTATAAGAGCCTTATCCATGTCTAAATGGTTAACTGTTGGTATGAGTACTATTTCTATCGCTGCTGTCGGTTATTTCAACTTCTTCTATCAGCCGCAGCAAGATCTCAACCACATTCAATTACCACTGACACAGGACTGTCGTGTGAATCAACAAGAATGTCAGGTTCAGTTAACACCAGGTCACGCAATTTCACTGTCGATCACGCCATTCAATGCAAAACCAATGACGCCGTTATCCGTTAATTTGAACGGGTCTAACATTGACAATGCCAGTATTACAATTAATGGTGTGAACATGATTATGCCGGGATTCCCTACACAGCTGAATGCCATAAAAAAAGATAGATACCAAGCAGAAACCGCGCTAGCAATCTGTATATTGGGTGAAATGTTATGGCAAGCAGACTTAACCGTCACGGTAGCTGGTCGGCCTTATTTAATACCTTTTCAATTTACCACTACAACTCATTAATTCAGGATGAACAAATGCAAAGATCAATAATTACCACGCTTATCGCAACTGCTATTTTATCTGCAGCACCGACGTTTGCGGCAGAAAAAACTAATATGATGATAATGGACGCTTGGGTTCGAGCTGCACCACCATCTGCAAAAGTACAAGCAGCTTTTTTCACTGTTATGAATCACAGTGATAAACCAATAGTGATCACAGATGTTGAAGCGCAAGGTTTTGGCCGTAGCGAACTGCATTTATCTGGTAAAAAAGATGGCATGATGACAATGCAAAAACAGCAGAAAGTAACAATTCCTGCCAATGCTGTTTTTAAATTTAAGCCGGGTAGCTACCATGTAATGTTATTAGAACCAAACAAGATCGCGGCGCCGGGTGAGTTAGTCAACGTATCCTTCACTTTGTTAAATGGTGAAAAAATTAGTACAAAAATGCCAGTTAAACGTGATAACAGTAAGACTAAAATGGATCACACTAATATGAAACATAATTAGTTTCGACAAAGGATTAACGAATGAAAAAGTCTAAGGCGATAATCGCTGCGGGTATTATCGGCCTTAGTGCACTCGGCGCTATTATTGCCAATAATATACAGCAATCAAATTTACCGACATTCACGACGGCTTACTCACAACCTAAGCAAATAAGCTTGCCAGATTTCGAACTCGGCGATAATAAAGAATACACCAAGGCCTTATTTAAAGGTAAATGGTCATTAGTTTTCTTTGGTTATGCCAGCTGCCCAGACATTTGCCCAACTGAATTATACAACCTCAACAATGTTGCAAATATCATGACTGATGCTGGTAAAACCATGCCACAAGTCGTATTTATTTCGGTCGACCCGAAGCGTGATAGTAATGAAATGCTGACAACTTATACGCATTTTTATAACGACAACTTTATAGGCATCACAGGTGAAACGAGCGAAATTGATAAATTAGTCGCTAGTTTTGGCGTTATTTATCAAAAAACGTTTTTAGCGAATAATGGTAAATATGTCTCTGTGCCTTACAATAGTCCAATACCTGAAGGTCAGCGTGAGAGTTATCTAATTAATCACTCTTCTCGACTGTATTTAGTTAATCCAGAAGGACAATATGTAGCGGCATTTGCACCGCCCCATAGCGCAAAGAAAATAGCTAAAGACCTACTTAAATTATAATGCTGTAATGCTCGTTATTAAGAACCTATGCCTTATAGAAATTAAGAGATAGGTAATTGCGTCGTATTTTTTAGCCCTTCCATCGCAAAGGAAGAGGTAACATCAGTTAATCCATCGACGCAATTAACTAATCGTTTATAAAACACATCAAATGCAGCCATATCTTTCACTAGTACCTTCATCATGTAATCGTATTCGCCAGCCATACGGTAAAACTCGGTCACTTCTGCAAAGCCATCAACACTCACGACAAACTTTTTAAACCAAGTATCACTGTGATTTTGGGTTTTGATATTAACAAAGGCTGTGAGTGCAAGGCCGAGTTTCTGCTCATTTAATAATGCCACTCGGCGTAAGATATAACCGCTATCCTCTAACCGTTTTAACCGCTTCCAGCAAGGCGATACCGTTAAACTCACCTTATCCGCGAGTTCTGCCACTGACAAAGATGCATCGCGCTGCAGTATGTCTAAAATCAATTTATCCTTCGAATCTAACATAATGGAGTAAATCCTTTCCTTAAAAGCCAATATCAGTGATATATATGAAATCATATTTCTGCTTAAAAGCAATATAATTATCGTATTAAATATTCCAGCACTTATATAGAGATAGCCTTATGAATACAAAACTCGTCGCTACATTATTATTTGCATCTGTATGTTTGATCTGGGGTACAACCTGGATGGCTATGGAAATTGCAGTTCATTCAATTCCACCCATCACTGCAACTGGATTACGCTTTGCACTGGCTGCACCGCTATTAATTTTAGCTGCTCGCAAGCTCAATATCCCGCTGATGTTCCCAAAAGGTAAAAATCTTGAATTTGCGTTAATCAGCGTGTTTTATTTTGCGGCACCATTCACCTTAATGATTTTTGGTGAGCAATATATTTCATCTGGATTAGCGTCGATTATTTTTGCCACTATGCCAGTTGTCGTATTAGCATTCGCCGTATTAGTACACCGCCAAAAAGTACACATTCACCAGCTAGCTGGTCTTGCTATTGCTTTGTTTAGTTTAATTACAATTATTAGTAATGAGATGGGCGTAAGTGCGAACGGTAGCCTAATCGGTGTTGGCGCATTGGTGTTAGCCGTATTAATGCACGCTACGATCTATACCAGTGTACAAACCCGTTGTCAGGGTATTCACGTACTGACGTATAATGCACTCCCATGTCTTGTTGCTTCAGTATTATTATTGGCTGTTGGCGCATTCATAGAGCAACCAGACTTTAGCACATTCACGTCAACATCTTGGTTATCAGTTATTTACCTTGGCGTTATTGCTGGTATTGGCGGCATCATGGCTTACTTCCAATTAAATAAAGTGGCAAGCCCATTTCAAGCATCAATCTGTTTCCTTGTGTTCCCCGTTATCGCACTTGGTCTAGACAGTGCAATCAACGGTAGAACGATTAGTCACGAATCATTAGTCATGATGGTAATGCTAACTGCAGGTGTTTTACTGTGTAAATTACCGATTGAATTAATCAGTAAACGTTTCACAAGAATTGCCTCTAAAGTAGAGAAATCGTCATAATTAATGACCGATTTTATAATATAGGCTGCGTTCGCGTTATGCGATAGCAGCCTATACCCATTATTTAAGTGCCGTTAACGACCTATCCCAATCTTTCCAAACCACTTCTAAGCCCATCGTTTTGACTAGACCTGCCATCTCATTTGGTGAACGGTCATCATCAATTTCAAACTGCTCTAAGGCTTTCTCTGTATCGTCAGAATAACCACCGGGTTGGGTTTTCGAGCCCGCACTAATACTGGTGATCCCCAATGGAATAACATTGTCACGAAAATGCTCGGACTCTCGCGTCGATAACGATAATTCCACATCCGGATTAAACAATCTATAAGCACAAATCAACTGTACTAATTGGCGATCATTCATAATCGACTTCGGCTGAAATGCACCTTCACATGGTCTTAAACGTGGGAAAGAAATTGAATACTTGGTTTGCCAATAACGTTTTTGCAAATAATCTAAATGCGCAGCAACATGGAAACAGTCGGTACGCCATTCATCTAAGCCAATTAATGCACCTAGCCCCATTTTATGAATACCAGCTTTGCCTAACCTGTCTGGGGTTTCAATTCGATATTTAAAATCAGACTTCTTACCTTTGATATGGTGTTCGGCATACGTCCGGGGATGATAGGTTTCTTGATACACTAATACTGAATCTAACCCCAATTCTTTTAGTTCTTCATAATCGGCTTGTTCTAGCGGCTGCACTTCCAAGGATAAATGCGAGAACTGCGATTTCAATTCATTAAATACCTGACGAAAATACGGCATACCCACTTTACGTTCCGACTCACCTGCCACTAATAACAAATGATCAAAACCCATTTTTTTAATCGCTCGCGCTTCACTGTTTAACTGCTTCATATCCAGCGTGGTACGACGAATTTTGTTATGCATCGAGAAGCCACAATAGGTACAAATATTAGAGCACATATTAGAAAGGTATAACGGCACATAGAATTGGATAGTATTACCAAAACGTTGTCGTGTTAACTGTACACTATGCTGTGCCATCTGCTCTAAATAAGGTTCTGCCGCAGGTGAAATTAAGGCTTGAAAGTCATCCAGATCGAGTCGAGACTTCGATAATGCACGCTCAACATCTGCCGCTGTTTTGGCATAAATGGATAAGCGAATATCATCCCAATCTAATTTTTGTAATTGCTCGTAAAAGCTCATATTTATACCTTAAGTTGGCGTTATTACAGATCTAAAAATGCTGTTAATGGACTAGAAGCAACCGCAGTCTGTGCTTGGCGACCTAATCCAGCTAAATAAGCTTGCCGACCTGCTTGCACAGCTAACGCAAATGCTTGACTCATCGCCACTGGATCTTTAGCCACCGCAATCGCAGTATTAACCAATACCGCATCCGCGCCCATTTCCATGGCTAACGCCGCATGTGATGGCGCGCCAATACCAGCATCAACAATCACAGGGACTGTCGATTGCTCAATAATAATCTCTAAGAACTCTGCAGTACGAATACCTTTGTTTGAACCAATCGGTGCACCTAACGGCATGACTGCAGCAGTACCCACAGCTTCCAGACGTTTACACAATACCGGGTCGGCATGAATGTATGGCAACACATGGAAACCATCACGCGCTAACTGTTCTGTGGCCTTTAAAGTTTCAATTGGATCTGGTAGTAAATATTTTGGGTCTGGATGAATTTCTAATTTAATCCAATTCGTTTGCAATGCTTCACGTGCTAATTGTGCAGCATATACCGCTTCTTTGGCATCACGCGCACCAGACGTATTGGGTAATAAGTTCATACCAGCGGCAATCAAAGGCTTAAGAATATCATCATCTTGATTAGCTAAATCAATGCGTTTTAATGCCATAGTCACTAACTGGGATTGAGATGCAATCAAGGCAGCAGCCATTATTTTTTGATCGCTAAATTTCCCCGTACCGGTAAATAACCGTGATGAAAAGGTTTTATCGGCAATGACAAGCTCATCACTTGGTAATAAGAATGCTGGGTTTAAAGTTGTTACTGACATTTAGCCTCCTGCAATAGCTTGAAATAAAGTCACTCGATCATTTTCTGACAACTCAAAATCATCCCATTTTTGACGTGTAATAATGGCTTGGTTCACCGCTACCGCAATGCCTTTTTCTGGCTGTTCTAATACCGTCAATAATGACGTAATAGTCGTCACTGCTAGGTTATTTATTTCATCGTTAATGATTAATTTCATCTTCTCTCCCTGTCCCTCACATCCAAATATTCAGGCATGAGGTTATTTAATTAACTGCTTAGTTTTACTATTTATATTCAGCACTTATATTTCGTATTGGTATTAGCGACCTGCACACACAGAACAGTCGGGATTTTTAGTGACAGAGAGGTACTGCCATTGCAAGGTTTTACCATCAAAACGCATTAACCTATTTAGTGAAGACAGCGGCATGCTGGTTAAATATTTAATTGCTTCCAATGCTTGCAAAGAACCAATAACACCAACCAAGGGGCCGAGTACTCCCGAGGTACTGCAATTATTCGTTTCAGCTGTTTCTTCAAAAGGATATAAACAGTGATAACACGCCGAATCAGTTTGCTGTGCGTTAAACGAGATCAACTGCCCTTCCATACGAATACCAGCGCCCACTATTAACGGTAGTTTTTGGGTTACACAGATCTTGTTTATCGCTTGCCTAGTCAGCATGTTATCGCTGCAATCAATGACTAAATCAATTTGGGCAAGCATATCTACCATTTGATGATTCGCACTATCGAGGGTTACTCTTTGTGCGATTGCCGTGACACTTATATGTGGATTAAGCTGTGCTAACGAGGCTTTTGCCGCGCTTACCTTCATCTGCTTTAACTGCTGTTGAGTGAAAATAATCTGCCGTTGTAGATTACTTAGCTCAACATGATCATCATCCGCTAAATATAAATGGCCAACACCAGCAGAAGCTAAATACAGAGCAACAGGTGCGCCAAGGCCACCTACACCGACAATCAATACTTTGGCATTACGCAGTGCTAATTGTCCCTGCTCACCGATATCACTAAGCAGTAAATGCGCGCTATAACGCATATATTCCTGATCACTTAATCCGGTCATATTAACGACTCACACTGGTTAAGGATGATTGCGGTTCAGCGATAATCAGTAAGTCGGCAATGGCTTGTTTATAATCGTCAGCGCGAGTTATCGCTGTGACGACAGCGACACTCCCCACACCTGTCGCAGCCACTTGTGGCGCTCTCTCTATGCTAATACCGCCAATAGCGACCAAAGGATAGTCTTGCATTAAATCAGCATAACGCTGTAAACGCTGTAATCCTTGTGGCTTTGAAGGCATGTCTTTAGTGACCGTAGGATAGATATGACCAAGGGCGATATAACTCGGTTTTATTTGATGTGCACGTAATATTTCATAATAACCATGTGTGCTTAAACCCAGTTTTAAACCCGCATTTTTTATCGCAACAAAATCGGCAATAAGCATATCTTCTTGACCTAAATGAACGCCATAAGCACCATGCTCAATAGCTAATTGCCAGTAATCATTGATAAATAAACGCGCTTGGTATTGGCGGCCTAATGCCACAGCAGCTTTAATATCATCAACCACTTCGGCTGGGGCTTTATCTTTAATACGTAATTGCAGGGTTTTAACCCCTTGTTGTAATACTTTATCTAACCATTCGATCGTATCCACCACCGGATATAGCCCAAGGCGGTTGGTATCACAAGGTGCAAAATCATAAGCTAATTGCATTTGTAGAACTAAGCCAAGCTGATCGCCTAATTCCGTATTCGGTAAGACGACCTGTGGGAAATCACTGCGATCGGTAGGCCAACCATCAGAAGTTTGGTTCAAGTAGGCTCTGGCTACCACTAATGCATCATCTACCGGATAATCTTGGGCGATCACAGTTGCCAATGCTGAAGAAAAAACACCACTGTTTTCATCTTTACTTGATGGAGTTAATATCGCGTTTGGTGACGATAATAAGATTTCACGTTGTCCATCAATATAAACATCGAGGACGATAGATTGCTGCTTATTATTAACAGCAATCCCTTTCGCACAAACACCTTCTACGCCGAGGTTCAGTAACGAGTTGATCGCTTGTTTCGTCGCACCAAATAACACAGCAGCATCTGTTCCGCCTTGCTCTTGCGGTAAGATCAATACATCCACGATTGGTAATAAGCGTATTTTAATCACATTTATTAGCACGTTGCCTGCTGATTCAGTCTTTGCCATATCAGATAATGAAATTGATAACGGCTCATAGATAACGGTTAGTTCTGGATATTTTTGCTTATACCCCTGTAAAAAATCAGCTAAGATCTCTACATGTGAGGCTGTCGCTATCACACCGACTTTAATGGCAGACGCTACCGGTGCAGCAGTCAATATCGCTAACTCAGCAGAAAAATCCGCATCAGATAATAGTGTCGTCGATACATGATAACCACCTCCACCCAACGCATTAATCGTATTAATCGTATTAATATCAATTTTAGTCGCAACATTATCGCGAGCAGTAAAGCTCGCGATAGTCCAAATAATGGCTTGAGTCATTAAATAATTATTCCACTTTATCAGTTATAGATTCAGTCACACGACCATTTACCGCATCATGTGTTGGTGGCAGATATAATTCGGCACCGTGCTTTTTAAATTCTTCAGACATCTGCTTCATCCCCTCTTCGGCATCAATCACAACAACTTCATCGAGTAATTGAATACTGATTTGTTCTTGTTTAGCAGTGTAATCGCGGACATCTTGTGAGATCTTCATTGAACAGAATTTTGGTCCACACATAGAGCAGAAATGCGCAACTTTACCGGATTCTTGTGGGATATTTTCATCGTGATAGGCACGTGCAGTATCAGGGTCTAATGCTAGGTTGAATTGATCATTCCAACGGAATTCAAAACGGGCTTTAGACATCGCATTGTCACGGATTTGAGCACCTGGGAAACCTTTCGCTAAATCAGCCGCATGTGCAGAGATTTTGTAGGTGATCATGCCTTGCTTAACGTCTTCTTTGTTCGGTAGGCCTAAATGTTCTTTTGGTGTCACGTAACACAACATTGCACACCCGTACCAACCGATTTGAGCAGCACCAATACCCGAAGTAAAATGATCATAGCCCGGTGAGATATCGGTTGTCAGTGGACCTAAAGTATAGAAAGGCGCTTCATGACAAATATCGAGCTGCTTTTCAACATTCTCTTTAATCATGTGCATTGGGATATGACCTGGGCCTTCGATAATAACTTGTACGTCTTGCTCCCACGCAACTTTCGTTAACTCACCTAAAGTTGCTAATTCAGCAAATTGGGCTTCATCATTCGCATCAGCCGCACAACCCGGACGCATGCCATCACCTAATGACAGAGAAACATCGTAAGCTTTACAAATCGCACAGATTTCTTCGAAATGGTCATAAGCAAAGTTTTCTTTATGATGCGTCAAACACCATTTAGCCATGATCGAACCACCACGTGACACGATCCCGGTAAGGCGTTTTGCCGTCATTGGTACATAACGAAGCAGTACGCCAGCATGAATAGTAAAGTAGTCAACACCCTGCTCAGCTTGTTCGATCAAGGTATCGCGGAATACTTCCCAAGTAAGATCCTCGGCGATCCCATTTACCTTCTCTAGAGCCTGATAGATCGGCACAGTACCGATTGGCACAGGTGAATTACGGAGGATCCACTCACGCGTTTCATGAATATTACGGCCTGTGGATAAGTCCATTACCGTGTCAGCACCCCAGCGTGTCGCCCATACTAGCTTCTCGACTTCTTCTTCAATCGATGATGTGACTGACGAATTACCAATGTTGGCGTTTACTTTTACAAGAAAGTTACGACCGATGATCATCGGCTCAGATTCTGGATGATTGATGTTGGCAGGGATGATCGCACGACCACGGGCCACTTCATCACGGACAAATTCAGGAGTGATTTTTTCCGGTATGCTGGCACCAAAATCATTACCCGCATGTTGTTTTAATAACAGCTCGTTGCGGATCAATTCACGGCCCATGTTTTCACGAATCGCGATGTATTCCATTTCTGGCGTGATCATGCCTTTACGGGCATAGTGCATCTGAGTAACGTTTTGACCATCAATGGCTTTCAATGGCTTTGGTAAATGCTCAAAGCGAATATGATCAATACCATCATCAGCAAGACGCTGCTGGGCAAAGTGCGAAGTAACGATTTCTAATGCTTCAATATCGTTACGTTCTGCGATCCATTTTTGTCTTAACTTCGGTAAACCTTGGTGTACGTTTATTTCAATTGCCGGATCAGTATAGGGACCTGATGTATCATAAACTGGGATCGATTCATTTTGCTCATAAACCGGATCGTCTTTACTGCCTGCGACTAACGTCTCATCCAGATTGATTTTACGCATCGCCACTTGAATATCGTCACGGCTACCTGTTAGATGAAATTTTTCTGAATTAGGAAACGGTTCGCAACTGAGATTATTAATAAACTCTTGGGCATTTTCACGGTTTTCACGACGCGTTGGTTTTTTGGTATTATTGCTTTGATTTATATTGGTAGACATAGCACTCATTCCTTTCTAATAAGATGATTGCTTGTCGTTGAGTATGGAGAGTAGTGATATAGATATATTGATCGTAGGTGTAATAGTAAGCGGCCTGATGTCCCTATGGCTAACTTACAATGATACGAATAATATTCATATTAATCACTCTTGTTTCCTCACGCAGGTATTAGCCTGATCAGGTTCCACGGATCCCATTATTAAATGGTCTCAGCCCTAAAGCACTCCGACAAGATGTATCGGAGTATAGACTGGTATGGCGTTAAAAAACAAGCAAAAAAAAAGCGCCCTATAAAAGGGCGCCTTTACTATCTAATAACTATGCGTAAGTGAATCAGTGGGTCTGTCATCACTTACACACGACTTTAATTGCATTCAGCAAATCAATTAAAGGTTATTTAGTAGGTTTGCTAAGTTCTGTTCAGCTTCATCAGTCGTGATTTCTTGCATTACTTCTTCTACTTTACCAGCACGTTTTTTCGCACGCTCTTGGTGATAAGAGAAGCCTGTACCAGCAGGGATCAAACGACCAACAATAACGTTCTCTTTCAGACCACGAAGGTCATCAATCTTACCATGAACAGCAGCGTCTGTTAGAACACGTGTTGTTTCTTGGAACGATGCAGCTGAAATAAATGATTCAGTTGCAAGAGACGCTTTAGTAATACCCATAAGCATGTGTTGGAACACGGCTGGTTGCTTGCCTTCAGCTTCTAGCTGACGGTTAGCAATTTTCAGACGTGAAACTTCAGCTTGCTCACCTGGTAAGAAGTTACTATCACCAGCAGAGATTACGTTAGCTTTACGTAGCATTTGACGAACGATAGTTTCAATGTGCTTATCGTTAATCTTTACGCCTTGTAAACGGTATACTTCTTGAACTTCGTTCGCGATATAGTTTGCAACATGGCTAATACCACGTAGACGTAGAATATCGTGTGCTGATTCAGGACCATCGGCGATAACTTCACCTTTAGCAACCTTCTCACCTTCGAACACGTTCAAGTGACGCCATTTAGGGATCATCTCTTCGTAAGCTTCAGCACCATCAGTAGGTGTGATAACTAGACGACGTTTACCTTTAGTTTCTTTACCGAAACTAATAGTACCTGAGATTTCCGCTAAGATAGCTGCATCTTTTGGCTGACGAGCTTCAAACAGATCCGCTACGCGTGGTAGACCACCCGTAATATCACGTGTTTTCGAGCTTTCTTGAGGAATACGCGCTAACGCTTCACCAATAGTCACTAATGCGCCATCTTCTAAGTTAACGATTGCGTTTGCAGGTAAGAAGTATTGTGCAACAACTTCTGTACCAGGAATGAATAAATCATTACCTGCAGCATCAACAAGTTTAACCATAGGACGTAAATCTTTACCAGCGGCAACACGTGCTGCAGGATCTAGAATTACCGTGCTAGATAGACCAGTTAGATCATCAGTTTGCTTAGTAACCGTAATACTATCAATTAAGTCAACAAACTTAATTTGACCAGCCACCTCAGTGATGATTGGGTGAGTATGCGGGTCCCAGTTAGCAATAATGCTACCAGACTCAACAGCTGCGCCATCTTTATATTCAACAACAGAACCGTAAGGTAATTTATGGCTTTCTTTAGTACGACCGTTTTCATCAATAATCGTAATTTCTGATGAACGTGAAGTAATAACCAGTTTGCCATCTGCGTTCTCAACGAATTTCTCGTTATGGAACTTAATAGTACCCGTGTTTTTAACTTGGATATTATTTTCAGCAGAGGCTCTCGATGCCGCACCACCAATGTGGAATGTACGCATCGTTAACTGTGTACCAGGTTCACCAATTGATTGTGCTGCAACAACACCAACTGCTTCACCTTGACCAACCATTACACCACGTGCTAAATCACGACCGTAACAAGCTGCACAAACACCGAAGTCATTGTCACAAGTAATTACAGAACGTACTTTCATCTGATCAACTGAGTGCTCTTCTAAGAAATCACAAAGTTTTTCGTCAAGTAATGTATTACGTGGCAATATCACTTCACCAGTACTTGGGTTCACAACATCTTCAGCAACAACACGACCAAGAACACGATCGCGTAGTGGTTCAACAACATCACCACCTTCAATATGAGGAGTAATGATTAGACCATTTTCAGTACCACAATCAATCTCGTTAATCACAAGATCTTGTGCAACGTCAACAAGACGACGAGTTAGGTAACCCGAGTTTGCTGTTTTAAGTGCTGTATCGGCTAGACCTTTACGTGCACCATGCGTTGAGATGAAGTACTGAAGTACGTTTAGACCTTCACGGAAGTTAGCCGTAATAGGTGTTTCGATGATCGAACCATCTGGTTTCGCCATCAGACCACGCATACCAGCTAGCTGACGAATCTGTGCCGCACTACCACGTGCACCAGAATCGGCCATCATAAAGATGCTGTTGAAAGATTTCTGTGTCTCAGCATCACCTAAAGAGTTAGCTTTAGTTTCTGTAGACAAGTTATCCATCATTGCTTTTGAGATGTGCTCATTGGCACGAGCCCAAATATCAATCACTTTATTGTAACGCTCACCCGCAGTAACAAGACCAGACTGGAATTGTTCTTGGATTTGAGTTACTTCTAGTTCAGCCGCTTCAATTAGCGTTTTCTTCGCATCCGGAATAACCATGTCATCGATACCAACTGATGCACCAGAAAGCGCAGCATAATGGAAACCGGTGTACATTATTTGGTCAGCGAAAACAACAGTGTCTTTCGGACCTAATAGACGGTAACAGTCATTCAGTAGCTTACCAATCTGCTTTTTACCTAACGCTTCGTTAGATACTTTCAGGATCCAGTTAGCTGGATTCGCTGCAAGTTTAGCTTCTTCTTCAGCAGTTAAAGTTTTAATCGGATCGATTAATTCATATGGTAGACCCTTAGGTGCTACTAAAGAAAGAATCGCACGACCAACTGTTGTGTTTTTCAGTTCAGTGCGAACTGTAACTTCACCAGTATTTTCATCTTTAAGATGTTCAGTAATACGTACTTTAACACGTGCATGTAGCTCAACAAGGTGGCTGCGATAAAGCTTTTCAGCTTCTTCAGGGCTACCTAGTACCATTCCCTCACCCTTAGCACCAACGCCAGAACGAGTCATGTAGTAAAGACCTAATACAACGTCTTGAGAAGGTACGATAACCGGTTCACCATTCGCAGGTGAAAGAATGTTATTCGTAGACATCATCAGTGTACGCGCTTCCAATTGAGCTTCAATTGTTAACGGTACGTGTACAGCCATCTGATCGCCATCGAAATCGGCGTTGTATGCAGAACATACTAATGGGTGTAACTGAATCGCTTTACCTTCAATTAGAACAGGTTCGAATGCTTGAATACCAAGTCTGTGCAGTGTTGGTGCACGGTTAAGCATTACTGGATGTTCGCGGATCACGCCGTCTAGGATATCCCAAACTTCAGCGCCTTCGCGTTCAACCATTTTCTTAGCTGCTTTAATCGTTGTTGCAAAACCAAGTGATTCTAATTTACCGTAGATGAATGGCTTGAATAACTCAAGTGCCATTTTCTTAGGTAGACCACATTGGTGTAAGCGTAACGTTGGACCTACTGTAATTACAGAACGACCAGAGTAATCTACACGTTTACCTAGTAGATTCTGACGGAAACGACCTTGTTTACCTTTGATCATATCAGCCAAAGATTTAAGAGGACGTTTGTTAGAACCTGTAATCGCACGACCACGACGACCATTATCTAATAGTGCATCAACAGATTCTTGTAACATACGTTTTTCGTTACGTACGATAATATCTGGTGCAGCTAGATCTAATAGACGTTTTAGACGGTTGTTACGGTTGATCACACGACGATAAAGGTCATTTAGATCAGAAGTCGCGAAACGGCCACCATCTAGTGGTACTAATGGACGAAGATCTGGCGGTAATACCGGCAGTACGTTCATGATCATCCACTCTGGTTTATTACCAGATACAGCGAATGCTTCCATTAGTTTAAGACGTTTAGTGATCTTCTTACGTTTAGTTTCAGAGTTTGTAGTCTCTAATTCTTCACGCATTTCTTCGATGTCTTGGTTTAGGTTTAGATCTTGTAACAAAGAAAGTACAGCTTCTGCACCCATCTTCGCATCAAATTCATCACCCCATTCTTCTAGGTTGTCAAGATACTGCTCTTCAGTCAGCATCATGCCACGTTCTAGCGAAGTCATACCTGGTTCGATAACAACATATGATTCGAAGTAAAGAATACGTTCGATATCACGTAGCGTCATGTCTAGTAATAGACCGATGCGAGATGGTAATGATTTCAAGAACCAAATGTGTGCAACAGGAGACGCTAATTCGATGTGGCCCATACGGTCACGACGAACTTTAGTTTGCGTTACTTCTACGCCACATTTTTCACAGATAACACCACGGTGCTTCAGACGCTTATATTTTCCGCAAAGACATTCGTAATCTTTTACTGGGCCGAAAATACGCGCACAGAATAAACCGTCACGCTCAGGTTTGAAGGTACGGTAGTTGATGGTTTCTGGCTTTTTAACTTCACCAAAAGACCAAGAACGGATCTGTTCCGGAGAAGCTAGACCAATCTTGATACCATCGAACTCTTCGGTCTTACCTTGCTGTTTTAGAAACTTTAATAAGTCTTTCACGTTTTTCTCCACTGGGAGTGAAAACTACGCAGCCTCAACTCACAGAATGAGTCGAGGCGCAATGCTAATTCAAAAGTCTGAATAATCTCTTAATAAGAGCTTATTTCTTACCTTTGTTTTCATCTAGTTCGATGTTGATACCCAATGAGCGGATCTCTTTCAACAATACGTTGAATGATTCAGGCATACCTGGGTCCATACGATGATCGCCGTCTACGATGTTTTTATACATCTTAGTACGACCGTTCACGTCATCAGACTTAACAGTTAGCATCTCTTGTAGAGTATATGCTGCACCGTATGCTTCCAGAGCCCATACTTCCATCTCACCGAAACGCTGACCACCGAACTGAGCTTTACCACCCAGCGGTTGCTGAGTAACTAGGCTGTAAGAACCGGTAGAACGTGCATGCATCTTGTCATCAACCAAGTGATTCAGTTTCAGCATATACATGTAACCAACGGTAACTGGACGTTCGAACACGTCACCAGTACGACCATCAAATAACTCTAATTGACCTGATTCTGGTAAATCAGCCAATTTAAGCATTTCTTTGATTTCAGCTTCAGCTGCACCATCAAACGCAGGCGTTGCCATTGGCAGACCTTTACGTAAGTTGTGCGCAAGAACACGAACTTGCTCGTCAGAGTATGTTGATAAATCAACTTTCTGATGCGTATTACCGATGTCATATGCTTTTTGCATAAATTCACGGATCTTAGCAAGATCTTGTTGTTCTTTGATCATGTTATCGATTTTACTACCGATACCACGAGCAGCAAGGCCCAAGTGAACTTCAAGTACCTGACCGATGTTCATACGCGATGGTACACCCAACGGGTTAAGTACGATATCAACTGGCTCACCAAACTTATCGTGTGGCATATCTTCAATAGGAACGATTGTTGAGATCACACCTTTGTTACCATGACGACCAGCCATCTTATCACCCGGTTGGATACGACGTTTAACAGCTAGGTATACTTTAACAATCTTAAGTACACCCGGTGCTAGGTCATCACCTTGGGTAATTTTACGGCGTTTGATATCAAACTTAGAATCAAAGTCAGCGCGTAGCTCATCATGTTGCTTAGCTAGGCCTTCTAATTGAATCTGTTGTTCTTCATCAGAAAGAACAATCTCTAACCATTGTGCGCGAGAAACAGCATTAAGTTGCTCTTCCGTTTTACCTGCAGCAAGTAATAGAGATTTAACGCGACCGAATAAGCTTTCTTCGAAGATAGATAACTCTTCAGTTAAGTCTTTTTTCGCTTCACGCAGTTGCATCTGCTCGATGTCTTGTGCACGTTTGTCTTTATCTACGCCATCACGGGTAAATACTTGCACGTCAATTACAGTACCGTAAACAGAGTTAGGTACACGTAATGAACTGTCTTTTACATCAGATGCTTTTTCACCGAAGATAGCTCGTAGAAGCTTTTCTTCAGGCGTTAATTGTGTTTCACCTTTAGGGGTTACTTTACCTACCAGGATATCACCCGGCTTAACTTCAGCACCAACGTAAACAATACCAGACTCATCTAGTTTAGATAATGCGCTTTCACCCACGTTAGGGATATCCGCAGTAATCTCTTCGCTACCAAGTTTAGTATCACGCGCAATCGATGACAATTCTTGAATGTGGATTGTCGTTAGACGATCTTCTTTTACAACACGTTCAGATACAAGAATTGAATCTTCGAAGTTGTAACCATTCCAAGGCATGAATGCGATACGCATGTTTTGGCCAAGTGCTAATTCACCTAAGTCTGTTGAAGGACCGTCAGCAAGCACGTCACCTTTAACCACTGCTTCACCAGTTAATACTGTTGGGCGTTGGTTAATACATGTGTTTTGGTTCGAACGTGTGTACTTAGTTAGCGTGTAGATATCAATACCCGCTTCACCTGGTACAAGTTCATCTTCGTTAACTTTAACGATGATACGACTTGCATCAGCATAGTCGATTGAACCGCCACGTAGCGCAACAACAGTTACACCAGAATCGATTGCTACCGCGCGTTCAATACCAGTACCGACTAATGGCTTATCAGCATTTAGTGTTGGTACTGCTTGACGTTGCATATTCGCACCCATCAATGCACGGTTAGCATCATCGTGTTCTAGGAACGGAATTAGCGATGCCGCCACAGAAATAATTTGCTGTGGAGATACGTCCATATACTGAATTTGGTCCGAAGACATAAAGGTTGTTTCACCTTTGTGACGACATGGAATAAATTCATCTTGTAATACACCATTTGTATCGATAGTTGCGTTAGCCTGTGCTACTGCATACAGACCTTCTTCGATAGCAGAAAGGTATTGAACGTCATTAGTAACTTGACCGTTGATGACTTTACGGAATGGTGTTTCTAAGAAACCATAATCGTTAGTACGGGCAAATACAGCTAATGAGTTAATTAGACCAATGTTTGGTCCCTCTGGAGTCTCAATTGGACATAAACGACCGTAGTGAGTTGGATGTACGTCACGTACCTCAAAACCAGCACGTTCACGTGTTAGACCACCAGGACCTAATGCAGAAATACGACGTTTGTGCGTCACTTCTGACAATGGGTTATTTTGATCCATGAACTGAGACAGTTGTGATGAACCAAAGAACTCTTTGATCGCAGCTGAAATCGGCTTAGCATTGATTAAATCTTGTGGCATTACTGCATCAAGATCACCAAGACTTAGACGTTCACGAACAGCACGTTCTACACGAACTAAACCAACACGGAATTGGTTTTCTGCCATTTCGCCAACTGAACGAATACGACGGTTGCCAAGGTGATCGATATCATCAACTTCGCCCTTACCGTTACGGATATTAATCAAAGTTTTCATCACTTCAACAATATCAGCTTTGTTCAGAATGCCTGAGCCAGTATCTTCTTCGCGGCCAATACGGCGGTTAAACTTCATACGACCTACAGTAGATAGATCATAACGTTCTTCTGCGAAGAAAAGATTTTGGAATAATGATTCTGCCGCTTCACGCGTTGGTGGTTCACCAGGACGCATCATACGGTAGATTTCAACTAGCGCTTCAAGTTTGTTAGTAGTTGAGTCAACACGTAATGTGTCAGACATGTAACTACCTACATCAAGGTCGTTCGTATAAAGAACATCAATTACCTTGATACCAGCTTGTGATAATTCAGCAACAGATTCTAGTGTTAGTTCAGCATTCGCTGCAACAATCACTTCGCCTGTTTCTTCATTAACGTAATCTTTAGAGGCTACTTTACCAGCGATATACTCTAATGGTACTTCGATCTCTGTTACGCCGTTCTTTTCAAATTTCTTGATATGACGAGCAGTAACACGACGACCATTTTCAACGTATACTTCACCGTTAGCTACGATGTCAAATACCGCCGTTTCGCCACGTAGACGGTCTGGCTGTAGTTCCATCAATAACTTGCCATCTTTAACTTCAAAACGCGTAGTGTCGAAGAAGATTGCTAAGATTTCTTCCGTCGTGAACTCAAGTGCACGAAGAATAATTGATGATGGTAATTTACGTCGACGGTCAATACGAACGAATAAACTATCTTTCGGATCGAATTCAAAGTCTAACCATGAACCACGGTAAGGAATAACGCGTGCGTTATATAATACTTTACCTGATGAATGGGTTTTACCTTTGTCGTGATCGAAGAATACACCAGGACTACGGTGTAACTGAGATACGATAACACGCTCTGTACCATTGATAACAAAAGTACCAGTTTCAGTCATTAATGGGATTTCGCCCATGTAGACTTCTTGTTCTTTGATATCTTTAATAGTACCTGCTGGTGCATCACGATCGTATAATACAAGACGTAATTTAACACGCAGCGGTGCAGAATAAGTAACACCACGGGTTTGACATTCTTTAACTTCAAATACAGGTTCGCCTAAACGGTACGATACATATTGAAGTTCAGAAGTTCCAGAGTAACTTTTAATAGGGAACACGCTACGGAATGCTGCTTCCAGGCCGTATTCACCTGTGTGATCCATTTCTAAAAACTTTTTAAAAGAGCTAGTTTGAATAGCCAACATTTGCGGCTTAGCCACAACTGGTGCACTTTTACCAAAGTCTTTACGGATACGTTTTTTTTCGGTATTAGAGTAAACCATTTGGTTCCTCAGCTCGCTGATAAGTGACCCACTCTGCCCTTAAAAAGGACAGCTCTAACAACATCATTATATGTTTTTTATCCTGTCTCGACCAAAAGAATTGGGCTAAACAGTGCGCAGAATTTTGGTTGAAATGATGTGAAATTTCCAAACATCCTATAGCGCAAAAAGGCCGGCGATTAAAGAATCACCAGCCAATGCCTTATGAGGGCAATAATCTATTTAAGAATAGACTATTTGATCTCAACAGTACAACCAGCTTCTTCTAGAACTTTCTTAAGTTCTTCAGCTTCAGCTTTTTCTACAGCTTCTTTAACAGCTACAGGTGCAGATTCAACAACACCTTTAGCTTCTTTAAGACCTAGGCCTGTAGCAGCACGAACAGCTTTAATAGCTTTAACTTTGTTGTCGCCGAAAGAAGCAAGAATTACGTCGAATTCTGTTTGCTCTTCTTCAGCAGCAGCAGCAGCGCCGCCAGAAACAACTGCAGCTGCAGCTGATACGCCGAATTTTTCTTCCATTGCTTCGATTAATTCAACAACTTCCATAACAGAAAGTTCAGCAATTGCGTCGATGATTTGGTCTTTAGTGATAGACATGTGTCATTCCTAATATATTAAAATTTATTTTAGACAAAGCGGCTAAATTAAGCAGCTTCTTGCTCTTTTTGATCGCGTAAAGCAGCCAATGTACGTACAAGTTTGCCAGCTGATGCTTCTTTCATAGTCATCATTAACTGAGCAATAGCTTCGTCGTATGTTGGTAGTTTAGCTAGTTTATCAATGTTTTCTGCACCGATAAATTCGCCTTCAAATGCTAACGCTTTAACTTCGAAAGATTCTTCTTGTGCAGCGAAGTCTTTTAAAAGACGAGCTGCAGCACCTGGGTGCTCATTAGAGAATGCGATCAGAGTTGGACCGGTAAATACTTCGTTAAGGCACGCAAAATCCGTACCTTCAACAGCACGCTTCATAAGAGTGTTACGTACTACACGGATGTAGACGCCATTCTCACGAGCAAGCTTACGAAGACCAGTCATTGCACCTACAGTAACGCCACGTGAATCAGCAACTACTGCAGAAAGCGCAGCCTTGGCAGCTTCGTTGACTTCAGCAACAATTGCTTTTTTGTCGTCGAGACCTAATGCCATGGTCTATACTCCTGGATAAAACCGAAAAAAATTCGGTATTTAAAATTTCCGACCGATATCTTGCCTTAGCAGTCACATCAGCCGAACCATTACGGCTTGGATTCCAGAAAAAAATAAATTCTTCAGAGGTCCTGCACCATCTACGTAGGAAAGATCAAGTATTAACTAAAATAGCCGATCATTATTAAGTTATTCTTACAGAGTAAGCACAACTCCTACGGTCTTGGACGGAAGTAAACAACACTAAGTATTAAACTCGATGCACTTACTTCAACCCACATTTTTTACTCATCGGTTAATATTAATAAATTAGTATTAACCGACCAGCTAAATTTAAGGAACCGAATTATACTAAATAATTTAGTTCCTGTAAATTATTTAGTCTCTACAGTTGCAACATCAACAGTTAGACCAGCACCCATCGTAGTAGATAGGCTGATCTTCTTGATGAATTGACCTTTAGCAGAAGCAGGCTTTGACTTGCTTAATGCTTTAAGTAGAGCTTCAAGGTTTTCCTTGATTTGCGCTGCTTCAAAATCCACTTTACCGATAGTAGTGTGGATGATGCCAGCTTTGTCGTTACGGTAACGAACTTGACCAGACTTAGCATTTTTAACTGCAGTCGCAACGTCAGGAGTTACAGTACCAACTTTAGGGTTTGGCATTAAACCACGTGGACCTAGGATTTGACCTAGTTGACCAACAACACGCATAGCGTCTGGAGATGCGATAACAACATCAAAGTTAAGCTCACCGGCTTTAACTTGTGCAGCTAGATCGTCCATACCTACGATGTCAGCGCCAGCAGCTTTAGCAGCTTCAGCGTTAGCACCTTGTGTAAATACTGCAACACGTACGTCACGACCAGTACCGTGTGGTAGCACAGTAGCGCCACGAACGTTTTGGTCAGATTTACGTGAATCAATACCTAGGTTTACAGAAACGTCGATGCTTTCTTTGAATTTAGCAGATGCTAATTCTTTAAGAAGTTCAACAGCTTCGTTGATTTCGTAAGCTTTTGTAGATTCCACTTTTTCGCGGATCGTACGCATACGTTTAGAAAGTTTAGCCATGATCAGTATTATCCTTCTACGTTCAAGCCCATTGAGCGAGCTGTACCAGCAATAGTGCGAACCATAGCTTCTAGATCAGCGCCCGTAAGGTCTGGTTGTTTAGTGTTAGAGATCTCTTCCAGCTGAGCGCGAGTAACAGTACCCACTTTCTCAGTGTTAGGACGACCAGAACCAGACTTGATGCCTGCCGCTTTCTTAAGTAAGAAAGATGCTGGAGAAGTCTTTGTTACGAACGTGAACGAACGATCAGAATAAACTGTGATAACAACAGGAGTCGGTGAACCCTTCTCTACAGAATCTGTTTTTGCGTTGAACGCTTTACAGAATTCCATGATGTTAACACCGTGTTGACCTAGTGCAGGACCAACCGGTGGACTAGGATTCGCCATACCAGCTGAAACTTGCAGCTTAATATATGCAGTAACTTTTTTAGCCATTTTAATTTACCTTAAATATGGGTGCGAACGCTGTATCCGACATGAATACAAGCTTCCCGAAAAACAAGGGCAGCGAATTATAGATATAATCGCTGCCCTTGCCAAGCATTTTGTTGAAATTACATTCAATAAAATGATAATTTTATTTTATTTAACCTAACCACTAACCTAAAAGGTTAATGGTATTAGCCTTTTTCTACTTGACCGAAATCTAATTCAACCGGAGTAGAACGACCGAAGATCAATACAGAAACTTTTAAGCGACTCTTTTCATAGTCAACTTCTTCTACAACACCGTTAAAGTCTGCAAATGGACCGTCAGATACACGAACCACTTCACCTACTTCAAATAACGTCTTAGGACGCGGCTTATCAATTGCATCTTGAAGACGGTTAAGAATGCGATCAGCTTCTTTAGAAGTAATCGGAGCTGGACGCTCTTTCGTACCGCCAATGAAACCAAGTACACGTGGTAAGCTACTTACCAAATGCCATGATTCATCGTTCATTACCATTTGAACTAAAACGTAGCCAGGAAAGAACTTACGTTCACTCTTGCGGCGTTGACCAGCGCGCATTTCAACAACTTCTTCCGTTGGAACAAGTACTTCACCGAAGTATTCTTCCATGTTGTGAATTCGAATGTGTTCTGTTAATGTTTTTTGAACACGACCTTCAAAACCGGAAAAGGCTTGAACTACGTACCATCTCATTTTCTGTTCAGACATGAACTTATACCTTTACATCTGTGATAAATGCAACTACGCGAACTAGAATACCATCTAATCCCCATAGCACTAACGCCATAATAGCGGTAACAACTAATACGATAAGTGTAGTTTGGATCGCCTCTTGGCGCGTAGGCCAAACTACTTTACGTACTTCTGTTCTTGATTCAGATGCAAATTCAAGCGCATCGCGCCCTTTACTTGTCTGTAATGCAATGCCACCAGCAATAACAGCGGCAATAATTACAGCAACTGCGCGGATTAACACTGATTCTTCACTAAAAATATTGTTACCAATAACTGTGCCAATTAGAATTATAGCAACTAGTACCCATTTTACAGTTTCTAGTGCTTTTCCTTGGTTTTCAGTATTTGAAGTCATACTACTAACCTGTACCTTAAAGACAAAAAAATCCGCTGTTACACGGTGATGACAGTGGCAGGAGGGAGATAATCGCACTCACAAACATCAGTCTGGAGACCGCCTTTCTACCAATTGGAGCTACCCCTACAAACGGAGCACCTAATTATAGGGGCTTTCGTTTTTCATGCAAGTTATTCGTAAATAATTATGAATAATATTTGAATTACAAATAGCTTAAATTCGTTATAATTAAATTTATTTTTTGATTTTTAAATCTTGAATATTTTTAAGGTATCGTTATTTGGTGTGGAGAATATAGAGAAGAAGAAATAATTGACCTGAAAAATGGTGCTGATACCCAGAATCGAACTGGGGACCTCATCCTTACCAAGGATGCGCTCTACCGACTGAGCCATATCAGCAAATTTGGAGCGGGCGGCGGGAATCGAACCCGCATTATCAGCTTGGAAGGCTGGAGTAATAGCCATTATACGACGCCCGCATGCGTCCTGAATACAAAGTGGTGGAGGGAGAAGGATTCGAACCTTCGAAGGCTGAGCCGTCAGATTTACAGTCTGATCCCTTTGGCCACTCGGGAACCCCTCCACATATTGTACTTCAGTAACGAGTTAAATGGTGCCGACTGCCGGAGTCGAACTGGCGACCTACTGATTACAAGTCAGTTGCTCTACCTACTGAGCTAAGTCGGCGGCGTCACTTAACGAGGAGGGATATTAGAGTAAGCCCCGACCTCTTGCAACCTTAATCGATAAAAACCAGTTTTTTTTTGTTCTCATGGTGAAATATTAGCCATTTCGACTAAAAATCATTACTAAGATCAATATTAGATTAAGTATCTGCACGTCGTAACGATACTTCACCACCAATTTGTGGACTAATAATGCCATTAATTTCTAATAACAACGCCCCACTTTGATCAATACCTTTCGCAATACCGTATTTTTTCTTATTTCCGACGCTAACTAGCACAGGACAATTTTTAAATGCATCACAATTGTTCCACTCTTCAACGAAATGTCCAAAACCAAACTGCTCGAAATCAGTTAATATTTTGATTAGGTGTGTTAAATAACGAGTGGCTAGTTCATTACGATCAAGTAGGTGTGGTAATTGCTGATTTATATCAGTCCAAGCTTGATCAATTTCCAATCCGGCTTGTAATGGCATATTCACGTTTAAACCCAGGCCAATGACTAAATGGCATTCACCACCTGCCGTCGCAATAATCTCGACGAGTACACCTGCAATTTTTTTACCATCCACATATACATCATTTGGCCATTTCAATTGGGTATTAGCAATACCCAACTCTGTGAGTGTACGCGCAACAGCAATACCAATCACTAAGCTGAGTCCAGATGCAGCTTGAATACCAGCGTCTAAACTCCAATAAGTACTGGTATAAAGATGTGAACCATAAGGAGACACCCACTTTTTACCACGGCGTCCTCGTCCGGCGGTCTGATATTCAGCAAAACAACTGTGACCTTTGGTTAATAACGCCGCTTTATCCAATAAATGCTGATTAGTCGAACCAAGCACTTGATGACTTTCAATACTGACACCACTACCGTCTGCGATCAGTTGAGCATCGAGTAATTGTAAAGGTGCAGAAAGTTTATAACCTTTACCTGTCACTTTAAATACATCCAGACCGATGCTTTCTAATACTTTGATCTGCTTACTTACCGCCATGCGGCTAACGCCCAGTCTTTCACCCAGAGCTTCTCCAGAATGAAACTCACCATCTGCCAGTAAACGAATCAGTTGCTGCCTTGATACCGTCATATTAACCACGACACACCTCCGCTAGATTGGTTTCGCCATCACGACCCATAAAGCGAACCTCATGGTGTAATTCAATTGCAAATCGCGCCATCACCGTGGTTTGGATATGCTTTGCGAGTGCAATAATGTCGCCCGCGGTTGCAGAACCCGTGTTAACAATAACCAGTGCTTGTTCCGTGTGAACTTGTGCTCCACCTTGCTGGTAACCTTTTAGATGGCATTGATCAATTAACCAGCCTGCGGCTAATTTAATATCATCACCAGCAGGATAATGAGGAATGTTAGGGTGCTTAGCCACAATAGCGTTAAATTGCGTTAAATTGATGATCGGGTTTTTAAAAAAACTACCCGCATTGCCGAGCTTATTTGGATCCGGTAATTTTTGTTGTCGTGTAAGGCAAACCTGCTTAAAAATTGCTAATGCCGAGGCTCCAGCCCCTAAACTCGCTAATGGTCCGTAGTTAATTTTGGCTATCCAAGGTTTGTGTAGTTTAATGCCGACAGCGGTGATCACCGCGCTGTCTTTAAGTTCACCTTTGAAAACACTGTCACGATAACCAAATTGACATTCTGCGGGTACATAACGCTGTACTGTTAGGCTCTCGATATCAAGTACATCCACATAATCACAGACATCCTTAAATTCAACGCCATAAGCGCCAATGTTTTGTACTGGTGCCGCTCCGACAACACCCGGGATCAACGCAAGATTTTCTAAGCCATCATAGCCTTGGCTCAATGACCATTCCACAAATTCATGCCAATTTTCTCCAGCCGCCACATGTAAACAAACCACATCATCTGCCGATTCATTCACTGCTATGCCCGTCAAGCAAATACGGATAACAAGTCCATCAAAGTCATCACAAAATAATAAATTACTACCGCCGCCAAGAATTAACCGTTGAGGCGCAGGGATCTGTAGTGCTAACTTAAGCTCACTTAACGTGGTAACGGTGACAAACTGTGTGGCATAAGCATCAACACCAAAGCTGGTATAAGGTTTTAAATTGTGATTTTTTAGTATTTGCATGAAATAATTAACACTCATAAGGCATAATTCACTGCAGATAATAACGTATCTGCATGCAAAACCGAATAATAAAAGGCAACAACATGCAGTTTCAATGGTTAAAAAAAATAGAGAACCCATTAGTTAAGCCCTTCTATAAGCAATATTTGCCCTATTCAAGACCCAATAAAGCAGAGCATATTGCTGTATTAAAAGAGGGTAATAGCATTGTAGCTTGCGCGCGATTACGCCCTATTGGTGAGTTATCTTTATTAACGGGTATGTTGGTCGCTCCCGATCACCGAGGCCAACGCCTTGGTCACCATATTTTACGGCATATGCGTTCTCAATTTCAGAATAATAAAACGTTCACTTTTGCTTTGCCTCATCTTGAACAGTTTTATGGTCAGCATGACTTCTATCCGACAACGCAAGCGCCGAACGATATACAGCAACGTTTTTTAGCCTATCAAAAACAGGGTAAACAACTGCTGTTATTAGGATTTAATGATTCGAATCAAGCTAACATCTGATTATCTTTATAATAAGGTGAAATTACGTTAAGCTGATCACAGCCCATATTTAGATTAATAGACATCATGACAATTAAAACAGACGAACTTAGAACTACCTATATCGACCAGGTGATAACTCCAAGTCAACTGGTTGAAGAGTTTCCATTATCTGATAATGCTGCAAAACAGCTAATCAATAACCGTCGTGAAATCGAAGCGATTATTGAAGGCAAGGACAAACGCCTACTGGTTATCATTGGCCCTTGCTCAATTCATGATACTAGCGCGGCGTTAGATTACGCTCGCCGTCTAAAACCATTGCAAGAGCAGTATAAAAGTAGCTTAGTTATTGCAATGCGTGTGTACTTTGAAAAACCACGTACTATTGTGGGCTGGAAAGGTTTGATCAGTGATCCTGACTTAAACGGTCAATACCAAGCGAACAAAGGCTTACGCTTAGCACGTAAATTGCTCGTTGATATTACTGAAATAGGTTTACCAATCGCGACCGAATTTTTAGATATGGTTAACGGTCAATACATTGCAGACTTAATCAGTTGGGGTGCAATTGGCGCGCGAACCACAGAAAGCCAAGTGCATCGCGAAATGGCGTCAGCCTTGTCTTGCCCTGTCGGTTTCAAGAACGGGACTGATGGCAATACCAAAATTGCTATCGATGCCGTACGTGCAGCACAAGTTCCACACATTTTCTACTCTCCAGATAAAGATGGCTTGATGACGGTATATCAAACACACGGCAATCCATTTGGTCATGTGATCTTACGTGGTGGTAAAACACCTAATTATGCTAAATCACACATTGACGTAGCGACCAAAGCATTAAGCGATGCAGGTTTAGCACCGTCTGTCGTTGTTGATTTTAGCCATGGTAATAGCCAGAAGGTACACACTAACCAGCTAAACGTGGCTGAAGATGTGATGGCTCAAATGCGAACCGGTAGCATGCAAATTTCAGGTATCATGGCAGAAAGCTTCATTGAAGAAGGTAACCAAGCTGTCGTAGCTGGTGAGCCTTTGGTTTATGGTAAGAGTATTACCGATGCTTGTATCCACTGGCAAGACACTGAAAAATTATTAGCGGACCTAGCCCTGGCAGCAAGTGATCGTATAGCTATCTCATAAGCTAAACGCTATATTGTAAAGACGAAAAAGCCGCGTTAATAACGCGGCTTTTGTTATCTAATCAATCACGATTCTATGTTTATAAAATGATGAGTTATAAAATAATACTTTGTAAATCTGCACCTTTACGATTGAGCATATGTATTGATTGAATACGACGAATAGTGCCCGACTTACCACGAATAACCAAGGTTTCCGTCGTTGCAATATTACCTTTACGCTGCACACCTTCAACAAGATCGCCTTTAGTGATACCTGTTGCGGCAAAAATCACATTATCGGTTTTCGCTAATTTATCCAATGGTAAGATCTCACCAACAACCAAGCCTAATGCCTGACAACGTGAAATTTCGATTTCACCTGCCGCGCGGTTTTCAGGAGTATCACCTTTCACATCATGACGCGCTAATAATCGCGCCTGCATGTTGCCGTCCATAGCCCGAATAGCAGCAGCAGAAATAACACCTTCAGGCGCACCACCAATACAATACATCATATCAACGTCACTATCTGGCATACAGCACAAGATAGACGCGGCAACATCACCATCGGGTAACGCAAACACACGTACGCCCATTGCTTGCATGGCTTTTATTTTATCATCGTGACGAGGTTTTGCTAAGGTCACCACAGTTAGCTCACTGATGTCTTTATCTAGCGCGTGAGCAACATTACGAATATTGTCTTCAAGGGATAAACGTAAATCAATGGCGTCTTTAGCATCAGGGCCAACCACTAATTTTTCCATATACATATCAGGTGCTTTTAGAAACGCGCCTTTTTCGCCGACAGCCAATACTGCAACTGCATTAGATTGACCCATTGCTGTCATACGGGTGCCTTCAATCGGATCAACAGCGATATCAACCGCGTCAGCTCCGGCTATTTTCGTACCGACTTTCTCGCCTATATACAACATAGGTGCTTCATCGATTTCGCCTTCACCAATAACTATTTCACCATCAATATCGATTTTATTTAGCATCACACGCATAGCTTCAACAGCAGCGCCATCAGCAATATTCTTATCTCCGCGGCCTAACCATTTATAACCAGCAAGAGCAGCGGCTTCAACGACACGCGAAAATTCAATGGCAAGTGTACGATTCATGTCTTAACTCCTATATATAAGTGGGTACACTTTAAAGCACCACCTATCTAATTACAATTTGAGAGTATTAATATAAGTGCTCCCAATACAACAGCATTATTACGCACTAATCACGACATCCGTTTGTGGAATGCAGCTACACGCCAATATTTTCTTCGCCTTTTTACCATCATCTGTTAATGCATGGTCAGCAAGTACACGCACTTCTCCCGACTCTAACGTTACACGGCAAACACCACAATAACCCGCACGGCAGTTATAGGGGATGTTCACGCCATTTCTTTCAGCTTGTTCTAATAATGTCGTTTTATTGTCACCTACAAAACTGGTATCCCAACTATCCAATAAGATATTTACTGGTTCACTAGGTGTTTCGGAATGTTTATGATCACCAAAACTTTCTTGAAATTGCTGTTCAGCTGGTACATTCAATGCCGTTAGCGCAGCTGCCATTGTCGTCATAAAGGTTTCGGGACCACAAACATAGGATGATCGGTCACTAATGTCGCGCACCACATCAGCCAGCATTTGCTGATCAATACGTCCCCTTAACCCAGCCCAATCACTCTGTGTACTTTCAGCTGTCAAGGTTAAGACTAAACGCATATTGGTATGCTGACGCGTGAGTAATTGGAGCTCATCAAGCGCAATCAAATCTACAGCCGTTTTTGCACAGTAGAAGAAGACGATATCTTTATCACACTCAGTGTCAGCATAATAACGCGCCATTGAGAGCATGGGAGTAATACCACTACCCGCCGACAGTAATAATAATTTTGGTGTCGTGGCTGTAAAAGCATGAAACGGCCCACGTGGTGATGACGCCCCTAACCGATCGCCAACCGCTAAATTGTCATTAAGCCAATTTGACGCTTTACCATCTGGGACCCGTTTTACCGTGATAGCTAACAAATCGGGGCGGCTTGGTGATGATGATAAGGTATAGTTACGTATCACCAGATCATGACCCATCTTTAAATTAAGGGTGATAAATTGACCCGGTTTATAATTCAACAAAGCGGCAGGCTCGACACGAAAACGAAATGTTTTAGTATCAGGCGTTTCATCGATAACTGCTACACAGCAAAGTTGTCGGGTTTCATTTTTATCCCACAAAGTTTTAGCCTGTAGCTCAGTATTATGGTTCACAGCAGCCTTTGGTGCTGACACAATTGGTTTTTGTTTAGGGCGGTTATCAGCATAAAACTTAGGCGCGTGATATTCCAATACTTCAACTCTATCACCAAGCTTAACTTCCGCATCGTTATGACTAACTAGATTTTGGCCGAAATCAATCTTACCATCATTACCTTTGCGGAATAAACTTAACGTCTTAAGCGGCTCTTTGTCTTCAGAAAAGCTTATTTTTCCCGGGCTTAATGTCGTAAAGATACAACGCTCGCAGGGTTTCACTAATTCAAATTCAGCATTACCAATTTTGATCCGTTTCCAACTATCTTCTGCAAATGGTTCACAGCCCGTCACGATGAAGTTAGCTCTAAATTGGCTCATCTCAATTGGTCTCTGTGTGCTGCGATTTAGTTCATCAAGAGAGGCTTGTGAGATTAATAAAATCGGATATCCATCAGCAAAACTTAATTGTTTATCAAAATTAGGAACCTGACGTGAAGAGCCGGTTCCAAAATAAAGTAATTGGCAGTCTATCTGTAAGAACTTACCTAGCCATTGATTAATGTTTTCGCTGCAACGTTGACCTCGAATTATAGTCCCCCAAACCGTTACATCTGTATAATCTTGCTGTAGCTCTTTAAACGTGAAAGCTATCGGTGGCATCTGTGGCGCTGAAAGCATGATACCTTGCGCCACGACTTCAATTTTAATCGTCGTGATTTTAGGCTGAGTCCGCCCCGTAATAAACTGTCCTTGCATGTCACTAATAACAAATCGACGATCATGATCCAAACCCATTTCACTCACGAGAGAAGAGGTTAAGTTAATTGCTTTTGCTGATTTCAGTGGATAAATAGCAAGTGCTGATAAATTTAGGTTAGCCACGAATTAATTCCCTTACTGTAACGACGTTAACACCTTCAGATAACTGGTCATATAACTGAAAGCGCAATAAAATACTGGGCAAGATAGTAGCTTACAATAATAACCCCATAAGCACTATGGAACTGTTTTTTAAATCGGTCGAATGCTAATGTCGCATCTGAAAACAAAAACACTATCGCACCAATAAATGCATACATACTGGCCGAGCTATTCAAGCTAAGGTAACGCTCACCACTGACCCAGGCCATTATTACGATGATACTCATATAAACCAATACCGGCGCTTTCATTTCTGCTAGTGACGACCACAATAGGGTTAAGTAGATCATTGCTATAATAGCCAAAGGGAAGATAAGTGACCAAGTATAAGTCAACTCCAGTGCCATCGAAAATGCAATAATGTAAGCAATATGCGCCAACAAGAAACTCAGTAATCCCGGTATGAAGCGATCCTTGGGTAGCATAAGGAAGATATCCCCCAAGGTTGAGAGCAATAAACCAAGTAAGATCAGCCAGACATAATCATTAAACCCCGGTGCAAGATACCAACACAAAGCTGCTATAGAAAGAGTGGTCACAGGTTTAAACAGATAAAATAACCACTTTCGGTCTTGGTAGGCACCATATATATGTAATATCGCGCACGCAGTGATAATAATAGTACTGGTGATAATCGTCGTTGTAAATTCCATTTTGACAGGCCCCATAGCATCGAATAAATACTCGAGTCTGAGTCATATCCACCGTAATGAGCAAGTATTAAAGCGGTATAAATGTGCGTGGGTTAACATTTATAAACATAACGACCTGTAATTTAAGTCTAACGCTAGACAGAAATCCACAAACTGTACTAGTTTATTAACTCATAAACCTTAGGAGGTATAAGTATGGAACAGCAACAAGCACTACAAAATCATCTGATCGCAATTGAAATGTATATTTGCCATTTAGGTAAAACATTTGAAGAAGCTTGCAACGAACTGAACTTAGATATCACCGATCAGTTAGCACTAAAAAGCATGATAGTTTCATAAGATCAACTTCGTCAGCCTTTAAAAGAGAACCATCTACCCTACTCTTCTAAGCTGACTTTACACTCTTTATTAATCGGCAGGACCACGTCTGTAACGGGTATTTCAAAATCAAGTACGCGTACCGTTTCGTCAATTAAAGCTTGCTTGGATATAGGTTTATTAATATAACCGTCCATTTCTGTATGCTTACAGGTCACTAAATCAAACTTAAATGCATCCTCTATAAGCGCTATAATGGGAGTGTTACAATTATTACTCGTACCCGCACGAATCATCTTGGTCGTTGCAATACCATCTGGACCAGGGATCTGCATATAAATAATATCGAAAGTGTATTTTTGGATCAAATCTAGACCTTCTAAACCTGTATTCGCAGTAAACACCTGCATTTGCAATTGCGTCAGCGCTTGCTGAAAAACAATTTGATTCATTTTATTATCTTCGATCAATAATACTTTTAACCCTGCTAATTTATCTAATGCTAAATCACTACTACCAATAATATGCTGTGTACGTAATTGGTAAGCATGAGGCAACCTTAGATTAATCTTAAATTGTGCACCCTCACCTAATTTACTTTCGACTTGTAAACGGCCTTGCATTAAGTTAATCAAACGGGAACAAATCGCTAAACTTAAGCCTCCACTCGGTAAATCATTAGATTTATGATTATAAGGTAGCTGCTCGTTATCAAACAAATGCGCGAGTTTAGTCACTGGAATACCAATGCCAGTATCACTAATCGTAAACACAATATCTGCGACTGCCCCTCCTTCATTTGTATCATCGACCTTGCTGCAATTGACTTTAAGTTCAACAAAGCCTCTATCGGTAAACTTCAACGCATTCGCAACCAAGTTGACCAGCACTTGTTGTAACCGAACCGGGTCACCGATATAAAACCGATGCAGATCGTCACTATAATTCAGGCTAAAGCGTACGCGTAAATTATTATGCACAAACGGACGTAGCGAGGTGTAAACTTGATCGAGTATTTCTAACAAATCAAAACGAACTTTAGCAAGTTCTAAATTACCCGATTCGATTCTCGAGTAATCAGTCACATCATTCAGTACCATCTGCATATGATTAGCAGAGTGCTTCATTAACTTCAGATATTCTGCGGATTTAATATTTTGTGGCATTTCACAAAGTAACTCAGCAGTACCTAGAATACTATTCATTGGTGTTCGAATATCATTACTTAAACTCTCGACAAATTGCTGCTTGGATTGCGCCAACAGTATTTTATTCACTCGAGGTTCGGTCATTGTCTCTATCTGGTCATTCAATAAGTTAACTAATCCATCCAATTCTATATAAGGAGAGCTAAATGGTTCATGATGATTATCTTTATCAGCAATCGCGTCATGGCACTTTTGTTGTAGTTTCGCTAATGGCTTGGAGACTAATTTGTCTAACACCAATTTAGAGAGAACAAGCGAGATTAATAATAGCGGCAATATTGTTAATAAAAGGTTTATTTTTAAGGTAGTAAATGCATCTATAAATAATGGGTTAACTTGTTGAACAGTCACTTCAATCGCAATAAAAAAAACCGCAATAACCAACGCCAACATCACTAACAATAATGTTCTTATTTTACTGTATAACGAATATTGTAAAATGACTTTACTTGAATCGACCTTGATATCCCGCATACCATACATCCTTCTATTACCTATATAGTAAATTTAGCTAAAATTGTAAAAATTGCTGCAATAACTCATATTTTTCATTAATAACAAATGCACAATACGCTTTTAAAAAGGGATAATGATTTATTTCTGAAGGCATCTTCTGTTTATGCTGTATAATACTCAGTAGTCACTAGAAAATAGGGTTGGAATTTGAGCTGTGCTCCTATATAGTTCTCGCCCCTAAATAATTTCTAGCAATTATTTTAATTCTATTTAAGAGGTAGCTTCTTTGCGCTTTCAAGATTTCGGTATCGACCCACGTTTAATCAGTTCAATCGAGCATTTAGGATTTGAACAAGCAACAGAGGTGCAGGAAGCAGCTATTCCACTTATTTTAGGTGGCTGTGACATCATGGCTACATCGCAAACGGGTAGTGGTAAAACCATTGCTTATGGTCTGCCAATATTACAACGTATGTTAAAGCAGCGTCGTTTTGAGCACCGCGCTGTACGTGCAGTGATCTTAGCGCCAACGCGTGAGCTTGCGATCCAGGTGCATGCAAACATGAAACATTTGGGTATGAGTCTGGATTATCAAATCCAACTGATTATTGGTCGTGAGTCTTTCCAGCACCAAGAAAAGTTATTACGTAAAAATCCAGAAGTCTTAATTGCGACACCAGGTCGTTTGCTTGATCATATTCGTGAAAAATCAATTTCGCTTGAGCACTTAGAATTCTTAGTGCTGGATGAAGCTGATCGTATGTTAGACATGGGTTTCCGTGATGATGTATCTGCAATTTCAAACAGTGCACCGAACGTAAAACGTCAAACGATGCTGTTCTCTGCAACACTAGAGCACGTTGACGTTGCTAATATTTGTAACCAAGTATTACGTGCACCAGAACGTATCGAGATTAACCGTTCAAACGATCAACATGAGAAAATTGAACAGCGTTTATTTTTCTCTGATAATCTGACGCACAAAGAAGAACAATTAGTTCATCTTGCTAAGACCGAAGACTATCGCCAGCTGCTAATTTTCACAGCAACAAAATTAGATACAGAACGTCTCGCAAAACTATTAGTTGATAACGGTATCAATGCCACTTCAATTCACGGTGACATGTTACAAAATCAACGTAAGCGTACGTTAGAAGATTTCCGTCGTGGACGTGTTGAAGTCTTAGTGGCAACAGACGTTGCCGCGCGTGGTCTTGATATTCGTACATTAAGCCATGTTATCAACTTCGACTTACCGATTAACCCTGAAGACTTTATCCATCGTACTGGTCGTACAGGTCGTGCTGGCGCAACAGGTATTGCAATCTCACTCGTAAGCCCGAAAGACTGGACTTCATTTGGCAAGATCCAAAGTTACTTAAAAGTTAAACTGCCTTGCACTATGTTAGAAGGTTTTGAAGCTAAGTTTAAAGGCCTTAAACCAAAACCTGCGAAAAAACGTTTACCAGAAAGTAATAAAGGGCGTCCAACTAAACTCGCGCGTAAAGGTGATAAAAACGCACCGAAACACAAGCAGAATACGGCTCCTAAGCAAGATAAGAAACAAGCTATGCGTGATTCAATGGCAAGCGCCGTGGATGGCGGTTTCGCGCCGATGAAGAGAAAGCCAAGAGCTGAAATCATCGATGATGGTCACGAAGAAGATTAACAATCTGACTGTATTAGCCCGCACAATCTGCGGGCTTTTTATTAGGCAGATTGTATCCATGAAATATATGGATATAAAAGTAATGGTGCTGTGATAGAAATGTGACAACCGATAGCTAAGATTTAAATTAACATTTAATTTGAATATCGAGGCTATTATGAAGTTTATCTACATACCACTACTTTTTTTAACCATACTGCTTGCAGGCTGTGATGACCCAAACTCCTCCAGTATAAATAACATCAACCCAAACGATGACGTCGTTTACGAACTTACCTTTAACTCCAACTGGAGTGCAGCTAACTTTCCAACAAATTACCCCGCGACAGCACACTTTTCTGGCTTAATAGGCCTTACCCACAACAATCAAATTAATATTTTCAGACGCTCTGAGTTAGCTAGCCCTGGAGTCATTGTTGTTGCCGAAACGGGAGAAAAAGGCACACTAATAAATGAAATCAATACGCACATCACCAATAACGATGCCGATAAAATCGTCGACGGCGCTGGAATCCCTGCAGGTAGCAACTCGGTTTCATTAAGTTTCTCTGCTAACACCAATTATTCTTACTTCTCAATCGTATCTATGCTGGCACCTAGCCCAGACTGGTTTATTGGTATTGATAATTTGCAACTATATGAAAATAATAAATGGAAGAATAATTTAACCCTAAATCTACGCGTATATGATGCAGGCAGCGATAGTGCAGACACTTTTACTGCAGCTAATGCACCTCAAATAAACAAAGATGTTATTACACGCCTTACAACAGATTCGGCAGATACTAACTTTTTCGATGGAGTTCATCGTGACAATGGTACATTTATTGGTACTATTACACTTAAATTAAAGCCTTAAGTACGTATTGATCAGTTAAGTTATCTAGCTATGTATCCAAGGTTATTCACTAAGCAACTGCCAGATTTTTCGTTGGGAGTTGCTATTTATTAATGAGGACTTTGAATATGGCTGGACTAAGTTTAATTGCCCTACTCGATGATATTGCGTCGGTATTGGATGATGTGGCACTAATGACCAAAGTCGCCGCAAAGAAGACTGCGGGCGTATTAGGTGATGACCTAGCACTCAACGCAGAGCAAGTGTCAGGGGTAAGCGCAGATCGCGAGCTGCCTGTGGTTTGGAAGGTTGCTAAAGGCTCTTTTAAGAACAAAGCTATCTTAGTACCTGCTGCCCTACTCATAAGCGCTGTAGCACCTTGGTTAATTACCCCATTATTACTTATCGGTGGCTTGTTTTTATGCTTTGAAGGGGCTGAGAAAATCCATCATGCTAAATCCATATCCGCTCATGAAGATAATAGTGATGATGATGGATTAACGGGACTATCCGTTGAAGAATTTGAAGATAAAAAAGTTAAAGGCGCAATTAGAACGGACTTTATTTTATCTGCCGAAATTATTGTTATTGCCTTAGGTACGGTACAAATACAGTCATTAACAACCCAGCTAATTGTAGTAAGCTTAATTGCCTTAATTATGACAATCGGCGTTTATGGTCTTGTTGCCGCCATAGTAAAAATGGATGATGTCGGCTTATATCTCGTTAATAACAGCCAAGCAAAAAGTATCAAACACTACCTCGGTAATGGACTACTGACTTTCGCGCCAAAACTAATGCGTTCGTTAGCAGTGATCGGGACAATTGCAATGTTTCTTGTTGGCGGTAGTATCGTCATTCACAGTATTCCAGGCTCTCACGATGTTATCCACACACTACTGACGATGTTACCTGATGCATTCGCAAATAATGCAATTGTAGCGGGAGTAATTCCTGTGATAATTAATGGCTTAATGGGGTTACTGGCAGGTTTTATTGTGTTGATGGTGTTTACGGGTATACAAAAGCTAAGAAACTAACTACATAACTAGCATGAGTAACGATAATGAAGACACCATCATACATCAGTGTCACTGTCGTTACTCATCAGTCAATATTCGTATTAAACGCTAAGGCTTAACACCAAACTTCAGGTTTAATCGCAATACAGCTCTCGCCAGATAACACTTGAATATCTCCATCTTGGATCATCAATTGTAGCTCCATATTACGGCTATATAACTGCGCCATTTGCTCTGCCGTTTCATCATTAATAAACTGAATAGATAAGTTATCTGCGCTGTATTTTATTTTCTTAAACCATAATGCAGCACTGCGATCGCCGTACGTATAAACCGTCGCCTTCTCTGCTTGATTGCTGGCTTTCTTTAGACGTTTGTCCGATGGCTGACCTAAATCAATCCACTGCTCAATCACACCAATATCAGACTTAAACCAAATATCCGGTTCTTCATCTTCGCCTAAGCCTTTAGTAAAGCTTAAACGAGCTTCAGCATCAACATTTAGCATCCAAGCAAGTAAGCGTAACATCAGACGGTTATCGTTCTCAGATGGATGCTGAGCCAGGGTCAGAGGAATATCATTAAGGTAAACATGATTATCAAGATCAACGATTGATACTTTTGCTTTTAAAATGGTTGCTGTTAAAGCCATGGAAGTCACTAATAAAGGGAATATGACAGGCATGATACACCAGTCTTTAGAGCAAGAAAGCTTAAGGCAAAAAAAAAGCCTAATAATCGCAAATTGCTTTCACAACCTGCCAACTATTAGGCTTTATCGAACCGTACTAACTAATGTTTTATAACATTATGAAACCACTTCGATTGGTCCACCGAACGAATTAACTGCCGGCGCTTTACCTTTGAATTTCTCAAACTCAACCTGACATGTATTTGCCGATGTTGCTTGAGCAAGTTCCGAAGAACCGATATCCAATGTTAGGTTATTTGGATCGCCATAAGTACAAAGTGAACCGATGCTCTCATCTTCAGGACCATACCAAGCACCCTCTTCAATACGAATCACATTCACAGGGTAGTTATCATCAACTACCGCACCCGCTAACAACTGACCACGGTCATTGAATACACGTACGATGTCTCCATCTTTAATGCCACGTTTCTTCGCATCTGCAGAGTTCATGTAAACTGGCTCACGACCTTGGACTGTGTAAGTAGCACGGAACTTTTCTGATTCACACATTTGTGAATGCAGACGTTTATTCGGGTGACAAGACTGCATCCATACTGGGAATTCAGCTGATTTTGGACCACCGTGTGAACGTTCAGTTTTCTCGAACCACATAGGGTGACCTTTACAGTGCTCATAACCAAAACGCGCAATCTTACGGCTGTAAATTTCAATGAAACCAGATGGTGTACCCAATGCATTAACTTCAGGATCTTCACGGAAGTCGGCATGACGAGTCCAGTTTTCACCGTCACCAAAGTGGAAGTAACCTTCTTTCCAGAATTCGTGGAAGTCTGGCATTTCCCACTTACCAACATTCGCATCTTTAGATTTATTATACAACTGCTCTAACCACTGCACTTCACTCTTACCTTGAGTGTACTCTTTACTCTTGCCCCAACGTTTCGTTAGTTCAGTAAAGATCTCAAAGTCAGTCTTAGATTGGAATAGTGGGTCAACTAGCTTTTTCATACCCAATAAACCTTTAGCGCGGTATGAACCATAGATATCTAAATCGTTACGTTCGTACTGCGTACAAGCTGGTAGCACGATATCAGAGAAACGACACGTTGCTGTCCAGTTGTAATCAATCGCGATAACAGTTTCCAGTTTCTGGAATGCTGCTTTCATGTTGTTACGATCTTGATGACGATGCCAAGGATTACAACCCGTGAATATCATCATTTTGATATCAGGGAAAGTAATTTTTGAACCATTGGCATCAATTACTTTACCTGGATTTTTCAGTGCATCAACAAAGCGAGCTACAGGAATAGTTGAGCTAGCACCTTTAAAGTCTTTGCTTTCATGACGAGGTTTTTGACCTGAGTCTGGGTTACGTGGGAATGAACCCGCACCAACAGCACCAGAGGTAGGTACACCAATAGAGCTATAGTGATGACCATAACTAATACCACCACCAGGCAGGCCGATTTGACCAATCATGGCAGCTAATACAGCACCCATCCAATATGGCTGTTCGCCATGTTCTTGACGTTGAATTGACCAACCAAATAACAACTGGGTACGACCATTGGTGAGCAAACGTGCAAAGTCACGGATTTCATCAGCCGGGACACCACAGATATCACTTGCCCATTCAGGGGTTTTCTCAACTTTATCTTCTGTTTCACCCTGAACGTATTTCAAGAATTCTTCAAAACCAAGTGCATAAGTATTTAAGAATTTCTTATCATACAGATCTTCTTTTACCATAGTATGTGCTACAGCAAGCATGAACGGAACATCGGTATGTGGATTGATGTAACGGTGTTCATTACCTAAGAAGTTTTGCGTTTTATTCTTCACTGGATCAACACTGATCACGCGAATTTTCTTTTCAGCAACTTTATCTTTTAGCGCTTCTAGATATTCAAAACTATCATGTGTTTCACAGTTCCAACCTACTTGTAGGTTTTTCACTGGATCCGTTGCCCATAAGATAATCGTTTTACTGTTATCTAGGATTAACGGCCACGATGTGCCCGGTGCATATACTTCTGTCGAACCAAGTACGTAAGGTAGAATTGTTTGACCAGCACCCGTTGAGTAATCACCTACATCTTTTACTGATGCACCGTGCATTGCGATTGCACGTGCCATATGGCTACCACAGCTATGTAGTTGACCTGTTGCACGCCAGCCGTTAGCACCTGTATGTAGACCAGATGGACCATAGGTATTCTGGACACGTTCTAATTCTTCATAGAACATATCTAGAGCTTGATCCCAAGTAACACGGATGAAGCGATTATCGCCACGTTGTTTTGTGTTACTTTTCTCACGGTTCAGGTACCAATCGAGACGAACCATAGGGTAACGAACACGTGATGGGCTATAGATAATACCTTCAATGCCTTGCAGCATATCAGTTGGATATTTATCTAATTCAAACGCTTTAACTTCTGTAACTTTACCGCCGTGGATCTTAGCGCGGAACGCCCCCCAGTGCGAACCAGTTAACTTCCATTCAGCACGCTCAGCCATTGTCGCTGCGCTTGCTGTTTTTGGTACTAATAAACTAGGACCAATCACAGCAACTGCTGATGTCGCCATCACACCTTTTAAAAAGGAGCGACGACTGACAGATACATTTTCATTTTTAGACTTTTTGTCTTTATTAAACATAGTCATACTTCTCTTTGAATTAATGAGCATCTTTGCTGTAATCAGATGAATGGTTTTGTAGATACTTCAAGATCACGTCATGTGTGTCGCCATCTAAGTTCACAAAACCTTGCATGCCGGCAAACATACCAACCCAAGTATTTGCATCAAAATGAGCTTCTGCTGGTTGGGTATGACAAACACTACATGTGGTTTGGTAAGCGTCTTTCGCGTAATCCCAAATGTTTTGTAGGCTTTCTTCATAACCTTTTTTATCAACCCATAGTGTGAACGTTACTTGTTCCCAAGGTAGACCAGTTAGATCATCTTCTTTCTTATCACCACGAACGAATAGCGATTCATCTTGTGATGCTTCTTTTGATAATGTTGCTTGCACAATATTTTTAGCAAAATCGAAGTACAGCACGCGACCGTAACCTTTAGCTTTATGCCAAGTCACTAATTCAACTTGCAGGCGGTTGCCAGATTCAGCGATAACTTTAAACTTAGTCGCTGGTGTTAATACGCCCAGATATTCAGGTTCTTTATCATCTTTATAAAGTGGTGTTTGCACCAGAGAGTAATACTCTTTACCAATTTCAAATGAGTTACCTTCTAGGTCTTTCGCCATTTTACCCAGTTCACTGATTGCAGAGGTATCCATTTCAGGTAGGTGGTGGGCAATACCTTTATGACAATCTACACAAGATTGATCACGCTCAGCCGCTTTACGCATTTGTACTTGCGCACGTTCAGACATTTTGGTGAAATCCATGCTCTTATAGTCATGACAGTTTTTACACTCTAAAGAACCGTTGGCTTTAAATCGAGCCCATTCGTTTTGCGCTAAGTGTAAACGCTTAGATTCGAATTTTTCTTTCGTATCCACCGTACCCAATAACCAACCAAATACGTCTTTACTCGCACGCGCTTTGGCTGCGATTTTGTTTTGCCAGCGATGAGGAACATGGCAATCAGGGCAAGTTGCACGGACACCACTACGGTTTGACCAGTGAACCGTACTTTGAATTTCTTGATAGTTATTTTCTTTCATACTATGACAAGAAATACAAAATGCTTCTTGATTTGTCGCTTCTAGCGCGGTATTGAAACCACCCCAGAAAATAACGCCCGCAATAAAAGCAGCACAAGTCACAACACCTAAAGAGATATGTTTACTTGGTTTATTAAACACACGCCAAGAGCGAGCGATTATAGAGAATAATTTTTTCATTACTGTAATACCTGGATAATGAGTAATTGATTAATTTGATTAATTTGATTAATGCGTAGGTAGGCCAAAAAGGATATGACTCATCCAAATGACAAACCCATAACCAAATACACTAACGGTAGCGAGGATTGGAAATAAGAACACCGTTAAGAAGACAAATAACTTCCATTCGGCCTTCTTCTCGACTTTCTTGACCTCTACATTGCTTGCTTGTTGTTTCATCTCAAATTCCTGCAGCTAGATGATATATAAAATTAGAGTTTAGGACAGTGTAAAGCAAGGTCAAGAAAGATTAATTGCAGCAGATCAAGGAAAGGTTACTTTATAAAACAAATAAGTATTTTTTTAGTGTCAAATTGTAACTAAACACAGCGGTGCGCTATTTTCGTCTACTAGATAGCAGGAGTATCACTAAAAAAGCATATATAATGGGTTCTATCCAGCCAGACTTCACCGACAGATAATAATGAACGGGGGTTAATACTGCAGCTAGGTATATGAAATTATGTAATTTTTGCCAATTCCTCTGCATTTTACGACGTACACACATTGGCGAGGTTAATGCTAATAATAGTAAAATTATAAAGGCGATCATGCCTAGCCAGATATACGGGCGTTTTACCAATTCTTGGAAGAATAAACCGAGATCCCAGCCTAAATCGAGCCAAGCAAAAGCAACTAAATGTAGCATTGCATAAAAGAAACAGTATAAACCGACCAGACGACGGGTTGAGATCAACAACCCTTCTTTGTAACGCTTTGCCAAAGGTGAAATAGCTAAGGTGGCGAGTAATAAATTTAATGCGCCTTTACCCAAAAAATGGATCACAGCTTGCACTGGATCACCACCCAATGCATCAGCATTAATTGCTAACCCGAGATATACTAATGGCATAATGGCCAGTACATGAATATAAGCCTTTAGATACGGCATACGTTTATAGGTTAGCACTGGCATAATTAGATATACCTCTTCAGATCCATACCTTGGTATAAGCTAGCGACCTCTTCATCATAACCATTAAAAGCTAATGTTTTTATACGCTTAGAAGAAAAAACACTGCCATTTCCAATACGACGTTCAGATGCTTGGCTCCAACGCTGATGATCCACAGCTGGATTAACGTTGGCATAAAAGCCATATTCACGAGCAGCAAGACGATTCCACGTAGTTGGTGGTTCTTTTTCTAATAAATGGATTTTAACGATTGATTTAATACCTTTAAAACCATATTTCCACGGCACAACCAAGCGGATTGGCGCACCATTTTGTGGCGCAAGAGTTTTACCAAACGTACCGACAGAAAGTATGGTTAATGGGTGCATCGCTTCATCCATACGTAAACCTTCGACATAGGGCCAATCCAGATTACCACCCAGATAAGAAGATGCTTGCCCCGGCATCTGTTGTGGATCATATAGGGTTTCAAACGCGACATATTTAGCTTTTGATGTTGGATTAGCTTTTTTAATAATTTCAGCTAGCGAAAAACCGATCCACGGAATCACCATTGACCACGCTTCTACACAACGCATGCGATAAATACGCTCTTCCAAATCCGCCACTTTAAATAAATCGTCATACCCTAAAGTGATTTCTTTTTCCACCGCACCAGTGATCGTCAGTGTCCATGGTTCGACCTTAAAGTTCTGGGCATTTTTTTGGGGATCTGTTTTCGCCGTGCCAAACTCATAAAAATTATTATGTGATAGTACTTTTTTCTCAGGCGTCCAGATCTCACCATCGGCGTAATCTTTACTGCCAATTAATGTCAATGGCGATTGCACAAACGCCTGACTGTGGGCTTTTTTCTTACCACTATCAAAAATATCAAAGATGCTGGCTTGTGCTGGACTCGCAGCGGCTAAACCAACACCAGCAAGGCCTAATTGTTTGAGGAATTGTCGACGTTGCTGATAAACAGGTTCCGCTACAACATCATTTTCACTTGCTTGAGATTTTTTTTTACATTTAATAATCATTCCGTTACCTGCTTGGTTAACTTCCCATATACTAATCATGAGCTATTTAAGCAAATTGTTCATCACAGAGTTATCACAATAGCGGCACAATTTGATCTAAATGCAGCACAACCTTATATAAATACGGGAGTAACTCTCAGTTTTCGATTATGATTTTTTATAAGTCCTTTTTTTGGCTGGTTTTTTCTTAAATCGTCCACCTGCGGGCTTGCCGCTTGAAAGACCACGTAAACCATCCGGTAGCGTTGCTTTAGCCTGCTCAATCATACCTGCTAACTGCTGCAATAAGCCGCCCATAAAATGCTGGTAGCTGGCTTCTTTTTTACTGATACCATCAAGTACAGATTCCCATTGAGCAGTCATATCCGGTAAGGTCGCCGATTCAGGTAAGGCATTAATCAAGCCTTTACCCGCGTCCGTGGATAAAATCAGTTTGTTATTACGTACCAAGAAGTTACGTCTAAATAACAATTCAATAATCCCCGCACGCGTGGCTTCGGTGCCGAGCCCATCTGTGTCTTTTAAGATCTTACGGATCTCACTGTCTTTGACATAACGAGAGATCCCTGTCATCGCCGCAAGTAAAGTGGCATCACTAAAATGTTTCGGTGGTTGAGTTTGTTTTTCAATACATTCAGCGTGTTGGCATAACACCTCTTCACCTTTTTTAATGGTCGGTAATTGCGCGGCCAATTCTTTCTCAGCTTCAGTTTGTTTGGCATTACTCCCTGCTGATTTCGGAAATAATATTTTCCAGCCTTGTTTTAAGGTCATTTTGGCTTTAGCGATGAACAAACCACCCGCAATAGTTATCTCTGCAACCGTGTCCGCATATTCATAAGGTGGATAAAACTGACATAAATATTGCCTTGCGACTAATTCATAAATGTTTTTTTCACTGCTATTAAGACGCTCGACACTGCTGCTTTTTTCGGTCGGGATAATGGCATGGTGGGCCTCAACTTTACTGTCGTTCCAAGCTTTGCTCCGTAAACTTTGATCGGCATTTAAGGCTGCTTGCTGCAATGACCCACTGGTTTTGGATATTGCGTTAATCACACTACCACGGTGCCCGTAATGTTCCTTGGGTAAATAACGACTGTCTGAACGCGGGTAAGTAATGAGCTTATGTCGTTCGTACAAAGCTTGGCAAGTATCTAATACTTGTTGCGCACTCATACCAAAACGTTTAGCACCATCAATTTGCAGTGAAGATAAATTATATGGCAGTGGCGCTGCTTGCTGTTTATTTTTCTTTTCCAACTTAGTGACTTCGCCCATTTGACCTTGGACGCGACTGACCACATTTTCAGCCAATTTTTTGACCAGTACCCGACCGTCTTCATCCATATATGGACGACATGCTTCACTCGGTTTCCACTTGGCGGTGAACATCTCTTGCTGCTGGGTTTGTAAATGCACCAGCACTTCATAAAAAGGTTTACTGACAAAGTTAGCGATCTCGATATCACGCCTCACCACTAAACCCAAAATCGGGGTTTGTACGCGCCCGACAGACAACACACCTTGGTAACCGACTTTTTGGCCCTGTAAAGTATAAGCACGGGTCATATTCATGCCATATAACCAATCGGCACGCGAACGCGCTAATGCCGACACAGACAAGGGAATATAATCACTGTTGGCTTGCAAATTATTCAGCGCTTTTTTCACCGCTGCAGGGTTGAGGTCGCTGATCAATAAGCGTTGGGCGGTATTTTTCTTTTTCGCTGGAGTTTTTAGAAATTCAATCACCTCATCCACCAGCAATTGCCCTTCTCTGTCAGGATCGCCTGCATGCACAAGACTGGTCGCTTTTTTTACCAAACCTCTTAATACGGTCAGTTGTTTACTGGTATTGGGCTTTTTCTTCAGTTGCCACGTTTCAGGTACGATAGGTAAGTGCTCTAACCGCCACTTTTTAAACGCTTCATCATATGCATCCGGCTCTGCTTGTTCGAGCAAATGACCAATACACCAAGACACGACATCACCGTTACCGACTTCAATATAACCTTGTTGTTTCTTATGCGGTTTAGGTAACACATCGGCAATAGCACGACCAAGGCTGGGTTTTTCGGCAATATAAAGTTTCATGATGTTAACAATTACGGACTGTATGAATAAACAGTTAATGTAGCTAATTTCGACGTGTAAGTCTATGACTTAAAAATTGGGAGGATAAATGAGAGTAGATTAACGTATTAAACGAAAACTGATACGTTAATCTGTTATCGATAAGCAGCGTGATTAAATTATACGATTGCGCGGCCTAAATATTCGACTAAGGCTTCTGAAAGGTTTAACCATTCATCTTCAGGCACAAATGCGCTTGGATCATCTTCATCATACTCACCAAATTCTTCCCAATACACTTCACGCACAGCACACGCAAATTCATTGTTTAATTCAGCCATTTCTGCAATGCTGCCAAACCAAACAATATGGCGTAAATCGACGGTTAGTTCGTTGACGTGCTCGATCCACTCTGCATCAGATTGCGTTTGTTCTTGTAGTACTTCAAAGCGCTCTTTCGCGGCATAAACTAACTCTTCGTCCATTTCGCCAGTATCAGCCAGAATAGCGAGATACTCATCATAAATAAACTCAATGGCTTCTTCACGGCCATTACACCAGTGTAGCTTAGTGCCTCTACTACCTAATACTGATGCATTATAAGAATCATCAATATGCACGATAGCCCAGCTATCTATAAATCTACTCATGGTTTTCTCTTTAGTTTATGTTACGACAGATTATCAATCGCTATTATAACCAAAAATCGCTACGCTTGTATCTAACTTGATAATACAGGCAACGGATATGAGCACAAATACACAACCGAAAATTGCAATCATAGGTGCGGGCTGGTTAGGTAAGCCACTCGCACGACAGTTATTATCGCAAGACTATCCGCTTACAGTCAGTTGTAGCCATACCGAAAAAGCAGCAAGTTTAGTTTCTCAAGGTATCCCTGCAGTAAGCGCCACCCTTAGCAATGAACCACAAGGTGATTGGAAAAGCTTATTAAGCAATAAAAATATTGCCATTTGTCTGTTACCAGCCAGTAGAGGTAATCATGCAAGCTCACCATTAGTGGTACAAATTAAACAATTGTTAGCACTACTCAAAGAATACCAAGTGGGTAAATTGATCTTTATTAGTTCCACCAGCATATATCAAAAAACAGACCAAGCATTGACTGAAAAATCACTCTTAAATCCAAACAGTACTGTGTATGCGGCAGAACAATTAATTCAGCAACAACAAAATATTGATTACACCATTATCCGCTTTGCTGGGCTTATTAGCGAAGATAGGAATCCAACAAAAAGTTTATCGAAAAAGAGTGCCGACGGTCATATCTTTGATGCGGGAGAATCGCCTGTAAACCTAATTCATCAACATGATGCGGTTGGGGTCATTCATCAAGTGATCAAACAAGAATGTTGGGGAGAAGTATTCAATGCCTGTTGCGATCACCATCCCAGCAGACAAACATTCTATCAACAAGCAGCCAAACAACTGGGTATTACGATTCCAAGCTTTACAACTAAGAACAGCAAACCACATTGCATCATTGCCAACGAAAAGTTAAAGCAACGATTAAACTACCAATTTACACATCAGTCAGCTACAGATTTAGTAATTTAGGTTTTGGCATTTGACTTGGTTTGAGACTATCAAAACAATATAGTGACATGAGAACAGGGTGACGAAACCAAATACGCAGGCGGCCCCAACGAGAAATAGTCTTAACTTGTTTGGAGACAACAGGGGTATAACACACAGCTGTGCAGGTTACACAGGTGGGCTTTTCTATACCACTCTCACAAAATGCTAGTTTACGCGCGGTCATTTGTTGTAAACGTTCGCATTCACGACATACTTTACCTTGGTAAACATGATGCTGTTTACAATACATAGTGATCATTGCATTTTGCAGGCGCATTTCACGGTTTAAACGTGGCTGCGCTAAAGTTTCAGTAACTGTTTTCATCGTATATCTATTTTATCTGTTCGCCAACTTAACGGTTCAATAAATCCGTTAATCTCTTGGTTCAACAATAAAATGAGTCTTGTATAAATTCAGAAGAGCGCAATTAGAACAGCAAAATAATCGAACTGCAAGACAAAAAACAGGCGTTTAGTTTACATCCGTTTCTTGCCTTGCTCCATATCACGCCACAATAAGGCAGCAATGAGTCTGAATTACTGTCCAGCCTGCACCAATCCGATAGTGACGACATCTTTCGTTAATAACTCAGGCAATAACCTTCCTTGTGGTAATGCCGGACCAAACACCTGATTAAATGGGATTGCATAACGGCCATGGCGTTTTAAATACGCTTCAATTTGACTGTCTGGCTTAGTCCAGTCTCCCTTCATCGCTACAACGTTATCCGCATTTAAACGGGTGATAATATCACTACGTTGCAGCACTGCACGTTCATTCACCACACAGGTAATACACCAATCGGCGGTAATATCGATAAACACGGTTTTTCCTTCCGCTACATATTCCGCAATCTTTTCAGGCTCAAATGCCTGCCAGTGTATTTCTGATTCAGACTGGGTATCGCTGCGCTGTAATAACGTCACTGACTCAGGCGACCAAATAATGGTATTCGCCAACAGCAGATATATTGCAAATGTCGTGACCAGTGATTTAGGGCCCGGTTTCACGATTAAGAGAATCACCATGGCACAAATAATAACGCTAAAAGTAACCCACAACATCATGCTTAAATGTGCTTGCAACAGCCAAATTAGCCACACTAATGTCGCGCAAAGTAAGGCTGCTAGAAACTGACGGAAGCGCACCATCCACAGACCCGGCTTTGGCATTACTTTCACGCTATTTGGCCACATAGCGATAAGTAAATATGGCAGTGATAAACCCAAGGCTAAACCACTAAATATCACCATAATCTGCCAGCCTGAGCCAGCTAAGGCAAAGGCAACCGCGGTACCTAAAAAAGGCGCAGAGCAAGGCGTTGCTAATAACACCGCAAAGATACCTTGATAAAAATGCCCCTTATTAGAGCCAGACAGCCTATCCATTAAACTTTGTGGTAACTGCACATCAAATTTATCCAATAAATTTAATGCAAATAACAACAATACCGGAATCATGATCAATAAGAACGCAGCCGATTGGAATTGCACTCCCCAACCAAAACCAATACCGAAATACTTTAAGCCTATGAAAAGTAATGCCAGCAACCAAAACGCCACAAAAATACCAGCGGCGCTTAATAAAAAGTTAACCCGTCGTTGCGCACTCGATTCACTAACCGATTCAACCACACCTAATAATTTAATCGACAAAACCGGTAATACACACGGCATTAAATTAAGAATCAAACCACCAACAACCGCCAGCAGCAACATGTATATCCAACTTGGTAAGGTTTGTTCTATCACGGTGGGTTTAATGGTATCGGTAAATGTAATGCCCCCGTGTGCATTGGTTAACGTCACTTTTAACGCTTGTTGAGGATCTAATCGAGCAGGTGTGCCCGCCATGTCTTCAACCCGTATAATTAAACGTGTGACCCCATCTTGCTGGCTTATTTTAGGCTGACTAAACAGAGTAAAATCTACACCTTCAACAAAACTATCAAGCACTGGCGTTGTTAACCCTGCCACTTCAATTAATAATTGTGATGATGCACTGTCCCAACCGAACTGTTGGATAGAAGCCGACGTGGCACTAATATCTACCGGAACATTAGCGACGTAAGGCTGTAGCTGTGCACTTGAGGCTTTATCAATGCTGCTTGCTGTTGCGGGGAGATTTAATACCAGATTCACTTGTGCACGTATGCACACTTCACGACACACTAACATGGTCGTTTTAGCTTGTAACGCTAAAGCTTTACTGGGATCAATAACGGTAACTTGCAGAGGATAAATTACTTCGTGTTTGTAACCATAAGTCTCAACATCATACACCATCATGCGCTGCGGTACCGGCCATGACCATTCAACATCCGCTAAGTTTTCAGATCCTTGCCAGTCAATACTCGGTGGTGCTCCAGCTAACCCAGGTGAGCTCCAATAGGTTTTCCACTCATCATCTAAGGTTATTTTTAACCCCATAGACAATACCGTTGCGCCATTAACGCCATTCGCCGTTGATAGTAACTGCGCAGTCGCCACCTTCGCCGCAGGGTCAAATGCACTAGCACTTTGTTCCGCATAAGCAAAAGAAGAAAGTAAAAGGCAGATTAAAATATAAAATCGCATTCAATAAGTTCCAAATTTTTACATTACACCTATTTTAAGTCAGCTACCTTAAGATAGGAAATTAAAAACGTATGTATTACCTAACCCCGCCAGAATTAGATATACTTCTCGCCGAAGACGTCACTAACACGCGTATTAAGGTGGATATTAAATTTATTCCCCTTAATCGATTTAATCACATCACTTTTACAATGGGCAATTAAAATGGATTACGCATTTGTTAAACACATGCATATGGGCATGGCTTACCTTAGTATCACTTTCTTTATTTTTCGTTCAATTTTGTCGGTCACTGAATCTTCATTATTACAAAATAAGGTAATCAAAATATTACCGCACATCATTGATACGCTGCTTATCTTGTTAGCGGGTCATCTAATGATGACAATCCAACAATATCCGTTTGCTGATGCTTGGTTAACGGCAAAGTTAATCGGCCTTATCGCTTATATTATCGTGGGTACAATTGCAATTAAACGTGGTAAGACAGCTATCATACGCTTATGGGCAAGTGTGGCTGCGGTAGCAATTTTTGCTTATATTCTGGGTGTCGCCAAAAACCATGATGTGATGTCGTGGTTAGCACTCGTTTAAGGGGTTTATATGACAGCATCGGCACTATTACAACAATACAGCACCTTATTCCAACCGTCAGGTAAACCTGTATTGGATTTAGCCTGTGGCGCTGGTCGCAATGGTCTGTATCTGCACCAACAGAATATTCCTACTATTTTTGCCGATCAAAACCAGACTGCATTAACCAGTATAGCGGCTGTACCGGGTGTGACTACCGAGCAATGCTGGCAAGCTGACTTTGAAAATGGTGAGCAGAAATTACCCGCTAATCACTATCAAGGCATAGTCGTATTTCGATATTTACACCGTCCACTCATTGACGCAATCAAGCAAGCAGTATGTTCTGGCGGTATTGTGATCTATGAAACTTTCACTGTCGAGAACAGACAATTTGGTCGACCTAATCGTGATGCATTTCTATTACAGTTGGGAGAATTAAAAGCGATGTTCAGTGACTGGGAATGTTTGCATTATTTTGAAGGGATTGAACGTAATCCTGACCGCGCCATTGCACAGATTGTCTGTAAAAAACCATAAAAAAAGCGCCATGTCGAATCATCAACATGGCGCTCTTATCACAATTATAACAATCCGATATTAAGCGCGGATGAAATCAATGTGTTGTAGTTTTGGCTTGAACGCGTGGCGTTGCATAGCTTTAACTGTAACAGCCATTTCAGTACCGTCAACTACAAGCGTAATTACTGAAGAGAAGAACTCTTCGTTACGTTGTGCGTTGTTAACTGTATCGTGGTCTAGTTCGATAGAGATAGCTTCTTCGCCTTTACCGTAGATTACAGCAGGGAATTTGTTAGCGTGACGTAGGCGGCGGCTCGCACCTTTCCCAAGGTCAGAACGTACTTGTGCTTCAAAAGTGAAAGACATAATCTTTTCCTAATAAGTAGTAATATTTAGATCTGGACTAAAATCCAGATAAGTAAGCGTCTTTTAACTGCTGCCTGCGACCGGGCAACAACAGTATAATTAACGGGTGCGGATAATACCATGGCAGCCTTACCACAACAAGTAAATGCACAGAACTAAAAGATTCAGTCTATTTGAAATAAGGGAAATGTGCATCTATCGGGAATAAATACTATCTAACTCCCTTCAACATTTATTTCAACAAAAACAAGCCACCAAATAATGTACTTCAATAAGGAACAACTATGCAAAAGATTCAGAATATTATAATCAACAGAGATTACATTCTAAATAACAAATAAATTAGAGTTATCAAACAAAAAAACAATGTATCTAAACATAATAAACTCATCTATCTCTAAAGTAAGTTTTAGATCACTAAACCGAGTATTTCAATAGGTTATACTACTTTAGATAAAGTTTATGCTGCTATACTGGAACGTAACTTCCCCTAATATCAACGATAATACTTTAGGATCTTGTATGCTGGACTCAACATTAATTAGGCTAAGCGAAGATGATAACCAAGCCGAAGTCCGTCTGCTCCCAAATAAACACGCGCCACTCGAAATAACTGATTTACTTGAATTACTGAATGTTGAGCCTTTCAATCAACTATCTCCTATTCTTGCGAACCTTGAAGAAGCCGTCACCCAAATAAATAAGCTTACAGGTAAACGCGCTGGCGAAGAAGAACTTATCTTTATTCTCGCAGAGCGTAATAATTGTAAAATTGATATCAGCCTTAATGAAGACTGCATGCGAGCAGAAATGAACTTAACGGCTGGCTGGGGTGATAACCAAATTTCAATTGATGATATTTTAGCGGAGCTCACTAACAGCAACATCCACCTTGGTATTGATAAACAAAAAATAACTGAACAACTTACAGAACTCTCGAGCCTATCACCCGGTGAACAAATTAAGATTACTGTTGCCGAAGGTCAACTTCCAATTAATGGCAAAGATGCCGAATTGAAACGCCAAGTATCATTAGCCCGAGAACGATTATTACAGCCACAAATAAAAACAGATGGTAATGTTGATATGCGTAACCTTGGTGAAATAAACATGGTTAAAACTAACGACGTACTCATCGAAAAAATACCCGCAGATAATGGTTCCAAAGGATTCAACTTACTCGGTAAAGAGCTATTACCAAAGTCAGGTAAAGACACTAAGCTACAAGCGGGTCCGGGTACCCGTATCGACCCAAACAATCCATTGAGATTACTTGCAACCATGACAGGACAAGCCGTTGAGGTCCAAGGCATCTTGCAAGTTGATGATATGCTAACGATTAAGAATGTAGATATAGGCACAGGTCATATTACGTTTAAAGGTAGCATTTTAATCACAGGTGATGTTGACGCCGAGATGATAGTGAAAAGTAGTGGTGATATAACAGTTATGGGGTTTGTTGACTCCGCGACCTTGGAAGCAGCAGGTGATGTTATCGTCAATAAAGGCATATTAGGCCGTCAACTAACAAATAACGGGGACAGTCAACAGCTCGCGACCAAGATTAAAGCACAAGGACAAATACGCGCTCAGTTTGTACAATACTCCGAGTTAACTGCCGTTGGTGACATTACGATTACAAAGCAATTATTACATAGTGTGACTCATACCCAAGGAAAGCTGACGGTGAGTGATGGTTTTAACCGCCATGGAGATATCATTGGCGGCACTGTAAATGCGAATAATGGTATTGTAGTAGTCAGCATTGGTGCGATGTCTGGCACCAAAACTGAAGTTTTTTGTGCCATGCAAGAAGATGAAATTCGGGTGCAAGTACAAGACCGTAGCCTAGAGTTAAAAGCGTTAGTTGAAGAAGATGATTCGCTGTGGATCAAAATTAATAATTTACCGCCAAAAGATAAATGGAAACATGATCACGGTGTCGTGGCTGAAATCAAAGAAATGCTGTATGAAAAAAATAGGTTTAACCAACAACGTGTGAATGATGAAATAGAATTACAGCAACTACAACTTGAATTAGATCAATACTTTCACGTACACAACATCGAAGTAAGTAAATGTATATTTGATAACGTTACCTTACATGTAGGTACAGCATCAACCGTTACTCAGCGTGAGCACGGCCCTTGTCGAGTCATACATAAAGATAAACAAATTGACTTCGATTATGCAGATCATGGTTAGATAATAATAAATACCATGCTCACTAATTTTATATGTGCGAACAAAAAGGCCTAAGTGCTCACTTAGGCCTTTCTTTCAATATACGAGATTAATAAACTTACAGATTTGCTAGTGCTTGGGTAAAATCAGCCAGTAAATCATCAGTATCTTCAATACCAATTGAACAGCGGATCATATTCTCACTAATACCCGATTCCTGTCTTGCTACTAGGCCAATTTCATGGAAAATAGTTGGCGCAACAGGCAGTGCTAAACTGCGGTTATCACCTAAATGCGTCGCGCCAATCACCAGCTTCAACTCATTTAAAAATTTGCAACAATCCAAACCTTCTTTCAAGTCTAAACTTAACATCGATCCAGATGCAGAAAATAACGATTTAGCACGAGCATATTCAGGATGTGATTCCAAACCTGGATAATAAACACGTTCAACTTTTGGGTGATTCTCTAACATTAATGCTAAAGCTAATGCCGAACCTGACGATTGCTTAATTCGCAGAGCCATGGTTTCTGAACCTAACGCTAATTGGCCAGCCGCTTCAGAACTCAGACAGGCGCCCATATCACGTAAGCCTTTCTTCTTCATTTGCGCATAACCCCACATAGCTGGGTCACCTTTACGGTACGCTTCAAATATATTCGGGTACTGTGACCAGTCAAATAAACCAGTATCTGTTACAGAGCCGCCAATCACATTTCCGTGACCACCAAAATATTTTGATAGTGAAGTAACGATAAGATGACTTTTCACGACTTTAGGTTGGAACAAATACGCTGACGTTAATGTATTATCAACAACATATAGTAAACCTTTGGCATCACATAACTCGCCGATTTCGGCTAAGTCACAAACTTGTGTCGCAGGATTTGCAATTGTTTCTACAAACACCATTTTCGTATTTTCTTGGCAAGCTGCAGCAACGTTAGCCACATCTGTCGCATCAACAAGTGTCACTTCAATGCCAAAACTTTTTAATGTACCAAATACACTTGAGGTATTACCAAATAAGAAACGGCTGGCAACAATATGATCGCCACCTTTTAATAAAGTCAAAAATACCGCAACAATCGCCGCCATACCAGAGCTAAAACAGAGTGATGCTTTACCCTGCTCCATTTCGCAGATCATGTTTTGCAACATATCAATCGTTGGCGTAGCTTGACGAGCATAAGCTTGGCCAGCTTGGCGGCCTTGGAAGATATCGATAAGATCTTGAATGTCATCATAACCATAAGTGGCAGAGTTATAAATTGGCGCGTGAATAGCACCAAACTCTAAATTTTGGTTGTGATCATGATGAACTAAATGAGTAGTGAATCCCTGCTCTTTCATTGATATTCCTTCATACAACAAATTGACGTTAACCTCATTATTGATCAGGATGAGGCTAACTTATAGCATTTATGTCATTTATAATTAGCGGTGAAGGTTATGGGTGAACACCACGACTAATTGGGTTTTGTAATGAGATCAATGTTTCGGTCGATTGTACTTCTTCAATCTGTTGAATTTTATCAATCAGTACTTTTTGTAGTTCATCAATCGAGCGCGTCATCAACTTAACAAAAATATTGTAATTACCCGTTGTGTAATACGCTTCAACGACTTCATCTAACGCTTTTAATTGTGCCAACGCAGAAGGGTAATCCTTTGCGCTCTTTAGATTAATACCAATAAAACAACACACGTCATAACCGAGCTTTTTCGGGCATACTTCAACTTTAGTGCCAAGAATAACACCTGTTGTTTTCATTTTTTCGACACGTACATGAATAGTACCCGCACTTACGTTAAACTTTTTTGCCAGTTCAGCATAAGGTACACGCGCGTTAACCATGAGTGCATTAAGGATTTTTTTATCTAATTCATCAAGATGAGCATTAAGCGACATTACAACTTTTCCGATCATAAGTAACAATACAAGAAGTCGATTATAACGCTAAAACCCTAATCATCTAGCGTATAATTTGAATAATCTTGAAAAAATACCACCTTTTTGACTGCATAATTGAGATTTATCCAATATTCCATTAATTAACCTTTGAATTTCATCTAAATTAAAATAAGTTTCACGACAAAGTGAAAAAGACTATTGGTCACATAGCAAGCTTGAGTTACCATTTCGGCCTGCACACAGCGCAATTTTTCATTCAGGTAATTTCATGTCTCAACAACAATACAATCTTATCGTCGTACTTGGTGCGACCGCATCGGGGAAAACACGTTTAGGTGTCGATCTGGCAAAACAATTAAACGGGGAAGTAATCTCGGGTGATTCTCGACAGGTATATACTGGTTTAGATATTGGGTCAGGCAAAGATTTAGCTGAATATGGCGAGGTACCTTATCATTTAATTGATATTATCGGACCCGGTAAAGAATATAACGCCTTTCAATTTCAACGTGATTTCTTCAAGGTATTTAAAGACATTAACCAACGCGGTAAATTACCACTCCTTGTCGGCGGTACCGGTCTATATATAGATGCGGTGGTTGCTGGTTATGAATTTGTGCATGTCGATAAAAATATTAGCCAGCGTGAACAGTTTTCAGACATGGCACTCGAAGCCGTACAACAAATCTTATTTGAGTTAGACAGCGATGCGTATCAAGCAACCGATATTACCGTGCGACCACGCTTATACCGCGCCATTGAAATAGCCCAGCATGCTACATCACTAACCACGCCTGCGGCTAAAGCCCCTCTACCTGATATCAAACCACTCTATTTTGGGATCAAATGGGAACGAAATGTATTACGCCAACGTATTACCCTACGTTTAAAAGAACGCTTAGAAAACGGCATGATAGAAGAAGTTAAAGGCTTATTAGCGCAAGGTGTAACACATGAAAAATTAGAATACTTTGGCCTTGAATATCGCTTTGTCAGTCAGTATGTTGCAGGGAAGATTAGTTATGAGGACATGTTTGATAAACTCAATGTCGCGATCCATAAATACGCCAAACGCCAAGATACTTGGTTTAGAAGGATGGAACGTAACGGGGCTAAAATACATTGGTTGGATGGTACCAAAGATATCAATGAACAAGCTCAACATGTACTGAGTCAATTTAATCAAGTCTAACTAGATATTAACCATAAATTCTAAGCATAAAAAAGCCACACCGAACGGGTGTGGCTTCTTATCTTATTAGCTTAAATATTTATTAACTAAATTCTTATTATTTAGTTACTTGATGCTCTGGATTATATTTATCCATTACCACTGCACAAACAGCATCACCAGTAATATTCAATGCGGTACGCACCATATCAAAGATACGGTCTAACGCGAACAATAGTGGTAAACCTTCGATTGGGATGCCCGCAGCCAATAATACTGCAACAACAAGGAAAGACGGCCCAGGAACACCCGCTTGACCAATCGCACCTAATGTCGATGTGAAGATAATCGCAGCGTAAGCAGCCATACCTAATTCAACATTAAACATTTGCGCAAAAAACACAGCTACTAGGCCGTAATAAATGGCATTACCACTCATGTTGATCGTCGCACCTAACGGCAATACAAACGATGCCGTTGAGTTAGCAATTTTTAATTCTTTTTCACATACTTCCAATGTCACTGGCAATGTCGCCATTGATGACGCCGTCGATAATGCTAACGCTTGTGGTTTCTTCATCGCAGACATGAATTTCAGTACTGGCGTATCAGAGAAGAATTTCACAACAAGAGGGTAGAATATAAAGCCATAGATAATAATCGCAGCAATATAAACAACAAATAGTTTCATTACCACAGCTAGCGCGCTAAAACCAAACGTACCAACCGATTCCGCCATCAGACCAAATACACCAATAGGGGCAATAATCATCACGCAGTTAATCATCCAAACGAATGCATCGATAATGGTATTTAAGCCATCCATAATTGGTTTTGCACGTTTACGCTCAACTTTCGTTAACGCAATACCAAAGAAGATACTGAATACTAAAATTTGGAGAATGTTACCACTGGTTAACGCACTAAATACGTTAGTTGGGATCATGCCAATTATAGTCTCAAATACACCGGGCAGTGCACCCTGTTCAGCGGTTACAGCAACGAGACCAACTGTATTTTGAGAGAAATCAACACCAACACCTGGTTCAAATACGGTACCCATCACTAACGCCAGTGCAACAGCAATCGCAGACGTCAACATGAAGAATACAAATGTACCGACGCCAATTTTTCCGGCAGAAGGACTATCACCGAGATTCGCCGCACCCGCAATAATCGATACCGCAACAAGTGGGATAACTAACATTTTGATCAGATTAATGAACAAGGCACCCAGTGGCGCAAAAATGGCAGCGCCTTCACCCATAAAGGCACCGACAGCGGCACCGATAATCATAGCAACTACAACTTGAAACCCAATATTTTTAACCAGACTCTTTTTATCCTTAAGCAAAACACTCTCCTAATAAGGCTTTATGCGATATATTATACGTTAACAAAAACGCGGCGAAGATAACACAACAAGTTAGCTATAAATGTGATCAAACGCCAACTTTTTAAGTGCATGTTTGCAAAATCGATAACAAAGCAGTGCCTTTTTAGGATAAATGATAATCTAGGGTCTAAATCTACGATCCATCAATCTTGATTAAGTAATGCCATTAATCCACTCACACGTTCCGTACGTAATTTGATCGCTTTTTTCAGTACAGTGACGTTAGTAAATATGTCTAGTTTCTCTTTTGCACGGGTAATACCGGTATAAACGAGCTCTCTGGTTAGCACCGGGTTAAAGCGATTTGGTAGTATCATTACCGTATGTCGAAACTCAGAACCCTGCGATTTATGGATCGTCATCGCAAAGACAGTTTGATGTGGCGGTAATCTGCTAGGTAGAAAAGACTGCACATTACCGTCCGCCATTTCAAAATAAACCCGCATACGATCATCTTCATCTAACATACAAATGCCAATGTCACCATTGTATAAACCGAGACCATGATCGTTATTGGTGATCATGATCGGTCTGCCCGCATACCATTCAGACTGATTTTTACGGATCTTACGCGCCGACTGTAATGCCTTTTCGATGCGTTGATTTAAACCATGTACACCGAAGTCACCCTCTCTGATCGCAGTTAGAATTTGAAAATCATTAAAACTGCGCAATATTGATTTAGCTTCGTCTTCGCTCGGTGATACCACAACCTTAGCAAGGTAATCTTGATAACCTTGTTTCGCCATTGTGATTAGCGCGTCGTAGGTTTCTGTCGATAACGGGTGCAAGTGAATATCATCGTGTTGATTTTCCCAAACACGATCAAACTCATTCAGATCACCTCTATTTACCGCGCTAGCTAAACAGCCAATACCGGATTCGGCATCAAAACGATAACTCTTACGTAATAAACACAAACTGTCATAAATAGCCGCTGCATCAGAGGCTTGATATTGACTCAGTTCATAGTCAGTAATCTTCGATAACCAGTTAGCTTGTTCTGCCGAATAACCGGACTCAGCATAAGCACAAATATCCGCTAATACAGAACCCGCTTCTACCGAGGCAAGTTGATCTTTATCGCCCAACAGTATCAATCGTGCATGCGGTGGTAATGCCGTTAACAACTTTGCCATTAGCGGTAAATCCACCATCGAGGCTTCATCTACCACCAATACATCAAGATGTAAGGGATTATCTTTATTATGACGAAATGCTTGTCGATTCGGGATAACACCTAATAATCGGTGTATCGTTCCCGCTTGCTCGGGGATAAGATCCGCAACGCTAACGTGTAAATCGAGTTTACCTTTGGCACCCGCAATCGATTCAGTTAACCGTGCAGCGGCTTTACCAGTTGGTGCTACAAGTTTAATGGTTAACGCTTGTTGCGCTAATAATCCCTGTTCGATTAATAACGCTAACAACTTGGTTACTGTGGTGGTTTTACCTGTACCCGGCCCCCCAGAGATAACTGAAAAGTGACGAGTAGCAGCAACCGCCACCGATAATTTTTGCCAGTTTAAGCAGTATGCTTCAGGTATTAAACTATCCAATGCATGTAGTTCTTGGGCATTTTTAGCTGTGAGTAATACCTGCTCAACATCCTGCCAACTAATCCGGCCTTTCTTCACCACATCAAGATATTTAGCCACAAATGCTTGTGCACTAAAATTGGCTTCTCGTTCTTTGGCGAGTATAGGAAATAGGAAACCATAATCACGTTTGAACAAACGATTAAGACTGGCTCTTAAATCAGGTTGCTGACTTTGTTTTGCCAAATCTTTTAATTGTTGCGCCACTTGTAACTCGTAAGCCCAGTATCGCTGTAAATATAATTTATTGGCATCGTTCACAAACTGTAATGGTGCCGACTCACCAACCACCAACGAATTTTCTAATAATGTCGGCCAAGTAATGCTACGACTCGGGACTTCAGCCAGTAACAGATGTGAACGGGTTAAATTCAAATCAAATAATGCATTGCAGTCTATATTTTTTAAATCAATACAGACATGCCCTTTGCCCAGTTGATAACTGGTTAAGCAGGCTAATAAAATAATAGCGGGGTCAGATTCATAATTACTGATAAAACGAGCAAACTGGTAATCCAATTGACGAATTATATTTTCGTTGGCTAATTCTTTGAGACAATGAAGTACACTCATGATGCGAGCTCTCCTAAAAATAAATCATCTAACTGCATAACAAAGTCGAATGATGGTTTAGTAAAGAATACGCCATATTGATCACCTGTTTCGACTTGCATGCCACGCAAGAACAAATAATAAACGCCACCGAAATGTTGCTCATAGTTGTAATCTGGAATACGTGAACGTAAGAAACGGTGTAACGCTAAGGTATACAGTTGATACTGCAGTTCATATCTGTGCTCAATCATCACCTGATTAATCGCCCCAAAGGTATAATCCGCTTGGCTGTCACCTAAATGATTCGATTTATAATCCAGTACGTAATAACGACCTTCATAAACAAACACCAGATCGATAAAACCTTTTAACATGCCACTTACTTGCTGAAAATCAAGCTCACCAGCCTGCTGAGAAAGCCCATCATGCTGCTTTATCAATGTATTTAAATCATCACAGTTAAGCGATGAAATTGGCATAAAGAATTCCATCTCCACTTTTTTCTGGGTTGGCGTTAACTGGCGTAAACTAAAGCCATCCTGCAATGGACAATCCAGTACTTGGTTAACCAGTTCAAGTAATACAGGCAACCAAGCTAAGTCATACCCTTCGCGCTCGAGCAGTTGTAATATTTGCTCGGTGAGTATATCTTCATCAACATTGGAAAAATCAATGTGCTCAAACACCGTATGCAATAAGGTACCGGCTGCAGCACCACGCGGGAAACTAAAAATATCCCAACGAATTTCCTGTTCATCTTCTTTTTCGGTATCCACTTCAGCATCGAATCCGGGTAATTCTAACGATGCGTCATAACTAGAATGACGGTTACCATGACTATGGCGAGATAATGCAGAATAACTCGTTACCCACCAGTTTTTACTAATCGGGTTTATCATCGTCTTAGCTTGATAAACCACAGGCGGTGCAACGATGGGTTGATAAGCATCGACCGCCGCTAACGGTGGAGATACGACATCAACACAAGTCTGCTGTTCGGCAAGTTTTTCGATACAGGCTTTAAATTCAGTATCTTTGCACTCTTCGCCTTGCTGTAATAAATATCCCATCGCATTTAAGTGCATTTTATTATGAGAATTACCCATTTTAACCGCACCTAAGCCTAACCAAGTAGCATAAACACCCCGCGTTAATGCCACATATAACAGACGTAGATCTTCAGCAAGACGTTCTTGGTCAGCTTGTTCTTTCGCAGTCTCTAACGCTTCTTCGTCATCTAAATCAAGATGCACATAAGTATGGCCATCCTGATGATAAAGTGGCGTTGAAGCTTGTCTTGTCGCACAAATAAACGGCAGGAATACTAAATTATATTCCAGCCCTTTGGACTTATGGATCGTCACTACCTGTACGAGATCGGCTTCACTTTCTAAACGAACCAGCTGCTCTTGCGCATCACTATTTGGGTTTTCAATTTTTTCACCAAACCAGCGGAACAGGCTATACTCGCCATCTAATTCCAAACTCGCTTCTTGTAATAATTCGCCCAAATGCAGAACATCAGTCAAACGCCTATCACCACCTTGGGCTGAGAGCATGATCGCGGCAATATTTTGCTGATTAAGTAATAACCTTAATGCTGGTAAAAACCCTTGCCACTGTAGGGTATTTTGATATTGCTTAAATTCCGCAACGGTTTGTTCCCAGACTTTTTCATCATTACTCAGTTGATCTAACTCAATCGCAGGCTTCTCAAAAATAGCGGTCGCTAATGCAGCTCGTAGTAAACCTTCATCTTCAGGATTCAAAATAGCGGCAAAAATATGATACAACTCGCGCGCTTCACGTGTTGCGAATACACTTTCACGATTCGACATATATACACTAGGGACAGACAAAGCATCAAGCTGGTCACGTACTAACTTAGCTTCCGCCCCCGTTCGCACAAGAACAGCAATATCTCCCGCTTTAACGGCCCGACCAGATAGCATCGCGTTACCTTGCTGCGCATCTGTTAATAATGTCGCGATCTGATTAGCGGTCGCTTTGGCATAGACTTGTTGATACAGGCCCTTGGTCATATTTTTCTGACCTTCTTCTTCGTGTAACCAAAGCTGTAATGCTGCAGGTTCAAGACCATTCAATAACAAAGGTTTACTTTTACCTTGCGATTCAACAGGCTGAAAACTAATACTGTCTTCATAAATGAAAGGTTTATTGGCATGCCTAAACACACGGTTTACCGCACTGACCATCGCAGTCGAAGAACGCCAATTTTTAGCTAAGGTGTAATGATCATCAACATTTTCACGGGCTTGCATATAGGTAAAAATATCTGCGCCACGGAAACTATAAATAGCTTGTTTCGGATCACCAATCATAAATAAACCAGCACCATCTTGTTTACCGTAGATAGTATTAAAAATATCGTATTGCTGCTGATCGGTATCTTGGAATTCGTCAATCATGGCAATCGGATATTGGCTGCGAATACATTCAGCTAAGCTCGCAGCTTGATCGCCCACTAATGCTTCAGATAATCCCGACAACAGATCATCAAAAGACAATAGCTGTGATTGATTTTTGGTTTTCATCACACGAGCACGCACGTACTCAACCGCTTTCACAATAAAACAATCTTTAAGTGATAATGGCTGCTCTAATAAGACTTCAATATCGCAGAACACTGGATGCTCTGGCGATTGTTTGCCTTTTTTAGTTTTAGCGGTTAAAACATGCTGGGCAAATTTAACGATACTATCAGGTAAGTCATTTTGCTTAGTTTCTGATTGCGACCAACTGAGCATTTCATTTAGCCACTTTGCTACGCTAGCAACACGATAACTATTGCCATTCAAGTTACCCGCTTGAATTAATTCACAGAGCTCACAGGCATTTGTAAACCATGCGTCTTTGACCTGCTGAATCGATAAAATTAATTTATCGTAGCTCTGCTCAATATCCTCACTGCCGGTTTTAGCAATAAACTCGATATCGGTATTAGATAAGTACCCCGAAATATCGCGCAGCAGTGCTTGTGGTGAGGACCAAAAGCTATGCACCATATCAATCATACCATCTTTATAACGGTAGAAATGACTACGCCAAAAATCAGCAATAGCATTAAATTTTAACTGCGATTCATCAGTAATAAATTCGCTTTCAAATAATGCCCCGGACTCAAATGCATTTTGCTTCAGCATACGCTGACAAAAGCCATGAATGGTATAAATAGCCGCTTCATCCATCTGCCTTTCTGCGGCCAATAATGATTTAGCACAACGCGCATAATCCTGAACGTGGGTATCAGCCAGTAACAGATTAATCACCGGATCATCACTATAGCCAATACTAAAAGCAATACGTGCTTGATGAATACGAGCCCGAATGCGATCACGTAATTCAGCCGTTGCCGCTTCTGTAAATGTTACTACCAATATTTGGTCTACATTTAATGCTTCGATTTGACCTTCTTTGTTATAAGCATTATCGCCGCCGTGCCCTAACAACAAGCGCAAATATAAACTGGCAATAGTAAATGTTTTACCTGTACCTGCAGATGCTTCGATCAGGCGTTCACCATAGAGGGGGAACGTCATCGCATTAAGGATATTTACGTCAGCCATTATTCAACATCCTCTAGGTATTCAAATATTGGAAATAACACCGACTCTGAAGACGCAGACATTAATGTATATACCTCATCATTTAAACGTGGAAAACTACGTTGCAGATAATCATCGGAATTTTCACCCATGCGGTTATAACCACCTTCGAAATTCAATATAGCTTCCGATCTTAATTTATAATCATCAGGTTCGGCTGTTGTACATTTAGTTTTTGCCCAAGCCCAACCAGTTTTAGGAAATAAGCCCAAAGGCTGACAACAACCATCGTTATAGACCTCAAGTAATTGAAACAACAATTCTCTCGCCCGAGGTTGCTCAATAACTCGAAGTCGTTGCACAACAGGTTTACCCGCAGTTAAATGGACAAGCGTTGTCGCTGCCGGATTTTTAATGCTAATACAGAAACATAAATGCTCCAGCCAAACTTGCAGATAATCTTTACCATTAAAACCACTCGGCTTATGTCGCACTAAACCACCGTTATATATTTGTTTTAACCAGCCGACTAAACGTCCTGAAACCAAAGGAATATCAACTTCGATATCATCGTTACTATTAGTTAATAATGGCATTAATACCTGAGCAAGCTGATTGACGGTGCTCACTTCTTTATCCAGCGAGATCTGCCCAAAACGTCCAAGAGGAAGACTACCTGATGCAACCAAGCGTTCCGTCACTTGATTAATGTCGCCGCCCATCAATTCCGTTTCCAGTAATTGCGCTTTAAGATGATATTTTTCTAAGTTATCAACATCAAAAGGTTCGTCATCAAGCACATCAAGACTGGCCTGATTAAAATAAACTTTTAAACGTCGGTTAAAGAAGTACTTAGTCGGATGGCGATAAAAACGTAATAGTTCAGCTAGCTCTACCTCTTGCATATCATCATTGGGGATTAACGCTGGCAGCGGTTCCGTCAGAAATTGTCTTAGTTCTTCAGTGGGCGCTAGCGCAGGTAGCCACTCTTTGGCAAAAGAACAAGGAGCTTCAGGATTAAAATAACGTGCATCAAATGGCTGTAAAGCATGCTGCTGAATGAGATGCATCAATAATTTTTTCGCGGATTCATCTGGCGACAAGTCTTCATCACCGGTAATACAAAAACTTTGCTGACAATACTGTAATAATTCAGTTATTAACACTGATGGCAGACGTTCACTCTTATCACGAATACTACTACCAATATAGCTGATATATAATTTACTTTGGGCTGAAATCAGTGCTTCCAAAAATAAATAACGGTCATCATCACGGCGACTACGATCCCCCTGTTTATGATCGTTAGCCATTAAATCAAAACCCATTGGCGGAATTGAACGTGGATAAACACCATCATTCATACCAAGTAAACAGATAACTTTAAAGGGGATTGAACGCATCGGCATTAGGGTACAGAAATTAACTTGGCCCGCGAGAAATTTTTGACTCGCACCAGCTTGTGATAACGCATTATTTAAATAATCACGTAATACTAACGGAGTGATTTTTTTGTCATAACTGGCACTTTTTAATTGCTCATCTAAATGTGAAAAAGCATCTCGAATCATTTTTATTGATTGCTCATCATCCACATCAATTTTATAAAAACTATCTACCAGCGTATTACCTAACTTGATCCAGTCTGCTATCGATTTCGGATCTTGTAATGACGTTAGACTATCTAATAATGCTTCAATAAAGTGAGCTAATTTACCGAGTAGTTCAGCTTCAATCCCCTGCACTTCTTGATAAGGCAATATGCCTTGATAAATATCATCACCACCATAAGCGTAACCTAGCAACATACGATGTAAGCCAAATAGCCAAGTATTTTGTTTCATCCCCGGTAAGTCAAAACGAGTTGCATCATCTTCATCTAAGCCCCAGCGAATACCAGATTCATCAATCCATTGACGTAATCGGTTAAACTCATCAGGCGTAATAGCAAAACGAGCCAGTACCGCAGGTACTTCCAATAACGACAGTAATTCAGATACGTTACAACGTGATAAAGGTAGAGCCAGTAATTGTAAAAAACTGAGTAAAATAGGATTATCATACTGCGCGCCACTATCAGAGATAGAAAACGGAATATACCGTTCATCATAACGCTCCATCGCACCAAACACAGCTTGGATATAAGGACTGTAACCATTGACATCAGGCATCATGATAACCACATCTCGGGGATTAAGATCTGGATTTTCCGAAAACATAGTAAGCAAATTATTATGTAATACTTCTATTTCCCGCATTGGACTATGACAGCTGTGCAGTTCAAGTGAAGTGTCCGCAGGATTAATAGGGTGTTTATAACGACTATCTCGTGTATTTGCATCCTGTTGCGAAACATTAAACTCTGCCATACTGCGATCAGCCAAATCTAAAATATCACGCTGAATACTTGCAAGTAGTCCATCATCGGTTGGTTGGACAAAAACATCTAACTCCTGACAACCAAAACCCGTCAATAACGCTAAATTATCTCGACCCAGTTTGCCCATAGACGCGAGTAGTGGATTACCCACTTTAAATGCCTCATCTTCATCAAAGAGAGCACGAACAGTTTGTTCATCATTGGCGCTGACTTTATCACTCATACCGAGCGTTACATTGTGGTGATTAACCATGGTACGCTGCTTTAACAGCCATTTAGGGTCTATCAGATCACCCCAGTACAAACGACAAGGGTTCGATAACATAAAGTGTATTTCAGTATGCATACCAAGTGCTTGTAATGCATCTAAATAACGCGGTGGTAATGCAGATACCCCGAATACAAATATGCGTTCAGGTAGCAGCTTAGCATCAAAAGTCGAGCTATTCAGACGGGCGATAAATTGATCATATAAGTTGGCTCGGTGATAATGAGATTGTCCCAACATGTCTGTTTTAGCAACTAATTCACGCCATAGTAATGGCTGCCAAGGATGCGTATCGGCATGCATATTATCACCAGCTTCCCATCCCGCGATCCACTCAGGTCGGTACACCAAGTATTGGTCAAACGTGTCCGATATTTTTTGGGTGAGTTGAAATAAGCGGTAATCATCTTGATCATCCGCTAAATAATGCTTTAACGATTCGAATTCAGGTAATACTAACAACTCAGGAAGTATTAACATTAACTTCCAAGACATCGCCTCTTTATTAAATGCACTTTTGTCAGGAATATCAGGTAATACCTTTTGGAACATCTTCCAAATAAAAGAAGCTGGCAATGGAAAGGTAATATTAGCCGATATGCCCATCGACTTCGCCAACTCCATTTTCACCCATTGCGCCATACCAGGACTTTGTACCAAAACTTGCTCTTCGACAAAAGGGTCGGCAAGTGGATCTTTAGCAATAAAGTGAGCCATTAGCTCTTTTAAAATATCTAACTGATTCGAATGATAAAGATTAAACACGGTAACTCCAGACTGATAACCTATTGGAATTGTGGGGCATACGAACTCACTATGCAATGTAGAAAAAACGACATGTTGGTTTTTGCGACAGAAATATGAAAACGAACTCCTAGATGAAACTAAAAGCGCAGAGATTCACGGTCTTTATCATTTAAACAGAAAATATTACGAATCCTAAATACACAAAAACCAGCCCACGGCTGGTTTTTATTGTCTATCACTGGGCTTAATTCAAGCCAGAGTAAAGTTTGTAATTTAACATAAGCAATATCCCTACCTTTAAATTACAGACACAAAAAAGCCGATATCATTGCTGATATCGGCTAATTCTAATTTGGCGCTTGGCGATGCCCTACTCTCACATGGGGAAGCCCCACACTACCATCGGCGTTATTACGTTTCACTACTGAGTTCGGAATGGGATCAGGTGGTACCGCAACACTATGGTCACCAAGCAAATTTGGTTTGCTTTCTATATAGAAACTTACGTTTCATTTTAAATCTGAAAAGCTATAAATAAAGAAGTCTTTAAAACATAAAGTGTTCTGTCTATTCTTAAGTCGTATTTCAATTAATCATACTTTAATTTGTATGGTTAAGCCTCACGGGTAATTAGTACAAGTTAGCTCAATGCCTCACAGCACTTACACACCTTGCCTATCAACGTTGTAGTCTCCAACGGCCCTTCAGGGAGCTTAAAGCTCCAGTGAGAACTCATCTCGAGGCCTGCTTCCCGCTTAGATGCTTTCAGCGGTTATCAGTTCCGAACTTAGCTACCGGGCAATGCTATTGGCATAACAACCCGAACACCAGTGGTTCGTCCACTCCGGTCCTCTCGTACTAGGAGCAGCTCCTCTCAATTCTCAAACGCCCACGGCAGATAGGGACCGAACTGTCTCACGACGTTCTAAACCCAGCTCGCGTACCACTTTAAATGGCGAACAGCCATACCCTTGGGACCAACTTCAGCCCCAGGATGTGATGAGCCGACATCGAGGTGCCAAACACCGCCGTCGATATGAACTCTTGGGCGGTATCAGCCTGTTATCCCCGGAGTACCTTTTATCCGTTGAGCGATGGCCCTTCCATTCAGAACCACCGGATCACTAAGACCTACTTTCGTACCTGCTCGACGTGTCTGTCTCGCAGTTAAGCTGGCTTATGCCTTTGCACTAACCACATGATGTCCAACCATGTTTAGCCAACCTTCGTGCTCCTCCGTTACTCTTTGGGAGGAGACCGCCCCAGTCAAACTACCCACCAGACACTGTCCGCAACCCCGATAAGGGGCCTACGTTAGAACATCAAACGTACAAGGGTGGTATTTCAAGGTTGACTCCACATCATCTAGCGACAATGCTTCAACGTCTCCCACCTATCCTACACATGTAGGTTCAATGTTCAGTGCCAAGCTATAGTAAAGGTTCACGGGGTCTTTCCGTCTAGCCGCGGGTACACTGCATCTTAACAGCGATTTCAATTTCACTGAGTCTCGGGTGGAGACAGCGTGGCCATCATTACGCCATTCGTGCAGGTCGGAACTTACCCGACAAGGAATTTCGCTACCTTAGGACCGTTATAGTTACGGCCGCCGTTTACCGGGGCTTCGATCATGAGCTTCGACCTAAGTCTAACCCAATCAATTAACCTTCCGGCACCGGGCAGGCGTCACACCGTATACGTCATCTTTCGATTTTGCACAGTGCTGTGTTTTTAATAAACAGTTGCAGCCACCATTTCTCTGCGACCAACAATAGCTTACGGAGCAAGTCCTTCACCATCATTGGCGTACCTTCTCCCGAAGTTACGGTACCATTTTGCCTAGTTCCTTCACCCGAGTTCTCTCAAGCGCCTTAGTATTCTCTACCTAACCACCTGTGTCGGTTTGGGGTACGATTCTCTTATATCTGAAGCTTAGAGGTTTTTCCTGGAAGCCGGGTATCAACTACTTCATCTCCGTAGAGACTCGTCATCAGTTCTCAGCCTTAATGTGCGCCCGGATTTACCTAAGCACACAGCCTACAACCTTAAACATGGACAACCATCGCCATGCTAGCCTAACCTTCTCCGTCACCCCATCGCAATATAAGTGAGTACAGGAATATTAACCTGTTTCCCATCGACTACGCCTTTCGGCCTCGCCTTAGGGGTCGACTCACCCTGCCCCGATTAACGTTGGACAGGAACCCTTGGTCTTTCGGCGTGGAGGTTTTTCACCCCCATTATCGTTACTCATGTCAACATTCGCACTTCTGATACCTCCAGCAAGCTTCTCAACTCACCTTCGACGGCTTACAGAACGCTCCTCTACCATGCAAAGAACAAGTCTTTGCATCCGTAGCTTCGGTGGTATGTTTAGCCCCGTTAAATCTTCCGCGCAGACCGACTCGACCAGTGAGCTATTACGCTTTCTTTAAAAGATGGCTGCTTCTAAGCCAACTTCCTGGCTGTCTGAGCCTTTCCACATCGTTTCCCACTTAACATACACTTTGGGACCTTAGCTGACGGTCTGGGTTGTTTCCCTTTCCACGACGGACGTTAGCACCCGCCGTGTGTCTCCCGCGATTGAACTTATTGGTATTCGGAGTTTGCAAAGGGTTGGTAAGTCGGGATGACCCCCTAGCCTTAACAGTGCTCTACCCCCAATAGTTAGACGCGAGGCGCTACCTAAATAGCTTTCGAGGAGAACCAGCTATCTCCCGGTTTGATTGGCCTTTCACCCCCAGCCACAAGTCATCCGCTAATTTTTCAACATTAGTCGGTTCGGTCCTCCAGTTGATGTTACTCAACCTTCAACCTGCCCATGGCTAGATCACCGGGTTTCGGGTCTAATCCCAGCAACTATTCGCGCAGTTAACACTCGGTTTCCCTACGGCTCCGCTATTCGCTTAACCTTGCTACTGAAATTAAGTCGTTGACCCATTATACAAAAGGTACGCAGTCACAGAACAAGTCTGCTCCCACTGCTTGTACGTATACGGTTTCAGGTTCTATTTCACTCCCCTCACAGGGGTTCTTTTCGCCTTTCCCTCACGGTACTGGTTCACTATCGGTCAGTCAGTAGTATTTAGCCTTGGAAGATGGTCCTCCCATATTCAAACAGCATATCACGTGTGCCGTCCTACTCGATTTCACAGTAAGGTCGTTTTCATGTACGGGACTATCACCCTGTATCGTGAAACTTTCCAGAATCTTCCACTAACTTCCAAACTGCTTAAGGGCTAGACCCCGTTCGCTCGCCGCTACTAAGGGTATCTCTATTGATTTCTTTTCCTCGGGGTACTTAGATGTTTCAGTTCTCCCGGTTCGCTTCGTAACGCTATGTATTCACGTTACGATACTCTACAAAGTAGAGTGGGTTCCCCCATTCGGAAATCTGTGGATTAACGCTTTTTATCAACTCCCCACAGCTTAACGCAGATTAACACGTCCTTCATCGCCTCTGACTGCCTAGGCATCCACCGTATACGCTTAGTCACTTAACCATACAATCTAAAGTCGACCGTACAATTGAAATAACTAGGTATTATCTAGTTTTTTTCGCCTCAAGAATACTCAAGAACACTATATTGTTATTACCGAAGTAATAACGTGTTTTAAGAACTTCTTTATTTATTCAGCTTTCCAAATTTTTAAAGAGCAATTTGCTAAAAAGCAAAGATAAACAAGCGATTGCTTATCTTTGCTTACTAGCGTCTTTAACGTTTTCTATTCAAGCAATTTGTGTGGGCACTTACAAAAACTAACAACTTTACGTAAGGAGGTGATCCAGCCCCAGGTTCCCCTAGGGCTACCTTGTTACGACTTCACCCCAGTCATGAACCACACCGTGGTCATCGCCCTCCCGAAGGTTAAGCTAATGACTTCTGGTGCAGCCCACTCCCATGGTGTGACGGGCGGTGTGTACAAGGCCCGGGAACGTATTCACCGTGACATTCTGATTCACGATTACTAGCGATTCCGACTTCATGGGGTCGAGTTGCAGACCCCAATCCGGACTACGACGCACTTTATGGGATTCGCTTACCATTGCTGGTTTGCAGCCCTTTGTATGCGCCATTGTAGCACGTGTGTAGCCCTACTCGTAAGGGCCATGATGACTTGACGTCGTCCCCACCTTCCTCCGGTTTATCACCGGCAGTCTCCTTAGAGTTCCCACCATTACGTGCTGGCAAATAAGGATAAGGGTTGCGCTCGTTGCGGGACTTAACCCAACATTTCACAACACGAGCTGACGACAGCCATGCAGCACCTGTCTCATAGTTCCCGAAGGCACCAATTCATCTCTGAAAAGTTCTATGGATGTCAAGAGTAGGTAAGGTTCTTCGCGTTGCATCGAATTAAACCACATGCTCCACCGCTTGTGCGGGCCCCCGTCAATTCATTTGAGTTTTAACCTTGCGGCCGTACTCCCCAGGCGGTCTACTTAATGCGTTAGCTTAAGAGCCCAGTTCTCAAGGAACCAAACTCCGAGTAGACATCGTTTACGGCGTGGACTACCGGGGTATCTAATCCCGTTTGCTACCCACGCTTTCGCATCTGAGCGTCAGTTACTTGCCAGGTGGCCGCCTTCGCCACTGGTATTCCTTCAGATCTCTACGCATTTCACCGCTACACCTGAAATTCTACCACCCTCTCAAGAACTCTAGTTTGCCAGTTCGAAATGCAGTTCCCAGGTTGAGCCCGGGGCTTTCACATCTCGCTTAACAAACCGCCTGCATGCGCTTTACGCCCAGTAATTCCGATTAACGCTTGCACCCTCCGTATTACCGCGGCTGCTGGCACGGAGTTAGCCGGTGCTTCTTCTGCGAGTAACGTCACAGTAGCAGAGTATTAATCTACTACCTTTCCTCCTCGCTGAAAGTACTTTACAACCCTAAGGCCTTCTTCATACACGCGGTATGGCTGCATCAGGGTTTCCCCCATTGTGCAATATTCCCCACTGCTGCCTCCCGTAGGAGTCTGGACCGTGTCTCAGTTCCAGTGTGGCTGATCATCCTCTCAGACCAGCTAGGGATCGTCGCCTTGGTGAGCTCTTACCTCACCAACAAGCTAATCCCACTTGGGCTCATCTAGTCGCGAGAGCTTTCAAGAAGAGGCCCCCTTTCACCCGTAGGTCGTATGCGGTATTAGCAGTCGTTTCCAACTGTTGTCCCCCTCGACTAGGCAGATTCCCAAGCATTACTCACCCGTCCGCCGCTCGACGCCAGAATAGCAAGCTATTCTTCGTTTCCGCTCGACTTGCATGTGTTAAGCCTACCGCCAGCGTTCAATCTGAGCCATGATCAAACTCTTCAATTAAAAGTTTTTTGACTAATCGCCTAAGCGATTAAGTCGGCTCAATGAATTCTGTACTTCAACAACAAACCGAAGTTTGTTGTTTATAAAACCAAATCTTTCGATTTAATTTAATGTTCACAATTACATTGATATAATTTTTGGTCATTATATCTCTGCAAGTGCTCACACAGATTGCTTGAATAAATTGTTAAAGAGCATTGGCGTGTTAAACACGGCAATTTTCAAATATCACTCAAAGAGTATTATCTGAAAATTGCTGTAACTATCGTTACAACAATTTAATTTGGCGCTTGGCGATGCCCTACTCTCACATGGGGAAGCCCCACACTACCATCGGCGTTATTACGTTTCACTACTGAGTTCGGAATGGGATCAGGTGGTACCGCAACACTATGGTCACCAAGCAAATCTGGTTTGCTTTCTATATAGAAACTTACGTTTCATTTTTAAATCTGAAAAGCTATAAATAAAGAAGTCTTTAAAACATAAAGTGTTCTGTCTATTCTTAAGTCGTATTTCAATTAATCATACTTTAATTTGTATGGTTAAGCCTCACGGGTAATTAGTACAAGTTAGCTCAATGCCTCACAGCACTTACACACCTTGCCTATCAACGTTGTAGTCTCCAACGGCCCTTCAGGGAGCTTAAAGCTCCAGTGAGAACTCATCTCGAGGCCTGCTTCCCGCTTAGATGCTTTCAGCGGTTATCAGTTCCGAACTTAGCTACCGGGCAATGCTATTGGCATAACAACCCGAACACCAGTGGTTCGTCCACTCCGGTCCTCTCGTACTAGGAGCAGCTCCTCTCAATTCTCAAACGCCCACGGCAGATAGGGACCGAACTGTCTCACGACGTTCTAAACCCAGCTCGCGTACCACTTTAAATGGCGAACAGCCATACCCTTGGGACCAACTTCAGCCCCAGGATGTGATGAGCCGACATCGAGGTGCCAAACACCGCCGTCGATATGAACTCTTGGGCGGTATCAGCCTGTTATCCCCGGAGTACCTTTTATCCGTTGAGCGATGGCCCTTCCATTCAGAACCACCGGATCACTAAGACCTACTTTCGTACCTGCTCGACGTGTCTGTCTCGCAGTTAAGCTGGCTTATGCCTTTGCACTAACCACATGATGTCCAACCATGTTTAGCCAACCTTCGTGCTCCTCCGTTACTCTTTGGGAGGAGACCGCCCCAGTCAAACTACCCACCAGACACTGTCCGCAACCCCGATAAGGGGCCTACGTTAGAACATCAAACGTACAAGGGTGGTATTTCAAGGTTGACTCCACATCATCTAGCGACAATGCTTCAACGTCTCCCACCTATCCTACACATGTAGGTTCAATGTTCAGTGCCAAGCTATAGTAAAGGTTCACGGGGTCTTTCCGTCTAGCCGCGGGTACACTGCATCTTAACAGCGATTTCAATTTCACTGAGTCTCGGGTGGAGACAGCGTGGCCATCATTACGCCATTCGTGCAGGTCGGAACTTACCCGACAAGGAATTTCGCTACCTTAGGACCGTTATAGTTACGGCCGCCGTTTACCGGGGCTTCGATCATGAGCTTCGACCTAAGTCTAACCCAATCAATTAACCTTCCGGCACCGGGCAGGCGTCACACCGTATACGTCATCTTTCGATTTTGCACAGTGCTGTGTTTTTAATAAACAGTTGCAGCCACCATTTCTCTGCGACCAACAATAGCTTACGGAGCAAGTCCTTCACCATCATTGGCGTACCTTCTCCCGAAGTTACGGTACCATTTTGCCTAGTTCCTTCACCCGAGTTCTCTCAAGCGCCTTAGTATTCTCTACCTAACCACCTGTGTCGGTTTGGGGTACGATTCTCTTATATCTGAAGCTTAGAGGTTTTTCCTGGAAGCCGGGTATCAACTACTTCATCTCCGTAGAGACTCGTCATCAGTTCTCAGCCTTAATGTGCGCCCGGATTTACCTAAGCACACAGCCTACAACCTTAAACATGGACAACCATCGCCATGCTAGCCTAACCTTCTCCGTCACCCCATCGCAATATAAGTGAGTACAGGAATATTAACCTGTTTCCCATCGACTACGCCTTTCGGCCTCGCCTTAGGGGTCGACTCACCCTGCCCCGATTAACGTTGGACAGGAACCCTTGGTCTTTCGGCGTGGAGGTTTTTCACCCCCATTATCGTTACTCATGTCAACATTCGCACTTCTGATACCTCCAGCAAGCTTCTCAACTCACCTTCGACGGCTTACAGAACGCTCCTCTACCATGCAAAGAACAAGTCTTTGCATCCGTAGCTTCGGTGGTATGTTTAGCCCCGTTAAATCTTCCGCGCAGACCGACTCGACCAGTGAGCTATTACGCTTTCTTTAAAAGATGGCTGCTTCTAAGCCAACTTCCTGGCTGTCTGAGCCTTTCCACATCGTTTCCCACTTAACATACACTTTGGGACCTTAGCTGACGGTCTGGGTTGTTTCCCTTTCCACGACGGACGTTAGCACCCGCCGTGTGTCTCCCGCGATTGAACTTATTGGTATTCGGAGTTTGCAAAGGGTTGGTAAGTCGGGATGACCCCCTAGCCTTAACAGTGCTCTACCCCCAATAGTTAGACGCGAGGCGCTACCTAAATAGCTTTCGAGGAGAACCAGCTATCTCCCGGTTTGATTGGCCTTTCACCCCCAGCCACAAGTCATCCGCTAATTTTTCAACATTAGTCGGTTCGGTCCTCCAGTTGATGTTACTCAACCTTCAACCTGCCCATGGCTAGATCACCGGGTTTCGGGTCTAATCCCAGCAACTATTCGCGCAGTTAACACTCGGTTTCCCTACGGCTCCGCTATTCGCTTAACCTTGCTACTGAAATTAAGTCGTTGACCCATTATACAAAAGGTACGCAGTCACAGAACAAGTCTGCTCCCACTGCTTGTACGTATACGGTTTCAGGTTCTATTTCACTCCCCTCACAGGGGTTCTTTTCGCCTTTCCCTCACGGTACTGGTTCACTATCGGTCAGTCAGTAGTATTTAGCCTTGGAAGATGGTCCTCCCATATTCAAACAGCATATCACGTGTGCCGTCCTACTCGATTTCACAGTAAGGTCGTTTTCATGTACGGGACTATCACCCTGTATCGTGAAACTTTCCAGAATCTTCCACTAACTTCCAAACTGCTTAAGGGCTAGACCCCGTTCGCTCGCCGCTACTAAGGGTATCTCTATTGATTTCTTTTCCTCGGGGTACTTAGATGTTTCAGTTCTCCCGGTTCGCTTCGTAACGCTATGTATTCACGTTACGATACTCTACAAAGTAGAGTGGGTTCCCCCATTCGGAAATCTGTGGATTAACGCTTTTTATCAACTCCCCACAGCTTAACGCAGATTAACACGTCCTTCATCGCCTCTGACTGCCTAGGCATCCACCGTATACGCTTAGTCACTTAACCATACAATCTAAAGTCGACCGTACAATTGAAATAACTAGGTATTATCTAGTTTTTTTCGCCTCAAGAATACTCAAGAACACTATATTGTTATTGCCGAAGCAATAACGTGTTTTAAGAACTTCTTTATTTATTCAGCTTTCCAAATTTTTAAAGAGCATTTGCTAAAAAGCAAAGTTTTCGTCTCTAACCCTGAATTTCAGAGTTAAAAAAACCAAAGTTAAGTCGCTTGCTATTCATAAGCAGATTTAACTTTGGTCTCTTCCTGAGAACATGATGTGGTGGAGCTATGCGGGATCGAACCGCAGACCTCCTGCGTGCAAGGCAGGCGCTCTCCCAGCTGAGCTATAGCCCCACATCATTGTGGCTAGTAAATTGGTAGGACTGAGTAGATTTGAACTACCGACCTCACCCTTATCAGGGGCGCGCTCTAACCAACTGAGCTACAGTCCTACTGACATTTACTATGTCTTTAATTTCTCTATTCAAGCAATTTGTGTGGGCACTTACAAAAATTAACAACTTTACGTAAGGAGGTGATCCAGCCCCAGGTTCCCCTAGGGCTACCTTGTTACGACTTCACCCCAGTCATGAACCACACCGTGGTCATCGCCCTCCCGAAGGTTAAGCTAATGACTTCTGGTGCAGCCCACTCCCATGGTGTGACGGGCGGTGTGTACAAGGCCCGGGAACGTATTCACCGTGACATTCTGATTCACGATTACTAGCGATTCCGACTTCATGGGGTCGAGTTGCAGACCCCAATCCGGACTACGACGCACTTTATGGGATTCGCTTACCATTGCTGGTTTGCAGCCCTTTGTATGCGCCATTGTAGCACGTGTGTAGCCCTACTCGTAAGGGCCATGATGACTTGACGTCGTCCCCACCTTCCTCCGGTTTATCACCGGCAGTCTCCTTAGAGTTCCCACCATTACGTGCTGGCAAATAAGGATAAGGGTTGCGCTCGTTGCGGGACTTAACCCAACATTTCACAACACGAGCTGACGACAGCCATGCAGCACCTGTCTCATAGTTCCCGAAGGCACCAATTCATCTCTGAAAAGTTCTATGGATGTCAAGAGTAGGTAAGGTTCTTCGCGTTGCATCGAATTAAACCACATGCTCCACCGCTTGTGCGGGCCCCCGTCAATTCATTTGAGTTTTAACCTTGCGGCCGTACTCCCCAGGCGGTCTACTTAATGCGTTAGCTTAAGAGCCCAGTTCTCAAGGAACCAAACTCCGAGTAGACATCGTTTACGGCGTGGACTACCGGGGTATCTAATCCCGTTTGCTACCCACGCTTTCGCATCTGAGCGTCAGTTACTTGCCAGGTGGCCGCCTTCGCCACTGGTATTCCTTCAGATCTCTACGCATTTCACCGCTACACCTGAAATTCTACCACCCTCTCAAGAACTCTAGTTTGCCAGTTCGAAATGCAGTTCCCAGGTTGAGCCCGGGGCTTTCACATCTCGCTTAACAAACCGCCTGCATGCGCTTTACGCCCAGTAATTCCGATTAACGCTTGCACCCTCCGTATTACCGCGGCTGCTGGCACGGAGTTAGCCGGTGCTTCTTCTGCGAGTAACGTCACAGTAGCAGAGTATTAATCTACTACCTTTCCTCCTCGCTGAAAGTACTTTACAACCCTAAGGCCTTCTTCATACACGCGGTATGGCTGCATCAGGGTTTCCCCCATTGTGCAATATTCCCCACTGCTGCCTCCCGTAGGAGTCTGGACCGTGTCTCAGTTCCAGTGTGGCTGATCATCCTCTCAGACCAGCTAGGGATCGTCGCCTTGGTGAGCTCTTACCTCACCAACAAGCTAATCCCACTTGGGCTCATCTAGTCGCGAGAGCTTTCAAGAAGAGGCCCCCTTTCACCCGTAGGTCGTATGCGGTATTAGCAGTCGTTTCCAACTGTTGTCCCCCTCGACTAGGCAGATTCCCAAGCATTACTCACCCGTCCGCCGCTCGACGCCAGAATAGCAAGCTATTCTTCGTTTCCGCTCGACTTGCATGTGTTAAGCCTACCGCCAGCGTTCAATCTGAGCCATGATCAAACTCTTCAATTAAAAGTTTTTGACTAATCGCCTAAGCGATTAAGTCGGCTCAATGAATTCTGTACTTCAACAACAAACCGAAGTTTGTTGTTTATAAAACCAAATCTTTCGATTTAATTTAATGTTCACAATTACATTGATATAATTTTTGGTCATTACATCTCTGCAAGTGCTCACACAGATTGCTTGAATAAATTGTTAAAGAGCATTGACCTTGACGTCATCCGTCGTAGTCAGGCTGCGTATTCTACGCAAACCAATTTCGAAGTCAAGTACATATTTGCACTTTATTTCAGGAGGCTTAAAAAGTAACTTTCGATACTGATAAACACCTTTACTTAGCGGCTGTTGCCGTGTCAGTGAGGTCGCATTATAGAGAACTAATGACTTCAAGCAAGTGATTTCATTAATTAGTCACTAAAAACCAAAAATCCGCGTTACCAAGCTGTTAAACGCACCTTAACGTATAAGAAGTAATCTATTTCTGATTGTATTCATTATAGACATACTGCATACCCGCTTTATTAAAGGCTACAACTTGATATGCATCACTCGCGCCGGGAACATCCATACCTGGTGCACTCTGTGGCATACCGGGAGTCGCAATGCCTGTGACTCTTTTATTCTGAGCTAATAGCTTCTTGATATCAGCGGCAGGAACATGGCCTTCGATAATATAATCATTAACTATTGCTGTATGACAAGATCGCAGATTATTAGGTACACCATATTGATTCTTTACATCACTCATATATTCATTGTTAATAACCGTTAATGAAAATCCTGCATCTTCCATTTGCTCGGCCCACTCTGTACAGCAACCACAATACTGCGATTTATATACAGTCATCTCTTCTGCCAATGCAGCACTACCAATTAAACTACTAGTAAGTAAGACTGGTTTTAAAATTTTAGCAATAAATGTCATCAGAATATCCTAAATAAAAGAAAATAATGATAAGCATTCCAGTTAAGGTAAGGTCAATTGCATTAAGAAGAGCTAATCAGCAAATTGTGATAAGCGTTTAGATATTGTCGACTCATATGAAGGTAGTTAAATTCATGCATAACACGGTCATAAGCAAAGGTAGTTTTAATTTGGCTTTGACTATGAATTAAACTTTTGGTTATTGCAGACTGTAAGGCATCGGGATCTTTAGGTGGGACTATCCATCCCCCACGACCATGCGCCAGCATATGTGGCATACCGCCAACATTAGTAACAACGCAAGGAACTCTAGCCTGCATAGCTTCGAGTAAAGCGATTGGTGTACCCTCTGTAATAGAGGGCATAACGAAAACATCAAAATGGCGAAAATAACTTGGTAGTGATTCTACAAAGCCAAATAGTAGGACATGTTCATCTAAATCCAACGTCCTGATTTTTTCTCGTAATCGATACTCCTCCCTACCAGCACCAAATATAACAAGTACAGTATTCGGATCATTTTTTATCAAATTAGGTAATGCGTCGATAAGTGTATCGAAACTTTTTTCAACAGCAAGACGACCTACAGCCATTATTCGAGTTGTTTTATTATGCAAAAAAGTACTTAAACGATCTTCAATCTCACACATCGGCATGTAACCACCGATACCATTCTCAATAACCGTATATTGGTTTGCTTCTAACCCTTGAACACTTGGTAGATTAGTCATGTGCTGACTAACAAGAAAAACCCGATTTAATTGCTTTAATGAGTGCTTATCCAAATATTGATAAAATGCCATTTTACTAAATCTAGGTGCGGATACATAACCATGTACGGTTGAACAAAAACATTTAAAGCGGTTTCGTTTCAACATCAAACCAAACAGTATATTGAATTTATAACCGTGAGAGTGGACAATATCAAACCTATTTTTCTCTGCAAATTTTTTTATATAATGACTGATACAAAAATATTCGAGTTTATTTACCCTAATTAAATTGACCGTTATGCCGTATTGGCGACAAATTGTTTCAAACTCTTTTTCTCCCTGTCCTTTATAGCCAAAGCTAAGTAAAGCACCTTCATGCCCAAGTACCTTCAAACCTAGCATTAATTCAATTAAAACTCTTTCAGCACCATAAAAACCACCACTTTCGATTACGTGTAAAATTTTCATTCTCATAATATCCTTGTCATTAACTTACACAGCGTCCTTTCCTCTTTTTTATACTGTTCAGTTGTAATACTTTTCGCAGATATATATCACTAATTGTTTGCCAACTATAATCAGAAAATAGTTGGTGTAGAAGGAGGGGCGTCTCACGAAGTTGATAATCGTGTAACCATTTTTTAAATAAGTTATCTGCTCTAATGTTCGGTTGTTGGTTATCCATGACCCAAGTTGAAATACACCCTAGCACAGGTGTTTTCGTTTCTTCCATAAACTGCCTGACTAGCTTACGACTTGATTCATATTTTCTGAAACGGATACTATTGGTATTAATAATTTCATATCGCTTAGTTAAGACTTTATGGGTTGATACATTTAAATGCTGAAAATCCCTAAATACAGACTCAATAGGATCCGCTTGTACATCCACTCTACGAACCCGATTAGCACAGCTATATTCATAACCAGCCAAGATTAATTCGTCTTCTAACCACGCCGAGGTCGCACAGCATAATTTTGTATCACTCCGATACCCAATGATACGTTGGCCAATAACTTGTGATAACAGATCTTTATAACGGTTTAAATCTTCAATAATTTTACGCTGATTGAAATGCTGCGTATCCGGCTGGCTATAATGTCGATATGCAAGTTCATGTCCCTGCTCTGCTATTTTTTTTAACATCGAAGGAAAGTGAATAATCGTCCAACCGTAAACAAAAAATGTGGCAGTCACATTATGATCATTTAATAATAATAAAATTTTATCTACTGCATATTCAATGCGAGGTGAGAGTAGGCTCCAATCTTTTTCCTTAATACAGTATTGAAAAGCGGGGGCTTGAAAATAATCTTCCACATTGATAGTTAACGCATTAATAATCGCCATAACGATCCCCTCATCGACAATCTACTCTATTATCATAAGAATAGACCATCACATCGTACTATTTGGGATTAGAGAGATATTTACTGAACACTGCTTATATTTTATGTCGCAAGCCAAATTTTGATTTATCGAATGATAATAAAGGCTTAATTTATATGCTAACAGTGCTATGATTTATTGCTAATGACCTAACTTTCTTTATTAAAAGGTGCTGCTCATGGAATACAATACTTCTGAACTATGCGACATTTATACAGATATGATTGATGTTGTTGAACCGATGTTCATGAACTTCGGTGGAAAGTCATCATTCGGTGGTCAAATAACCACAATTAAATGCTTTGAAAGTTTAGGACTGATTACTGAAACAGTTCAACAAGGCGGACTGGGTAGAGTACTGCTCATTGATGGTGGTGGTTCATTAAGAAGAGCATTAATTGATTCTGATATTGCCCAACTGGCATTCGAGAATGAATGGGAAGGAATTATTGTTTACGGTAGCATTCGAGAAGTCGATCAGCTCGACGATATTAATATTGGAATTCAGAGCCTTGCTTCCATTCCTGTTGGTGCAGATGATAATCGAACAGGCGAATTAGATGTCGCGGTTAATTTTGGCGGTGTCACATTCTTACCTGACGATCATGTTTATGCCGACAGCACTGGTATTATTCTATCTGCAGATGCGCTAGATATTGAGTAACACGCAAAAACATATAGAAACAGAGGTATAAGTTAGCCATAACCATACCTCTGAATCAAATTATGCTTCTTCTTCTAACTCTTCTAGCTCTTGAACTTCATCCATTCTGCCTAGCAAAGAACGTAAACGATCTTGCCATACATCTTGCTGACTTTTAAGCTCAGAGTTATTCGCTAATAGTTGATTGTTTTCTTCTTTTAGCTCTTCTAATTCCATTTGTAATAGGGAAATGGTATCAACTGCCGTTTGTACTTTACTTTCTAATTTATCTAATACGTCAAAATTCATTTTTTCACCCATAATTTAAGAATTCAATATTGTGCTGAGAGGGCTTATCCCTTGCTAGAAGAATACAACGCTAGTCAATCTACAACAAGTCTTATTAGTCAAATTATGATGCACTTAAGCAGAATTAACTTTTTGTTTGTGAGCGCTGGCATTAATACATCAAATTGTTTGATTCATCGCTAGTGAAGGCATCTCAGAATCAGGTCTACCAACAACTTTAGCAGGAACCCCAGCAACAGTCGTATGTTCAGGTACATGATCGAGCACGACACTACCCGCACCGACTTTGGCTCCTCTGCCGACTTCAATATTACCTAACACTTTAGCACCAGCGCCAATCATTACACCCGCTCTAATTTTCGGATGACGATCACCACTTTCTTTACCTGTACCACCTAGCGTAACACTTTGCAAAATTGACACGTCGTCTTCTACAATTGCCGTTTCACCAATCACAATACCGGTTGCATGATCAAGCATAATACCTTTGCCAATTATAGCCGCTGGATGAATATCAACAGCAAACACCACTGATATTTGGTTTTGTAAATAAATCGCTAATGCTTCACGCTTTTGATTCCACAACCAATGGGCAACTCGATAAGACTGTAGAGCAAGAAAACCTTTCAAATATAATAACGGTGTCGAGAAATATTCAACCGCTGGGTCTCGCTCTTGTACTGCACATAAATCCGCAGCCACCGCATGTAAAATAGTGGGTTCTGCTTTTAATGCTTCCTCAATCACTTCACGTAATAAAATAGCTGGCATTGTCGCACTATCGAGCTTATTTGCTAACTGAAAACTCAATGAGCATTTTAAACTATCGTGATTTAGTATTGTTGAATGGAAGAAACTAGCGAGCATCGGTTCCTGTTCAACCAATAATTTAGCTTCATCTCTAATTCTAAGCCAAGACATTGAAAGTTTATCTTCCATGTTTATTCCTTTACAACATTTAGAGTTCACGTTTATATTAATCATTTTTCATCTTTACAATTGAGATTGGATCTTGGTGAATGAGAACTTCCGTATTTACAAATTCACAGAGTAAATTAGTTTCAACATTATCGGCAATCGCATGTGCCTGAAACAGAGTAAGGTGATCATCCAGTTCTATATGCAACTGAATAAAACGCATATAGCCTGATTGTCGCGTTCGTAACTCATGTAGTCCGAGTACATTTTCCGTATTTACCACAATCGCTGTTATTTTATCAATATCTTCAGCGGGTAATTCATGATCCAATAATGTCTGAATTGACTCCATACCGATCTCATACGCACTGTATAATATGTAGCAGGATATCAAAATTGTCGCTAATCCATCAACCCAATAAAAACCATACGCAGATAAACTAAGTGCAATAAGTACTGTCGCATTAAGCCATAAATCTGATTTGTAATGGAGTGAATCAGCTCTAATCGCAATACTTCCAGTTGTAGCCACAACATGTGTTTGATAACGAATCAAAATAAAAGTGACTAATAATGCAAAAATGGATACCGCGATACCAAGTTCTGAACGTACAATTGGCTGTGGATCTAATAATGCACTAATACCATGCAACATTAATAAAATAGATGAACCCACAATTAATGCTGATTGTACTAATCCTGCTAAAGATTCTGCTTTACCATGACCAAAACGATGCGCATCATCCGCTGGCTCTAAGGCATATTTAATGGCAAACAAATTAATAATGGATGCACCAATATCTAGAAATGAATCCGTCAATGACGCCAATATCGATGCAGATCCAGTGGCAAACCACACAAACAATTTACTGCATAATAAAATGACGGCGGTAACAACAGAAGCATAACTGGCACGTTTAATTAATTGTTCATGATCAGAATCTATCACAGGGTTACCTTTTATATAATCTATGCGTTATTATAAACCTAGGAAACAGAAAAACAACGTGAAGTTATTCATCTAAACAAGCTATAAATCAAATAAAATAGATACAATAAAAACATTCTGTTGTTATTTTAGGATAGCTGCAACATATAGGCATGAATAAGACATCTCCCCTAGTTCGTTCATCTAAAATAATAGTAATAAATGCTGTGTAATTAACGCCATTATCGTAAATATAGCAATTACGTAGCACGTCACAATCTCTAACTCTTTAATTGAGGATAGCATTGTTTATTACGCTATTTTAGTTAAACTGATTAGGTATCATCATTTTTTACTATGCCGAAATAAAAATGTAAAACAAGGTAAATCTTAGAATTATTTACTGCTTAACCCAGTATCCTAATACAATAAAAACAATTAACAGAGTACCCAAGATGACTAAATTATTATTAATTGATGACGATAAAGAGCTAGCCGAATTACTCGCTGAGTTTCTAAGTCTCGAAGATTTCGATGTCGATATGGTACATGATGGTGAAGCCGGTTTGGCCGCAATAAGAAGTAGTCAATATGATATGGTCCTTTTAGATGTCATGATGCCAAAGTTAAACGGTTTTGAAGTATTAAAAAAACTTCGCGTGGATAACAGCACGCCGGTCTTAATGTTAACCGCGAAAGGTGATGAGATTGATCGTGTTCTTGGCTTAGAAATGGGTGCCGATGATTATTTACCAAAACCGTTCAGTGAACGTGAATTATTAGCACGAATTAGAGCTGTATTACGTCGTATCGAACCGCCAACATCCACTAAAAAAACAGAATTGTTGACGCACTTAGATATTGAGATAAACAGCCGAACCCAAGAAGCATGGTGTCAAAGCATTCTGCTTGATTTAACCAGTACCGAACTGATGTTATTAGAAGCACTCATCTCATCGCCAGGTACGATCTTAACCAAAGCCGATTTAAGCGAGCAAGTATTGGGTAAAAAACTGACGCCTTTTGACCGTAGTATTGATATGCATTTAAGTAACTTACGTAAAAAGTTACCAGAAAGAAAAGATGAAAAAATGCGGATCCGTACACTTCGTGGTCGTGGATATATGTGGCTAGATACATAATCAGCCCTTCTTACACTTCTATCATTTTTGAAATAAGGTTATTAACACGTGCTTAGTCGCAAATTGAATCAACTGTTCGTTAAAATTTTTGTCTGGTTTTGGTGTATGCTACTACTCGTTGTTGCAGTCGTTATAGCACTACCAACATTAGATAGCCGAATCATGAAACAACTCGATCCGCGCTCAGTCAGTATTTTAAATAGCATTGCACATAATATTTCTAGCTCTGCTGATCGCTATCCGAACATTCCATTGCAAGTGTTAATAACCCCTAAAGAAGCACAAACTAAACATTTTTATTTGGTTAGTGTAAATGGCGATATCATTTCAAGTAACAAAGCTTCTAAAGCCATTCGTCGCTTTATTTTGCAAAGTGAAGAATCGCCACAACCGAAAGTAAAACAATATAAAAACTGGTTAATGACCGGACCTATACCAATAAAACTACGTGGTGAACAATTTCAACTGTACGCTGCACAACAGCTACCAGCGGAGCACAACATATGGTTAATTAATGTATTAGATAGGCCATTTCTATTACTTTTCATTACTATGTTTGTCAGTATGCCATTATGTGCACTACTCGCATGGCATATCTCGAAACCATTACAAAAGTTACAAAGAACCGCATCCGAGATCACCGATGGTAATTTAGATGCTGTCGTACCAGCGACTCAAAGGCAAGATGAGATTGGTGAATTAGCGCGAAGTTTACGTACTATGATGCTTTCTATTCGTGAACATATTTCACTTCAGCATCGTTTATTGAGTGATATATCTCATGAGTTGAGATCGCCCTTAACACGATTGAAAATGTCGGTAGCATTATCTAAACGCCATTATGGTGAGACCAAAGAGATCGTGCGTATCGATAATGAATCGCAACGTTTAGAGGAGATGATCGCAGCACTATTAAACTTATCCAAAACACAATTAAATGCCACAACCAAAGAATCATTTAATCTTGACTCACTGTTACAGCCTATTTGCCATGATGCCATTTTCGAGGCTGAGCAGTTAGACAAAAAATTCAGCCATCAACCAATTCCAGATTTGGATATCAAAGGCTTTCCAGCACTCTTTGGCAGTGCCATAGAGAACGTGATTCGTAACGCATTACGCTATGCCAACCAGCAGGTTCATTTAGCCATCACCAGCGACACAGATGAGATAACGTTTGTGATCACAGATGATGGTCCAGGTGTACCAGAAGACGAAGTTGAGCAAATTTTCAAACCTTTTTATCGCGTATCACAAGCCCGAGACCGTGAATCTGGTGGTGCAGGTTTAGGGCTGGCGATTACTGAAAATGCGGTCCGTCAACATCATGGGGTAATACGGGCAAGTAATAGAGACACGCAAGGCTTACAGATCACTATTACTATACCAATGAGCTAACCACAACATAAGAAATTAAAGGACTGCAGAAGTGGATAATTATTTATCTTCTGCAACTTTATTCGTTATAACCTGTGGGTGTAATGGATTAGTCGTATTTAACTCGGGAAACATTTTCTCTATTTGTCGACGCTGCTCCACTCGGGCTTTTTTCTTCTCGTATATTTCTGTATCCAAATCTGCAAAGAACATATTAATCAGAATATTCAAGCTAAAAGGGATCGCGCTTAATATAATCAAGCCTGCTACGATCAAACTACTACGCTTTTTCATCACTTTTACCATTAGGTTGTTAAATTTGCTATTCTACGCAAAGTACCTACGTTATATAACCCTGAACTGAGACTTTATTATGTTACAAGTAGCACTATTTGAACCTGAGATCCCACCAAATACAGGTAATATCATTCGCCTTTGTGCCAATTCTGGTTTCAAATTGCATTTAATCGAACCGCTTGGTTTTGAATGGGATGATAAAAGGGTAAAACGTGCGGGACTGGATTATCATGAATTTGCAGACGTAAAACGTCATGCTAATTATCAAGCATTTTTAGATTGTGTAGGTGATGCTCGTATTTTTGCATGTACAACCAAAGGCACAAAATACCATCATGAAGCGCAATATCAAGCAGGTGATGTTTTATTATTTGGACCTGAAACACGTGGTCTACCGCCAGAAGTACTCGATACATTGCCACAAGAGCAAAAAGTAAGAATTCCGATGCTACCAGAGAGTCGCAGCATGAATCTATCGAACGCGGTATCTGTTTTTATCTATGAAAGCTGGCGCCAGCTGGATTTTGCAGGTTCAAAATAAAAGAAAGGGTGATAGAAACAAGCTCCATCACCCTTATAATCAAATTTTTTGTAATACTTATTTCGCTAAGTTAGCCGCATGAAAACGCATATGTTTTTCAATAAACGTAGCGATAAAATAGTAACTATGATCATAACCATCATGCATTTCTAGCGTGAGAGGATAACCCTTTAGCGCAGCCGCAGCAGCCAGCATATTCGGCTTAAGTTGCTCATCCAAAAATGAATCATCTTTGCCTTGCTCAACCATCGCAGGTACAAATTTATTCGCTTTCGCCATCAATAAACTGGCATCGTATTGTTGCCACGTTGCTTTATCTTTACCGAGATAATTTTGTAATGCTTTTTGCCCCCAAGGACAATTGATTGGATTACTAATCGGACTAAATGCCGTCACGGAACGATAGCGTTCTGGATTACGCAATGCCATTACTAACGCACCATGCCCCCCCATCGAATGCCCACTGATCACACGCTCTTGTGTAACCGGGAAATTAGCTTCAATTAATGCAGGCAATTCATTAAGCACATAGTCATACATTTGATAATGTGTGTTCCACGGTGCTTGTGTGGCATTCACATAAAATCCAGCACCTAAACCAAAATCATACGCTTGGTCAACATCATCAGGTACACCTTCACCACGCGGACTAGTATCCGGTGCCACGATCGCAATACCCAGTTCTGCAGCAATACGCTGAGCACCGGATTTTTGCATAAAGTTTTCATCAGTACACGTCAGGCCAGACAACCAATACATCACAGGTACTTTACGCATATTGGATGCTTGCGGTGGTAAATACACAGCAAAACGCATCTGACAGTTTAGTACATTCGACGCATGGTTATATTGATGCTGCCAACCGCCAAACATTTTATTACTACTAACAACTTCTATAGACATGACAAACCTTTACTAGTCGTCCCGCTATGTAGATTATAAATAGCGGGACATATTTTAATTATTTATCGAAATGAATAACCGTACGGATACTTTCACCGCGGTGCATTAAATCAAATGATTCATTGATGTCTTCAAGACCCATGGTATGAGTAATGAAATCACTTAATTTGAATTCACCTTGTAAATAACGTTCAACGTAATCAGGTAGCTCTGTACGGCCTTTAACACCACCGAATGCAGAACCACGCCATACACGACCAGTTACTAGTTGGAATGGACGTGTTGAGATCTCTTGACCTGCACCAGCCACACCAATGACGATTGATTCACCCCAACCTTTGTGACAACATTCTAATGCAGAACGCATTAAGTTAACGTTACCAATACATTCGAATGAGTAATCTACACCACCGTCAGTTAATTCAACAATAACGTCTTGAATTGGCTTGTCATAATCTTTTGGATTAATGAAGTCTGTTGCACCTAATTTCTTCGCTAGTTCGAATTTACTTTCGTTAATATCGATAGCAATAATACGACTAGCCTTTGCCATCGTTGCACCGATAACAGCAGAAAGACCGATACCGCCTAGACCGAAGATAGCAACGGTTGCGCCTTCTTCAACTTTAGCCGTATTCATTACCGCGCCCATACCTGTCGTTACACCACAACCAAGTAGACATACTTCTTCAAGCGGTGCTTCTTTATTAACTTTCGCTAACGAGATTTCTGGTAATACGGTGTATTCAGAGAATGTTGAACAACCCATGTAATGAAAGATTGGCTGACCGTCTTTATAAAAACGCGTAGTGCCATCTGGCATTAGGCCTTTACCCTGTGTTTCACGGATCTGTTGGCAAAGGTTGGTTTTGCCTGATTTACAGAACTTACATTCGCCACATTCTGGTGTATATAAAGGAATAACGTGATCGCCTACTTGAACACTGGTAACGCCTTCGCCGATTTGCTCAACGATACCGCCACCTTCGTGACCAAGAATTACAGGGAAGATACCTTCTGGATCATCGCCAGATAATGTGAATGCATCGGTATGACATACGCCAGATGCGATCACTTTAACTAACACTTCACCTTTTCTAGGTAACATTACATCCACTTCTTCGATCGATAGTGGTTGGTTTGGACCCCAAGCAATAGCTGCTTTGGATTTAATAAATTTGTCAGTCATGTTCATCTCCATTGGGATAAAATTAATATGCCGTAATACCTATCTATGTATTCGGCCGGTCATACTGTATGGCGCTCATTATATTCATTTGCACAGAAATGATAATACCCTTGAAATACAAATTACTTTTACCCAGATGTAACAATAAAAAGGAAAGCAAAAATACCGCGGTAATTTCATCTTTCTTTTTCGTTAATAACGAACTTGATAACAGTGCTGTATTATCAGGAAGGCTTAAACCTCTTCAGTATAGTCGATAGAATTTCATTACATGCTCTTCTCTTGTAGCGAAGGGTATAGCAACCAAGCGAGTGATAATCCACGAGCAAGCATAAAAGTATTCATCGCCAGCCATAAAGCATGATTACCTAATCCACTGCTAATAACATATGTAGGTAAGAATATACAAACGACACAAAATAACATGCTGTTACGCATATCTTTTGCCCGAGTTGCACCAATAAATACGCCATCAAATACAAAACACCATACTGCTGTAAAGGGTAATAACACTAACCAAGGTAAATACTCAACAGCAATCGTATTAACACTTTCTATATCCGTGATCATACGCACCATACCCTCGCCAAAGATGAAAAAAGTCGTAGAGAAAAGAACGGAAAATATACCCGCCCAGATCAATGACGCGAGAATTGATTGACGATAAGCAAGGGTATTTTTAGCGCCAATCGCCTTACCTACCATAGCTTCCACCGCGTAAGCTACGCCATCCAGCGCAAAAGAGATAAACATCAGAAAATTGAGTAACACCGCATTCGCCGCAATATACTCATCACCAAGACTTGCAGCTTTAAATGTCATGAAGGCGAATGTCAGTTGTAAACAGAGCGAACGGATAAATATATCACGGTTGAGTGACAGTAAACCCTGTAATTTATCTGATGCAAATAAACGACTGATAATGTCAGCTCTATGAGGTAACGAAAACTTACCGAGCTGCTTTAGTACTAATAATAAGCCAAATAACAAAGCAACATACTCTGCAATCACCGACGCAGCCGCAGCGCCCTCTACACCCCATTCTAAATACACCACAAATAAAATATCTAAGAAAATATTAAACACGTTAGCAATAATTAATAACAGCATCGGTGCTTTCATATTTTGCAGGCCAATTAACCAACCTAATATCGCAAAATTAAATAACGCAGCAGGGATCCCCCACATACGAATCGATAAATAGGCCTGTGCATTTAGTTGTACATTGTCACTTGCTTCCGTCAGCATTAGGGCTAATTCAACAATATAATTTTTACACAACAGTAATAAAACCGATAAACAAAACGCAATTAACAAGGCGTGTGCGAGCGTCATTAATATCTCAGAACTATCTTGTTTACCAAGTGCCTGTGCAGTCAATCCTGTTGTCGACATGCGTAAGAAATTACACATAGAGACAATAAACATGACCACAGTGGAACCCAATGCAACCCCACCGAGATACCAAGCTTGTTCAAGATGACCAATAACGATGCTATCAACCAAACCTAATAGTGGAATACTGATATTTGACAAGATCATTGGCAATGCCAACGCGATGATATTTCGATGCACCGAAGTAGGAATGGATAACCACATAGACGGATTCAACTTTGTATAAGGGAGGAAAAAGATGCCAAAGTCTATCTAACTTAAATTATGAAACAAAGTATTACCTATCAAATAATTAAAACAACTCTATTTCACCTTCATCCATCGACCCTGTACTGATCGTCTTCTTTTGTACTTGCAGTGATTGTTGCTTTAACTGTTCAGCAGACAAATTTAATTAATTCTTGGTGTAACCGCGCTGGTGTCATTTGCCCTCTAATATCCGCATTACATTTATTTTTATATCTCATGTTGAGTATAGGGAAAGAAAATTAATAGGTAGAAGATGATCAGAACTGTGATGTTAAAGCAAGATTTGAAAACGATGTCTAAATTTAAAGATAGGGTGATAAGAAAGGAAAAAGAAATATAAAGGTAGATAGTCAACAATAGGATTATTTACTATCTACCTTCAGGCTCGATGGCGTAATAAAGTGTGATTACATCCAATCGGTATTACGAATAATACCGACAGCGACACCTTCAATATCAAAATTTTGGAAATTTAAATCAACACGAATTGTGCTCATTTCATCATTCTCAGGATGCAGTAAGATTTCACTGCCCTGCTGTTCAAAACGCTTAACAGTTACTTCATCGTCAACACGCGCAACAACAACTTGACCTTTACTGATATTTTTAGTTTTATGTACAGCTAATAAATCGCCATCCATAATCCCAATATTACGCATACTTTCACCACGTACACGCAGTAAAAAGTCTGCCGTTGGTGTAAACATTGAAGGGTCAACATTATAGTGTGCTTCAATATGTTCTTGAGCTAAAATAGGCTCACCGGCGGCAACCTGCCCAATTAAAGGTAAACCACAGTCATTACTGGCTTGGTCAGCATCAACCAACAAACGAATACCACGAGAAGTACCCGCAAGAATTTCGATATGGCCCTTTCGTGCTAATGCCTTTAAATGCTCTTCCGCAGCATTAGGTGAACGGAAACCAAGTTCCTTAGCAATTTCAGCTCGGGTCGGTGGCATACCAGTATTTTTAATATGTTGTTTAACTAATTCAAATACTTCTGCTTGTCTTTGTGTCAATGCTTTCATCATGAACCCTAACTGGTTTTATATACAGTTTCTTGTAATTATATACAGTATTATCAAGTTTGCAATATAAGCCTTGAGTATATCTGGATAATAATGAATTAATCGTTTGCTGGCGCTGAAACACAGATTTATGGCTACACATCTGATATTATTGGAGTAAGCACTCTCTCACTTTAAACAACAGAATGATAACACCTATGCAACAGACACCGTCAATGTTAAGTCGAAGTTTCGTTAACGGCTTAGTTAAATCTCAGTACGTACCAGATAATCCCGTTGATGCGTTAAATCTAGATTTAACACGTCCTATTGTTTATGCTTTAAAAACTAAATCGATGACCGATCTCGTGGCATTACAACGAGCTTGTAAAGAACGAGGCTTACCCGACCCACTTACACCAATAAAAGTAAACGGGGTCATCATACCCAGTTATGTTTGCTTAGATAATCCAGCGCCTCTCTTCGGCCGAGTAAAAGATACTGACGTATTTTTTGACGAATTCCAACAGCTATTACGCTTACATAAAGATGATAAAGCCCTTGATATCCAATTGATGCCAGTCGCATTATTTTGGGGCCGCGCACCCGGTAAAGAAGGTCAAGTACCACTACTATCATTAGCAAACAGTATTTCACCAAGCCGTTTACGTAAAACAATCATTGTGGGTCTTAACCGTAAAGATAACTTAGTTCGTTTTAACAAACCTGTATCACTGCGTTTCATGGCCGATCAGCACGGCACCGATGAAAAAATCGTACAGAAATTAATTCGTGTTGCTAAGATCCATTTCAGTCGTCAAAAATTAGCCGCATCAGGTCCTAAACTACCTAACCGCTACCAACTTTTTGAACAACTACTGCGTAACCCAGAAGTTAAAAAAGCCATTCAAGTTGAGATCGCTGAGCATAATATTTCAGCGAAAAAAGCGGAAAAGCGAGCCAATGATTACATCGATGAAATCGCCAGTGATTTTTCGTATAAACTCGTAAAAAACACCAGTAATTTTATGAGCTGGTTATGGAATAAGATCTACAGCGGTATCAAAGTTAATAACGCCGAACAAGTGCGGAAACTTGCCGCCGATGGTCATGAAATCGTATTTATGCCTTGCCATCGTAGCCACATGGATTACTTACTTATTTCTTATGTTATTTACAATGAAGGTTTGATCCCACCACACATTGCAGCTGGTATTAATCTTAACTTTTTCCCTGCCGGCCCTATGTTCCGTCGTGGCGGCGCATTCTTTTTACGCCGTACGTTTAAAGGTAATAAACTTTATGCAACCGTCTTCAGAGAGTACCTAAGCTTATTATTCTCAAAAGGATATTCTGTTGAATTCTTTACTGAAGGTGGCCGAAGCCGTACAGGACGTTTATTACCACCAAAAACCGGTATGCTTAACATGACATTACAAGCGATGCTGAGAGAACAAAGCCGACCAATTACATTAGTGCCGGTATATCTAGGCTACGATCATGTAATGGAAGTGAGCACCTACGTAAAAGAGTTATCAGGGGCTAATAAGAAAAAGGAAAGTGTATTCCAAGTATTTGGGATCGCCAAAAAACTTAAAAATTATGGCCAAGCATTTGTTAACTTTGGTGAACCGATCAACCTTAACCAATATTTAAACAAACACGTTGAAAACTGGCGTGATGATATGAATATGCCGGTTGAAGAACAGCCTCAGTGGCTAAACCAAACAACTCGCGATCTTGCGAATCAAGTGATGATAAATATCAATAGTGCCGCAGCGGTAAATGCCTTAACGATTTGCGCAGTAATTTTACACGCCGCGCCACATAAGGCACTGAGCCGAGAAATTTTGGTGAAGCAAATTGATAGTTACTTAAAATTACTTCGTAACAACCCATATAGTGAATTTAGTACCTTACCAGAAAACAGTGCAGAAGAGATTTTAGACCAAGCGATCTCGATGAAGAAATTCACCGTACGTGAAGATAGCTTAGGACAAATGCTATCGATGTCATATGAACAAGCTGTACTATTAACCTTCTACCGTAATAATATTTTACACCTGTTTGCACTACCGTCATTAATTGCCGCAATCGTGACAGAAAAACCACGGACCAGTGTAGAAGAAATTAATGGTAAAGTTCGCCAGCTTTATCCGTTAATTCAAGCGGAATTGTTCTTGAAATATTCAGACGATGAATTAGATGATTGTATCACTGATACGCTAACTGAGATGCAGACACAGGGATTAATCGTCAATAGTGACAGTGTCATTATACCGGTTAACGAACACTTAATGTCACTAAGACTACTTGCTGCAAGCATCCAAGAAACGCTACAACGTTATGCGATTGTACTGACCGTATTAGAGCATAACCAAGTCATTGAAAAGAGCCTACTCGAAGATCGTAGTCAGTTAATTGCCGAACGTTTATCATCGCTAAATGGTGTGAGTGCGCCAGAGTTTTTTGATAAGAAAGTGCTCGCTATCTTTATTAATAAACTCCAAGAACTGCACTACTTATCTGATGAAGGCACAGCTAAAGCCGATAAAATTAGTCAGTTAGCGAATATAGTCAGAAGCTTGACCACGCTTGAAGTGAAGCAAACAATCTCAGATGTAATACTTAGTCAACAATTTAGTGACGACTAGGTAACTATCACGTATGAGAATATTACGTAAACATAGAAAAGTCTCCCTTTAAACATTGTATGTTTTGAATAAATAAAAAGGAGCTTCAGCTCCTTTTTATTTATTCCTGATTACTCACCTAAGAGACTACATGGCCAAAATACCACTATTGAAGTTTTGTTACGCCCTCATGCACACATAAAAACGGAGACGTAATGCCACCATACGCTCCAGGCCCGCCTCTATTAGGCACATCAAATATTCCGTGATTCCCATAATAATCATCCCCCTTTTTAAACGTGTCAAAAGAATCTCGATTATTGACTTCAATAATGGGGAGCGAGCTAGACATAAAATAGTCAACTGACCATGTTGTATCATTAGCCTCATACAATTCAGCCATGAACGCCGAGTTAGCATACAAAGTATTGTATGACGCCTCTCGCCTCTGCGCCACAGGGTCATATTTATCACCTATCAGTGGAAGCTTCCAGCCATTATTACTTTCACAGAAAGCGATAGCGTCCTGACCAGATAAAGGCGTCTCAAAAGATGTCGTGTACATTGCGTATCCATAGGCGGTTTGATTATTTTTTTTATCCTCCGAAGAGGGCTGATAGGGAATGGTGATCATATATTCATCACCAACCTTTTTCCAAACCAGTACGTCATTAAAGTCTAACCCTTCAGGAATAAAAATAGATACGGTCATCAGTTCTTTATCTGTATTAGGATTACTAATAGTAATGTCGTTTGCTCCAACGTAAAGTTCAGATATCAAGTCACTATGGTCAAAAAAACAAGTATTAGCTACACTCGACTCTAAGTTAGTCCCTGTATTAAGGTTATGTAAAGTACATTTAATTTGGCTGGTCGTTTTGAAAGATACCAATAAATCATTCTTCTCCCCCCAGTAAACTTCCGCTTTATGAGGCAAAATCTTAAGTTCTTTATAATTATTCCCGTTACTTCCATCACAACCAATAAGCCCTAGACTCAGAAGTGCAGCGCAAATAATAAATATTTTTTTCACATTATTTCCCCAATAAAAGAGTGTCATATAATTAATTTTAATAACCTTTTAGTATCCTTTACTAATAATATGTAAAGGCTGTTGAAAAAAAATATTAGTATCTAATGTCACTTCCTCAATAAAATAAAATTGATTAACCAAACAGTTTCAATAGATAAGGAGATAACAGCATATTCAATTCCAAGCTTTAAAAGCTAGTAAACTTTAATATAATGAAAATTGGAATAACATTAATAATTACTAACTACTATATTAGGTCTCAAGTTAATATAGAGCAGCAATCACTTACATTTTCTAACTTAATTCAACGATAAGAAGTCTTAATGGAAGGAACAAAAATTTCATTAATGAAGCACATTTAGGGACGACTGCGATTACATTTCGCCTTTGCCTGCTGAGTTACCGCAACCTACGCTTACTATCTTTGTAGCTAATCAATGTTGTCAGTGCGCCTCTTCAGCGGACTTAAAAGGCACACAATATAACTAGGTAAACTTATTTCAATTGTAACGACAAACTACACCAATGATCTGGATATCCACCTACAAATAGCTTAAAAATAAGCTCGAAAAAATAATCATACCGACATAATTATTATGTAGAAATGCTTTAAAACAAGACTCTCGGTCGCGATTCACAATCAAATATTGTTGATAAATAAATAGTCCAGCAACGATTGTTAAGCCAATAAAGAACACGCTTGGTAAAACCAATAACCAACCTAATAATCCTAAACATAATAACGATGACAATTGTAATAACCCTACGATCAATTTATCTTTTTTACCGAATAAAATTGCGGTAGATTTAATGCCAATTTTTAAATCATCATCTCGATCAACCATGGCATATAAGGTATCGTAAGCAACTGTCCATAAGATATTTGCCACAAATAATAACCATGCATAACTCGGTACAGAATCTAATTGCGCCGCAAACCCCATCGGAATAGCCCAACCAAATGCCATGCCTAATACAACTTGAGGTAGGTGAGTATAACGCTTCATAAATGGATAGCACGCGGCAAGGCCAACGCCCACAAACGATAATAGAATCGTCAATGTATTCATGGTCAACACAAGTAAAAAAGCCAGCAAGGTTAAACCAAAGAAAAACATCAACGCTGCACGGCTTGATATACGCCCAGAAGCAAGCGGCCTATTTTCAGTGCGTTTTACATGACCATCAACATGCCGATCAGCAAAATCATTAATGACACACCCCGCCGCACGCATTAAAATAACCCCTAATGTAAAAACGAGGAGCACATCTAATTTAGGGACGCCTTCAGCAGCAATCCACAACGCCCACAGCGTTGGCCACAATAACAGCAAGGTGCCAATAGGCTTATCCATACGAGTAAGCTGTATGTAATCTTTCATTTTTGATGTCATGAACGACATAGAGTTAACATCCTTTTATTATTTATACGCTAAGGCATCAGGTAAAAACACTTCAGAAACAAGTAATGACTGCCCACCTAATAGAAAACACGAACGACGCCCGAATAACGATGCTTTAGGAGCTGATGAAAACAGATGAGACAATGAATATACTTTACTGTGTGAATGAAATTCAGCTATTTCAATTTCACTACGCTGCATATCAGGCGCGTTAAACAATACGCTACCTAATGAACGGGTCCCCAGTTTTTCCAATTCACCGCCCGGTGCAGTTAGCGTATTTAATGGCATAACGCTACGCGCAAAAACCCAAGGTATCCCATCAAGTTTTAATAGAACCTCACGAACAAAACCTAAATTATCCGTTAGATTTAATTTTATCTTTTCATCGTCGGATAGTTGATAATGACCTTCCGCTAATATTTCAACCGTAAATGTCTGACAATGCTGCTTCAATCTAGCAGTTAATGACCCCGTATCAACGAGCCAATCATAAAGATTCGCAGATAATTTTTCTTCTAATATAGTTGGCCATAACCACTTCGAATCACAGCCGATGGGGTAGCATGGTAATGCCTGCTCACTAGTACGCGTATTATTTATATTATCTGACATATTATAAATTACTTTTTCAACAACGAAATCAGGCATAATTATCTGCTATTCAGACCAAGATTGTAAGCAGGGACACAAGTTGTTAACTGATTTATTTAATTAATCATTTGAAAGTGAGTATACTGACTCACAACCAACCTACTTTTACGACTCATTTAACTAAGGACACGGTAAATGAAAAAATTATTCTGGCTCTTGTGCATGATCATGGCCTCAGTATCTTCCACTGCCGTATCTGCTAACGACCACAAGCCGGTGTATATTTATTTCGGCTTAGAGCCGGATATTATTACCAACTATACCAGTGAAACAAACAAAATTGGTTTCATCAGTGTCTCTATAGAATTTATGCTCGCAGATAAAAAAAGCTTAGCTGTGATAGAAAAGCATGAACCCTTGATCAGGGATAAAATAATTTCATTACTCGGTCAGCAATCACCACAACATTTACGCTCTCTCACAGGCCGAGAAGAGATCAGAAAAATGATCCAAAATGAAGTGAACAGCTTACTAAAACAAGAAAGTGGTGAAGCCGTGATTGAGAATCTATTATTTACCAAATATATATTAATGTAATCAAAAAAGGAGTAAGCCGCTAAGCCTACTCCTTTATCAATTTACATCGCTAATACAATCAGCTAGTCACTTATGCTTTTAAATAGCATTAACGTTTAATCGCATTAATGATCGCAGTCGTGGAGCAACCATCTTCAAATTGTAAGATATTAACCTTGCCACCATTCGCCAGAACTTGTTTATGCCCAGCGATCTCTTCTACTTTGTAATCACCACCTTTAACTAATACATCAGGTAGTAATTCAGAGATTAAACGCTCTGGTGTTTCTTCAACAAACTCCACAACCCAATCAACGGCACCTAAAGCAGCAAGTACTGTCATACGGCGATCACAAGTATTAATCGGACGACCAGATCCTTTCAACCCACGTACAGAAGCATCAGAATTAACCGCCAAAATTAAACGTTGCCCCAGTTTACGTGCCGAATTTAAATAAGACACATGACCCGCATGCAGAATATCAAAACAACCATTAGTCATGACAATCTCTTCGCCACGTAACTTAGCTGATTTAACTGCAATTTTTAACTGCTCTTCGCTTAATACACCAAACCCACTTTCATGAGATCCATAAACAGAGTTCGCTAATTCAATCGGGCTTACCGTCGACGTACCAATTTTAGCAACCACAACACTTGCTCCCGCGTTAGCCAATGCACAAGCTTCTTCGAGTGATGAACCCGCTGATACAGCTGCTGCTAATACTGAGATAACCGTATCACCCGCGCCTGTCACGTCATACACTTCTTGTGCTAATGCAGGAAGGTGAAACTCATCTTGCTCAGCTCGAATTAAGGTCATGCCTTTTTCACTACGCGTAACTAATAATGCTTCGAGATCATATTCAGTAATTAATTTTCGACCTTTCTCAACAAGGTCTTGTTCATTCTTACAATATCCAACAACCGCTTCAAACTCCGATAAATTTGGCGTTAACAAGGTCGCACCACGGTATTTTTCAAAATCACAGCCTTTTGGATCAACAAAAACTTTAACGCCTTGTTGCTTTGCTGCTTGGATCATTTGTTGTACCTCAACCAAGGCGCCTTTGTTATAGTCCGATACGATCATTACTGAATAATCCGAAAAATTATCAATCGTTTTGGCGACTAAAGGTTGGGTATCGACTGCCGCAACAGATTCTTCAAAATCTAATCTAATCACTTGCTGACCACGGCTTAATACACGTAATTTAGTGATAGTTGGGTAATCATCTAATTGCAAAAAATCACAAATAACATCGACAGCATTCATTTTCCCGCATAGCGCTTGTGCAGCTTCGTCATTACCCGTTAAGCCTAAAAGTTTTGTACTAGCACCTAAAGCCGCAAGGTTAAGCGCAACGTTAGCGGCACCACCAGGGCGATCTTCAACATTATTCACTTTAACAATTGGAACTGGCGCCTCGGGAGAAATACGACTCGAATCGCCCGTCCAATAACGATCTAACATTACATCGCCAACGACTAATATTTTTGAATTGTTAAAGTCAGGTAAAATGATTTCCATTATTCTCTCGATAATTTCTAATTAGAAGATTTAAATTTATAGTCTAAAAATGCTTGGCCACAACCAACCATTAAACCAAGTACATGTGCAGCGTTAGCAACATTAAGACCAAATATTGGGAAAAAGCCGAGCACAAGCCAAACCAGCATAAAACCAACATAAGGCTTGGGTAAACTAATACCCTGTGTTGGCGCTAACCAACCTGTCCACCAAATATAACCGACCAAGGCATAAACCACACCCGATAAACCACCAAAGTTAGGTCCTGCTAATAAAAACTGACCGATATTGGGTATTAACGCAGCAACTAAAAACAACAGTAATAACTTTTTACTGCCCAGCTTATTTTCAATTTGGCCACCAAGATACCACCACCATAATAAATTAAATACTAGGTGTAAAACTGAAAAATGAATGAGCGCAGGGGTAAATAAACGCCAAACCTCACTCAGTGAGGAAACACTTAAATCAAAAGGAAAATGCAGCGCAGCATATATAAATTCATTTTGTGTCAACATGCTAAAATACATCGCGGCAAAGACAACCACACTCAAGGTAAAAATAGTGAGGGTCACTTTACCTGCATGTATCAAAAAGTTGGACAACATATTACCCGAACCATAACTAAAATTTGCCGTACGCGTATCAGCAACATCCCAAGACGCTGCTTGGTATTTATCTTGATAAGGGTCAGCCAAAAACATATCAAGTTCTTGTGATGCAACTTCAACATGGGTCATCGCGGGTAAACAGATCGCAAACCCGTCTTCTGTTTGTGCGACTTTCGCATCAATTTTCTGCACTGCTAAATAATCTACAAAAGCCTGCGCCATACGTGGATTATTAATTACACCAATCTCAATCATGCTATTACCTATTTTGTCACAAACGCACATTCTCGACGCCAAGCTTCAAACCCACCGTCCATGCTGTACACGTTTTCAAAGCCTTGTTCCACTAAATATTGCGCCGCGCCTTGACTACTACGCCCATGATAACAAACCACCACCACAGGCACATCAAAGTTCGTTTGCTGCATGAAGTTACCTAACACTGAGTCAGTGAGATGCAATGAATCTTCAATATGTGCATCTGTAAATGATTGAGGGTCACGAATATCGACAATTTTAACGCCTGTACTATCACTGACTAATTGCTGAACTTCATTAATTGAAATATGTTTGAAACTATCCATTATTTTCTCATCTTTAGTGATATTAAGAACTAAAATTTGCTATAAGAACAAAGATACCAAATATTGATGTACTCTTTAAGCATTATCATCCACAAAGGTGGCTATCCCATCAAAGTGAAACCTGTTATATTTCAATTCTAAACAGGCATTAATAAGACTGGCACGAGATATAACGCGTATTAATGTTTATAAAATTCAACACCATGATAGAAGATATCAATTGTGAATAATTAATTTAATCACAGTACTAATTTTAAGATTTGCAAACTATGAGCAACTAATATGAATAATGAAATATTTGTTATCAACCTGGATAAATCAACCTCACGTTTAGAAACCTCAACTCAACAGTTAAAAGCTGCTGGTTTATCTTTCACAAGGATACCAGCCGTCTACGGTGCTGACTTATCTAAAACGGAAAAAAACACACACTATAGTAGCGATTTAAATCATAAATTATTCTATCGAAAATTAAATGATGGTGAAATTGGTGCATACCTCAGTCATCGAAAAGCTTGGCAAGCAATTGTAGATAAAGAGCTTGATTATGGCATTGTGTTTGAAGATGACTTTATCTTGCGAGATGATCTAAATAAAGCAATAGAAAATATAAATGCTATCCCATTTGAATGGGATTATATTAAGTTGGCCAGCTATAACAGTAAAGAAATAAAACAAAAAGTAATATACCAAAAACGACTTATAGATATGGATTTAGTCGCCTATACGAAGGTCGTTACAGGGGCTTCTGCTACCGTGATTAGCTATAAGGCGGCTAAAGAACTACTTGTGAAAACTGAACGATTTGGTAGACCTTTTGATACTGATTTACAATATTGGTGGGAAAAAAATATCCATATATTCTGCTTACTACCATTCGTATCAGCGCAAGATGAAAATATGTTAAGTGATATTGACAGCACGGGTGGCAAACGTAATAAGAGTAATAATCGTTTTTTTCAACGTCAATTTATTCAAATTAAAAAATTCTTTTTAAATCGACATCATAATGCTGCTTTTTTAGCAAAATATAATAATCTAGATTTATAAGTAATTTAAAGTGATAAATAGTTATAGCGAAGCAACTATTTATCACTTTATTACCTAAGTATGCCTACTCAGCTAATAATTTTTTCAAAATACGCAATGTGCTCTAAAACCGTTCTCTCTGATGTAAACTCCGTTTCGATTTTATGCTTGCATACTTTAGACATTTCTTGAACTAAGTCTTTATTGTTGTAAAGATATTCAATCTTATCCGCAATTGCTTGAGCATCTTTAACTGGTACAACGCAACCATTTATACCTTCAATAACAACCTCTTTACTACCGCCCGTTTCTGTTACAATTGACGGTGTACCATACCCCATAGCTTCCATAACAGCGCGAGGAAGCCCTTCTCCACTAATTGAAGCTTGAATTAATATATCACTGGCAGCACTTAACTCTGGTGCATCATATCGATATCCTGCTAAATGAATTCTATCCGCTAAAGGCGAATTTTTAATTGCACTTAAGTAGGGGTCTTTATCCATGCCTGAACCAACAAGTAACAAATGAAAATTATCTAAATGAGCCACTTTACTTACAGCTTCGATAAGGATTGATAACCCTTTGCTTGGTCGAATTGTTGCCACTGCGATTGCAACAAAAGCATCTTCAGGAATACCAAATTCAGATAAGTTACCCGGTACTGATTGATACCAAGATAAATCATGCCCTTTATAAATAGTGACAACCTTATCTTTATTTTTCCATACCTTAGAACGGACATCCTCAGTTACAGCATCAGATACGCAAATAACGCCATCAACCCTTGGATGTAAATGAGTTAAATAAGCACTGGGATCATGACGATATAATCCACCAGTGGTTCCTCGATAGTTAATCATTTTCGCAGGAAAACCAATACAAGCAAAAGCAGCACTCGGAATCGTTCTAGAATTTAAAGCGTAAACAATATCATAATGTGTACTGCTTAATTCTTCACGAATCGCTTTAATGGTTTTAAAACACACTTTTTTAGTCGGATATTGTTCAATAACTTTAATACCAAGCTCTTCAAACATAGGGGTATATTCAGAATTAGGTCGAGTAAAAACAGTAACATCATGACCTTTTTTTGCAAAGCCGATCGTAATCATGACTTCAGGTCTACTAACATTTGTAATCTTAGCATAATCGCCTACAACCAAAATTTTCATATAGTGCCTTTTCATTCCGAATTCAATTATTAACAATGCTTATGATACTATCACATTGTTAATATTGATCCAGAAGGGAATGCCAGATGCTAAGCCGAACGCTCTATACCACGTTACTTTATGCAACTTCACCGTTGATATTTTCTTTACTGTTAAAGACAAAAAAAGGAAAGCCTCCTATTGGCGACCGTTGGAAAGAGTTTGTAGGTATAACCCCTGAATTAACGCTATCACAGCAACCGATCTGGATCCATGCAGTTTCAGTGGGGGAAGTGATTGCTGCAACACCAATTATCAAGGCATTACAACAGCACTACCCTGAGCAACCACTACTCATTACGACAACAACAAGTACGGGTGCAGAACGTGTAGAGGCTTTAACTGGTCACATTGAACACAGGTACTTTCCTGCAGATTACCCTTGTGCGGTAAAACAGTTTATTAGCCGTATGAAACCAGCACTCTGTTTAATAATGGAAACCGAGTTATGGCCTAATATGCTAACTATTTGTAACGATGAAAATATTCCCACGATAGTAGTTAATGCTCGACTGTCTGAGAAGTCGCAACAAAAGTACCAACGATTTCAATCATTATTCTCAGCACCATTACAAAAGTTGACCCATGTTTTATGTCAGGATGAAAACGATCTACGTCGCTTTACAACGTTAGGGTTAATCCAAACCCAACTTTCTGTCACAGGTACAGTGAAATTTGATATTCAATTTTCAGATACCATCATCAATCATGGTTTATCACTGCGCGAACAGTTTGGCAAACAACGTCCTGTCGTCATCGCCTCAAGTACACATAAAGGTGAAGATGAAATCGTGCTTGCCGCATTTGAAAAAGTAAAACAACAACATAATGATGCGTTATTAATATTGGTACCACGCCATCCAGAACGCTTCGATGATGTAGCTACACGCTGCTTAGATAAATTTCCTCACACACAACGACGCAGCCAAACTCAAGCGACAGAAAACCTAAGTAACATTGATGTTTATTTAGGAGATAGTATGGGAGAGATGCCACTGCTACTTGCTGCCAGTGATATTTGCTTTATGGGCGGAAGTTTAATTGGAGATAAAGTCGGTGGGCATAATTTATTAGAACCAGCCGCATTATCAAAAGCGTGTATCACAGGTCCAAGTTACTATAATTTTGCGGACGTAACAGCCCAATTACTTGCATGTGATGGGGTTGCTGTCGTCAATAATGAGCTTGAGTTAGCTAATAAGATAAATGAATTAATGTCACAGCCAGAGATTGCAGTAACTATGGGTCAACAAGCAAAGAGTGTAGTGGAAAAGAACAAAGGCGCATTAACCAAAATCATGCAAAAACTAACCTTTTACATCGACCAAACGCTCAAGCAAGCCAATACAAAATAGTGTGTATCGTCAATATGGTTTATCTTTTCACGAAATAATCAGCGATAAAGAAAAACCATATTGCATACTTACACAGTCAATAAACTAGCTGTTTATCTCAGGAATAACCGTTTCAGCCGTCGCTAAACGTAAGTAATATTCACGCATATGCTGATAATCGACAAGGGCTTTTTCAGTGAAATAAGGCTTCATCATGAAGATAGATTTCAGAATGCCACGATAAATATCCGTTTTATATACTTTTGCATCTTTACTGATTGTGGTGCGATAACTTACCCAAGACACAAGCACAACCTTAATCGAGTTGGCTAATTCGTCCAGATCTTCCATCGGAATATTCACCACTTTATTTTTCTGTAAAGAGAATAACAAATCCACTTCACGCTGCGCTGACACTTCTTGGAATTTTAAATATTTTTTATGTAAGTTTGGGTCTCGAGATAACAGGGTCGGTAAACTGTAATACAAAAATCTAAAACGCCACATCGTTTCAAACATCGAATCTAAATAACTCATCATCACTTCTAATGTCACGTCACCTTCACGGTGAGGTTGAAAATGCTCCGCTAAATAATTAACATATTGATCAAAAATAGAGTCAATAATGTCTTCTTTATTACGAAAGTGATAATAAAGATTGCCAGGACTAATACCTAAATGTGCGGCAATATGATTGGTGGTCACGTTACGCTCACCACATTCATTAAACAGCTCAAGTGCAGTATAAATGATCTTATCTCTGGTTTTCATGAAAATGACCGCTTTGATTTATAATGGAATACTCAATACTCGCACATTTATTGCTAAATGACACAGTGTAATATCCCATTGTTAGAATGTTCGCTCAATTATGATAACCCGCGAATAATAAATCCCAATCTGTCTCTTGCCATTTGAACGCCGTATCTTTCCTTTGTTCTTTCAAAAAAGAGCGCTTTAACCGTGCTAAATTATCTTTTTTCCACGAATTTGCAGCGGGTTTAAATTTGCAGCGATCAAAATCGATAAGCCACCACTTACCCTTTCCATCGAGAATAATATTATGGGTATTTAAATCCGCATGCCATAAATCAACATCATGGAAACGTCTTATCATTGCGCCAATTTGTCTATAATCATCAGACTTTAACGCACGATCTTTTAATACCGCAACTAAATCGTTGGCACCCGCAATCTTCTCGGTAATCAAATCAGCATGATAAAACAATCCCTGTTTAATAATCTGTCCAGCAATTGGTTTTGGTGCTGGTAAGTTTTTATCCACAAGTTGCTGAGTCACCACAAATTCTTGGTAAGCACGAGTATTCTTTAACCCAGTATAAAAATAGGCATCTTTAATTAACTTCGCAATCAAACCACCACGATGATAATGACGTAACACAAATTCATCATCGTTTATTTTAAAGAACCAGGTAATACCGCGACCAAACGCTGAACCAATAATCGCATTATTACGTTGCCAATATGCCCCATCAAAATATTCAGGGGTGATCTCGCCTTTTAATTCGTCCTGAAAAAATAAGACTCTAGCGCCTTGTGTCTCTATTAACATGTGATCTCCAAAAAAACTTCGTCGATAAATTTTACATTACCTCAAACGATTTGCATAATAGCCTTTTACATTCAACAACTAGAAATGATGAATATGACCCCTCCACAGAGTATCTGTATATTACGTTTTTCCGCAATTGGTGATGTTTGCCATGCTGTTTCTGTTGTACAAGCAATTCAGCGACAATACCCAAATGCAAAGATCACTTGGGTGATCGGAAAAATAGAAGCCATGTTAGTTGGGGACATCAACAATGTTGAATTTATTATTTTTGATAAAAAAGCCGGATTAAAAGGCTATTCAGACCTACGGAAAAAATTAAATAACCGTCAGTTTGATGTATTACTGCATATGCAAGTTGCACTCCGAGCGAGCATCGCGAGTTTATGTATTAAAGCCAAACAGCGCTGGGGATTTGATAAAACAAGAGCCAAAGAAGGCCAGTGGTTGTTCACTAATCATAAAATTAAGCCGCAATCACAACCCCATGTACTCGATGGTTTTATGGCGTTTGCCGAAGCGATTGGCGTACCCGTCGCACCTCCGCAATGGGATATCCCACTTTCAACCCAAGATAACTTATGGGCGCATTCACAATTAAGCCACGAAAAGAAAAATTTTATTATTTGCCCATCAGCAAGTAAAGCAGAACGTAATTGGTCAACAGAAAGTTATGCCGAAATAGCCAATTATATGCATGAGCAAGACTATCAAGTATCAATATGTGGAGGCCCGACAGAAAGCGAAAAGCAACTCGCTAAAGATATAATGCAGCTAACCACAACACCAATTAATAACCTTGTTGGTGAAACATCCTTGAAGCAATTGCTCGCTATTTTAAAACATGCTGATCTTGTGTTAGCACCCGATACTGGTCCTGCGCATATGAGTACCACTGTAGGAACTCCCGTTGTTGGTTTATACGCGCACAGTAATCCGGGACGTACAGGGCCTTATAATAATCTTAACGATGTCGCTGAAGTTTACCATCAACATTTACCAAACAGTGAATGGGGACAACGGGCGAAAGGGCCTGACTTAATGAATAACATAAGCATCACAACCGTTAAAAATAAATTAGCACGTTTTATACAATAATAATTACATATACCTTGAACTAACACTGAGTAGAGTAAGAAATTATCATGACAGTAAAAGTAATTTACCCAGGTACATTTGACCCTATCACCAATGGTCATACTGATTTAATCGAACGCGCAGCAAAACTGTTTGATCACGTCATTGTTGGCGTGGCTTTTAACCCTACCAAAAAGCCATTCTTTAATCTTGATGAACGCGTGCAGTTAGCAAAAACTGTAACAGCACATTTGAATAATGTGGAAGTGGTAGGCTTTAGTGGTTTATTAGTTGATTTTGCTAAAGAATATAATGCGTCCGTATTAATTCGAGGCTTACGTGCGGTATCTGATTTTGAGTATGAATTCCAACTTGCGAATATGAATCGTCGCTTAAGTCCTGATTTAGAAAGCGTATTCCTAACACCCTCTGAAGAAAATTCATTTATCTCTTCAACACTGGTGAAAGAAGTGGCCATTCACAACGGCGATGTAGCACAGTTTGTCGCACCGATTGTTTGCCAGGCTATTTTAGATAAAATTGCAAAAAAATAGCCCGTTAAGTAAAGCTTAGGTTAGCGTTGGCATTGATTACAATAAATCGTGTTGCGCTGGCCGATCTTCATCGCTTGTAATACTTCACCACATTTCGGGCACGCCTTACCAGCCTTACCATACACTTGCAGTTCCTGCACAAAATAACCCGGTTTACCATCCGTCTGAGTAAAGTCTTTCAGTGTCGTACCGCCTTGTTCAATGGCTTTCGCTAATACTTGTTTCACCTCTTCCACGAGTACCTTATAACGCTGTAAAGACACCTTGCCCGCGGCACGTTTTGGACTAATCCCAGCAGAGAATAATGCTTCATTGGCATAAATATTACCTACACCCACCACGATATGGTTATCCATTAGAAATGACTTAACCGGTACTTTTCGTGATCGCGAGCGCTCAAATAAACGTTGTGCAGTAAACGCATCGGTCAACGGTTCCGGTCCTAAACTGGCTAATAATTTATGTTCAAGCACATCGCCGACTTGCCACAACACCGAACCAAATCGCCTAGGATCGTTCAGGCGAAGACATTTACCAGAATCCAATACTATGTCTACATGATCATGCTTTTCGACTGTCACGGTCGAATCAAGCACTCTTAAACTACCAGACATACCTAGATGAATGATGATTGTGCCCTTTTCAGTCTCGAGTAATAAATATTTGGCTCGGCGACGTACGCTTGTCACTGTACAGCCCACCGCATCCTGTATCGCGATTGGCACTGGCCAACGTAATTGTGCATTACGCACAACTATCTTAGTAATTTGTGCATTTTCGAGATAAGGGGCAATGCCTTGACGGCTTACTTCAACTTCCGGTAATTCAGGCATGTGTAATCCAGTATATGAGAACTTAATCTGTTGATGGTAAAAAAGGGAAATAAACAAGATAACTAGCGAGGTAATAAAACTTGTAATTCAGACTCATCTATTTGCAATAACTTACCCTGCCAATTTTGTAGCAGATAGCCACCATCAATTTGGTATAAAATCAGCGTAATCGGCTCTGATAAGTTCGCCAGTTCGAAAGATATATTAATGCCGTAGGCCAAATTAGCAATCACAATATCGTTAACCACAGGCTTAAATGTGGCCGTTTCCCACGCTTTAATAATTTGTTTAAGTTGCGGTTGTGAAAGTCCTAACTCCGGTAACGTAGCAAGTTGGCTACCCACACGCTGGATCTGGATATTATCAAACTGCATCGACAATACAACAGCATGAGCAGGTAACGCCGTTTGGTATTGACCAGCAGACTCATCACCTTCTATTTTTTTTCCTGAATATTGAAATACCAGCATCATCGCCAGTACCGCAAATATCAATACGTTATTCCAACCTCGTCGTGATAACTGCACATTAAATCCTTCTAATTCTCTGATATCGCATCTTGAAGTAGTTTGGGTATATACATCAATAAGTATATGCAAATTACGTGAAAATGTCGGATTGGGCAAGATAGAAACAAGGAATTTTAGGCAAAAAAAAACCCAGCAAAAGCTGAGTTTTCAATATTTGAACATAAAACCAAAGATTACTTGATTTTACCTTCTTTGTACATAACGTGCTTACGAATAACTGGATCAAATTTTTTGATTTCCATTTTTTCAGGCATGTTTTTTTTGTTTTTATCAGTGGTATAGAAGTGACCTGTACCAGCAGATGAATTCAGACGAATTTTATCGCGCATAATAGAGTTCCTTAAACCTTCTCACCACGGGCACGCATTTCAGCAAGAACTGAATCGATACCCTTTTTATCAATAATACGCATACCTTTACAAGTAAGGCGTAACTTTACAAAGCGGTTTTCGCTCTCAACCCAAAAACGGTGTGTATGTAGGTTTGGCAAAAAACGGCGACGAGTGCGGTTTTTTGCGTGAGAAACGTTATTACCAACAGCTGGTTTTTTACCAGTGACTTGGCATACTTTAGACATGTCGTCTTCTCCAAATATTTTCTTGCTCGAGCAAATATACAGCGTCTTGTTGGCCGTCGCCCAAGACGCGTGCTAAAGGCGGCATTTTATACAGTAAATTAAAACATAGAGCAAGCTTTTTATATTTCTCAGATGGTCATAAATATAAAATTCATACCCATCCTCGCTCTGCAAAGCTCGCTATGTCACTGTCACCTATAACAAAATGATCGAGGACTTTAACATCAATTAATTGTAAGGCTGAAATAAGTTTATCTGTGATCATACGATCTGCACGGCTGGGTTCAGCAATGCCAGAAGGATGATTATGGGCAAATATTACTGCCGCAGCATTTCTTTCTAACGCTTTTTTAACCACAACTCTCGGATAAACACTAGCACTGTCTATTGTGCCATAAAACAACTCTTCAAAGCGAATAACTCGGTGCTTATTGTCTAAAAATAATACCGCAAAGACTTCATTAGGCTGATCGCGTAATTTTGCGCGTATGTAATCTCGACTTTCTTGGGGGTTAGTTAACACATCACCGCGCTCTAACTTTTCGGCCAAAAAGCGCCGAGACATCTCAACAGTGGCTTGTAATTGTACATATTTTGCCACGCCTAATCCCTTCGTTTGACAGAATTCATGTTCACTCGCAGCAAACAAGGATCTTAACGTGCCAAATTCAGCTAAAATATGCCGAGCCAACATCACCACATTCGTCCCTTTAATACCAGTACGTAGAAAAATAGCCAATAACTCGGCATCGGATAGTGATTGTGGGCCAAACTTAACCAACTTCTCTCGGGGCATCTCATCTCTGGGTAATGCTTTTAATTTCATCTGAATTCCCATTTAACATAACATCCTGTTAGCTTAGTAATTCGATGAATAAAAGAGCTAGATAATGATAAAACAGTGAAATAGTTCAAATTTATGGATTTGATAATGACGTGTATAAAATTAATAACAAACCTTAGCATCTGATAATTTAATTATGGTATTGTTATTACGTTATTAGAATAACCTTTCAGATTTTAACGTGGAATACACAATGACTGTAATTGCCAATAAACGCATTTTGCTCGGTATTACGGGCGGCATCGCTGCTTACAAATGTGCAGAATTAACGCGTCGCTTAACGGAACAAGGCGCAGAAGTACGCGTCGTGATGACCCAATCAGCACAAGAATTCATTACCCCGCTCACCATGCAAGCAGTCTCTGGATTCCCCGTTTCCCATAGCTTATTAGACCCAGCTGCCGAAGCAGGCATGGGTCACATTGAATTAGCGAAGTGGGCAGATTTAGTGTTAATCGCCCCAGCAACCGCTAATTTCATTGCCAAGTTCACAGCCGGTATTGCCGATGATTTACTCTCGACATTGTGTTTAGCCACACCCGCACCGATTGCCGTTGCACCAGCGATGAATCAAGTCATGTACCAAGCGCCCGCAACGCAGGCTAATTTAGCAACACTTAAACAGCGCGCAGTTCCACTATGGGGACCCGCTTCAGGCGCCCAAGCTTGTGGAGACGTGGGCCCAGGTCGAATGGTTAATCCCGATGAACTCGTCACCGCCGTTGTCGATTTCTTTACCGCAGCGGCACAACCACAAGTGCTCGCGGGTAAAAATATCATGATCACAGCAGGACCAACTCGTGAGGCGATTGATCCAGTACGCTACATCAGTAATCACAGTTCTGGTAAAATGGGCTATGCCCTTGCCCAAGCAGCTCTTTCACTCGGCGCAAATGTCACCATCGTTAGCGGCCCCGTTGCACTAGCAGCACCCGCAGAGTGTCGTATTATCAACGTCACCAGCGCACTTGATATGCACGATGCCGTTATGTTTGATATCAACCAACAAGATATTTTTATTGCCTGTGCAGCCGTTGCTGATTATCGCCCTGAAACCATTGCTGAACAAAAGATCAAAAAGACCAATAGCGACGAAATGATTGTTCGAATGGTCAAGAATCCCGATATCGTAGCCAGTGTCGCAGCGCTCAAAAATTCTCCTTTTACTGTCGGTTTTGCTGCAGAAACACAAGATGTTGAACATTATGCACGCGACAAAATGCAACGTAAAAATCTTGCTATGATCGCTGCAAATGACGTGTCACAATCCGGCCAAGGCTTCAATGCCGAAGACAATGCATTGACCGTATTTTGGCCACAAGGCACTGCGCAAATAGCATTAGCGAACAAGCAAGATGTGGCAACACAATTACTGCAGTTAATTGCAACCCAATTCAATGCCAATACATAACGATAACTAAAATTACATTCAACATTCTACCTTGTCTTGCGCTAACGCAAAGCATTGTAGATCTATCAATTGATATATTCAGTGAAACAAATAATGAAGCAAATAGAAGTAAAAATATTAAATCCACGCGTGGGTAAAGAATTCCCATTACCAAGTTATGCAACGCCGGGTTCAGCAGGTTTGGACCTACGCGCTTGCCTTGAACAACCACTCACGGTTAATCCAGGTGAAACGCATTTGATCCCAACGGGTATTGCCATTCATATTGCAGACCCAACGATGGCAGCAACCATTTTACCACGTTCAGGCTTAGGCCATAAACACGGTATCGTATTGGGTAACTTAGTGGGTTTAATCGACTCTGATTATCAAGGTGAGTTAATGATCTCATGTTGGAATCGAGGTCAAGACAGCTTCAGTATTCAACCGGGCGATCGTATCGCTCAAATGATGATAGTGCCAGTAATACAAGCACAATTAACTATCGTTGAAGAGTTTGATAGCAGTGAACGTGGCGAAGGTGGCTTTGGCCATTCGGGTAAGCAATAACGGTTAACACCATTCTAGGATGAAAAAGATGTCAACAAGCACTAAAAAAAATCGTCGAGAACAAATTTTACAAGCGTTAGCGCATATGCTGGAGACCCATCCAGGTCAGCGTATCACGACCGCAAAACTCGCTAAAGAAGTCGGCGTTTCAGAGGCAGCCCTCTATCGTCACTTCCCAAGTAAAGCGCGTATGTTTGAAGGTTTAATTACCTTTATCGAAGATTCAATATTAGCGGGTATTAATCAAATCTTAAATGAAGAAAAAGATACCATTACTCGTTGTCATCACATCCTGCATCTACTGTTGGTCTTTACCGAGCGGAACCCTGGCATCACCCGCATTATGACTGGCGATGCACTACAAGGTGAGCACGAACGTCTCGGTGAGCAGATCAGCGCCTTGTATGCCAAGATTGAAACACACTTTAAACAAGTACTACGTGAAAAGAAAATGCGCGAAGCCACAGGTTTTAGTTTAGACGAAGGTACGTTAGCCAACTTATTACTGGCGTACGCAGAAGGGCGAATTAATCAATACGTTCGCACCCGCTTTGCATTAAAACCAACGACTGATTTTGATCAACAGTGGACCTTCTTACACAAGCAGCTATTACAGAGTTAATCGTTACCAGGTTAATGTTTAATTACTCAAAGTATAAAAACAAAAAAGGCTACCGAGGTAGCCTTTTTATTTTCTATAACAGCAGTATATCTAACACTGCTAATTAGATACCGTAGTTTTCACGGTATGTTTTTACGTTTTCAAGGTGCTCTTGCATTTCTGGCTTATCTGCTAAAAAAGAAACAAGATCACCTAACGTCACGATTGATAATACTTTACACGCATAATCACGTTCGATTTCTTGAATTGCAGATAATTCGCCTTTGCCTTTTTCTTGGCGGTCTAGCGCAATTAACACACCCGATAGTTCAGCGTTATTTGCTTGGATGATATCCATTGACTCACGGATTGCAGTACCCGCAGTGATCACGTCATCAACTAACATAATACGACCTTCAAGCGCAGCACCTACTAATGAACCACCTTCACCGTGGTCTTTTTTCTCTTTGCGGTTAAAGCAGTAAGGTGCATCAATATCATGATGATCATTCAGTGCAACAACCGTTGTTGTCGCAATTGGAATACCTTTGTAGGCAGGGCCAAATACTACATCGTATTCAATACCAGAATCAACTAAAGCAGCGGCATAGAAACGACCGATACGTGATAAATCACGGCCTGTGTTAAACAAACCGGCATTGAAGAAATAAGGGCTAGTACGACCAGACTTTAGAGTGAACTCACCAAACTTAAGTACTTCTTTTTCTAAAGCAAACTCAATAAATTCGCGTTGGTAATCTTTCATCGTTTTCCCCTATTATGATTAATTAAATGTTGTTAGCTAAAAGCCACTTCACCTAAAAAGCCTAATAATATGGGGTATATTATTAGGCAATTAATATTGTCAGCGCTCGGCGACTAACGATAAGCGCCGCTATTCTAACAAGCTTTACGCTTTAATCAAGCTATCACCGAGTGCTTTCTTTTGTTCTACAATAATCTGCTCGATACCATCTTTCGCTAACGCGAGCATGCTTAGCATTTCTTCGTGGCTAAACGGTTCGCCTTCAGCAGTTCCTTGGATCTCAATAAATTTACCAGTTTCAGTCATCACCACATTCATGTCTGTTTCAGCATCTGAATCTTCTGGGTAATCTAAATCGCACACGGCTTCGCCTTTGTAGATACCCACAGATACAGCTGCGATCATAAATTTGATTGGGCTAATCTTTAATTTTCCTTTACGGATCAGGAATTCAATCGCATCTGCCAGTGCCACACAAGCGCCTGTAATAGCAGCCGTACGAGTGCCGCCGTCAGCTTGAATAACATCACAATCAATTACAATCGTGTGTTCACCTAATGATCCAAGGTCGATACAAGCACGTAGTGAACGCGCGATCAGACGCTGAATTTCCATCGTACGTCCAGTTTGCCCACCACGCGCCGCTTCACGATTCATACGTTTGTGCGTAGAGCGCGGTAGCATGCCGTATTCAGCCGTTACCCAACCTTGGCCTTTACCCTTTAAGAAACGTGGCACATTGTTTTCAACAGTCGCAGTACACAATACTTTCGTACCTCCGAATTCAACTAATACAGACCCTTCTGCATGAGCGGTGAAGTTACGGGTAATTGTTACAGGTCTAACTTGACCTAATGTTCTTTGACTTGGACGCATTATTTTAACTCTTCAATGATGATTGCCCAATATTATATGAGCTAAGCTAAACTATCGCTATAGCAAGTTGTAATAACCTGAAGGTATAATTAGCTTAATTTATTTTAATTAACGGATTTAACATGATTCATAGTATGACGGCATATGCCCGTAAAGAATTTAAAGGTGATTGGGGTACTGCTGTATGGGAGATCCGTTCGGTTAACCAACGTTACCTCGAAACGTACATCCGATTACCAGAACAATTTCGTGGTTTAGAAGCAGTATTACGTGAACGTTTCCGTAAACAATTACAACGCGGTAAAGTTGAATGTAACCTGCGTTTTGAAGCTAGTGCAGCAAATAGTGGTGCATTACAGTTAAACGAAGCATTAGCCGAAAAATTAATTGAAAGCGCAAACTGGGTATCAAAAAAAGCCGGTAAGGCAAAACTAAACCCTGTAGATATTCTACGTTGGCCTGGCGTAATGGAAGCCGCAGAAAAAGACATGGGTGAGTTATCAACTGACCTACTCAGCTTTTTCAACGAAACGCTGACTGAATTTTTAGAGTCGCGCGCATCTGAAGGTGAAAAACTGCAAGCGATGCTAGAGCAACGTTTAGCGGGTATCACTGAACAAGCTGCGTTTGTGCAAAGTAAAATGCCAGAAATCATCGAATGGCAACGCGAACGCATTCAAAAGAAATTTACCGATGCGAAAATCGAATTAGATGAAACCCGCGTTGAGCAAGAACTTATCTTAATGGCGCAGAAGTTAGATGTTGCTGAAGAAATCGATCGCTTAAATGCCCACGTAACAGAAACGCACAGTATCTTGAAAAAAGGTGGCGCATGTGGCCGTCGTCTTGATTTTATGATGCAAGAATTCAATCGCGAATCAAATACCCTAGGTTCTAAATCTATCAGCACAGACATCACTAAGTCTGCGGTAGAGCTTAAAGTATTGATTGAGCAGATGCGCGAGCAGTTACAGAATATTGAGTAATTGTTTAACCACTAAGTTACGATAATTCAAAGCCCTCTTTTATTAGCAGAGGGCTTTTTTCAATGATAAGCCTAAAACTAAAGTATCAAAGGCTATTAAATTCATGCTATTTAACTAAATAATATTGAGTACCGACAAAATTAATCAAGATTCTCGATTATATCACTCATCGCTCGATTCTAAGTATTAACCGACTGTATTATTAATCCAAATCCCACTTTCTATCTAAGCATTATTTGAATAAAACCAAAGAGACAAACATCTAGAACGTGCTCTTAATCTGCGACAATCGTCACACTTAAAGTTACAACATCAAGCCAAACACCCCCAAATGAGTACCCCTAAAGTAATTCATTGTAAATGAATTTGAATTAACACATAGATAACATTACGGTAACAACGTTATATATCCACATTTTATACATGGATAAATAAAAGAGCTACTATCTTGATAACCATAATTTATAAATAAGGAACCTAACAAATGTCTATTAACAATTTAAGTACCATTGTAAACAAGATATCTAAACAATCAGAAGAAATAAGTTCATTACAGTTATCTTCAATGTTTGGTGAAAAAGTTAAATTTTTTGGGCAATCTGGTATTCAAGTTAAATCACTTAATTTTAACAATGCAATTCTACATCTCGAAAACAACGAAACAGTACAAAATCATATTGGTGGCATTCATTCTGCGGCAACCGCATTATTGGGCGAATCAGCTACTGGTTTTTTAGTTGGCATGCACGTTCCTGATGATCGTATTCCTTTACTCAAATCTATGAATATTAAATACGTCCACCGCGCTGATGGTAATTTGAAAGCAACAGCAAGTTTAACCGAAACTCAAATATCAGATATCAAAAATTCAGATAGGGGGGAGGCATCAGTAAAAGTCGTTATTACAGATAGTAGTGATAATAACCCTGTTGATGCTGAATTCATTTGGGCATGGAAAACCAAAAAGAAATAATATTTATGTGGAAATAACATGAAAACTTATATTTGTAAGATATGTGACTGGGTTTACGATGAAAAAAATGGAGACCCAGATTCAGGAATATCACCGGGTACAAGATGGGATGATGTTGACGAATTTTGGGTTTGCCCTGATTGTGGAATGGGTAAAAACAGATTCGATATGGTCGAACTAACTACTTAAGTTAAAATAAAAAAGGGATTTTTATGATTAAAAATGAATTTAAAGAATTAGTGTTAGATACCATATCAAAGCACTCAAATATATCGAAAACAATAATTTCGAAGTCACATTTCACTTTATCTGAATTAATTCATACATCACCAAAACTAATTAATAGCGTTGATTTAATGGAAGTGTTTGCATATACCGCAATTCAAATAAAGAAAAAATATCAAGTCGCTCCTAAATTACCAGCCTTGCCATTAAGTACAACAATGGATGAAGTGGTTGAATACTTATTTGAAACAACAAAATTAAAGTTAGAGGTAAGACAGTGAATACTTTAGATATAAATAAAACTAAACTTCCTCTTTGCGGAAATAAACCAAATGTAGAACGTAATGTATGGGCAGCGATTACAACAAACGATAATGGCTTATTTAAAACGTTCTGGCAACAACATAGGTATCATGAAGCTAGGCGATGGAGTGTGACTGACTTCATCAATGAAATTGATTTTCCTAATTTAACAATGCTAGAACGATCCTACATAAAAAATGCCGGATTTGCAGAGATCACAACAAAACCTGGGGCCGATAGACTGACTCGTCAAGCCGATAGCGAATGCCAAAAATGGTTAAATACAAACCCTCAATTATCAGCAGTAATGCAAGCATGTGGTACCTGGAGCCGCTATTGGAATGAAGAAGAAAGCCATCATGAAATGGCTTTCTTATATCTATCTTATGCTGCTAATGAAAACACAGACAGCCCTATTCTAAATGCAGTACCGTCTGATAAGGAAATTATAGATTTTAGAAGAATATATCCTGATGACAATATGCTAAGAACACTAACAATTTTAGCTATGTCTGAAGGCATAGCAACGCTTCAATATAACGATTTTGCTGACGCAGCAACAGATCCCGCACTTATAGCATTGTTTAGAAAAATTAGTTTAGACGAGTCTCAACACATGCGTAATTTCGTATCATTTGCTAAAGCGCTGGTTGATAGTGGTGAGTTTGACATACGTGATGTTTTAAGTATGGCGATAATGTTTATGCGTGAAGATGGGGAGATATATGGCAACTCGGAAAATAGAGTCAAAGAACGTGATACTCATGTAAATTGGTGGGATGCAATTGATGATAACTGTAAACGAGATCCTGCGAGTGAGGAAAAAGAAGTTAAGCAAATTATTTTTAAAGTTGTAGAAAATATAACAGGTATAAAAGTGAGTGATGTAGAAGAACTTGAAGAAATATGGATGGAGCTACTCGTAGCATGATCCTTGGGATAGGGACCGATATTCAAGTCGTCGATGAAATGAAATATATTTCATCGCTACTTTATCCAGACCTAATGTTCACCCAGAATGAAATTGGTTATATATGCAATGGAAAAAATAAAACTGAACGATTAGCCACTTTATTTAGTGTCAAAGAAGCCTTTTTTAAAGCACTTCCGTCTTCATTTCAATGGGCATGGATAGATATTGAACTTAAAAAAAATATTGATGGAAGTCCATATTTATCGATAGATAAAATAATAGCGGCATATCCACTTATAGCTAACTGGAACATTAACTTATCCTTAAGTCATAGTGGAGGTTATGTTCAATCGTTTGTCATCATTGAAGCCTAAATTAAACTTAACTATTAGAAAAGGAGAAATACCAATCTTATTAGTTTGGTATTAAAAGCCATGGATATCAATGTATGTAATTGCTCTGAAATATCAATAAGACCTGGGGATCTAGATGTCGTCGGGCATGTTAATAATGCAAGAGTATTAGAATTATTAGAATATGGTCGAATGAAATGGCTAAACTCTCAAAGTTGGAAACCAAACACAAGTTCGGCGGCTGTGGTAACAAGAATTGAGATCGACTATATAAAAGAAATCGGCTTCGGAAAACCATTTATAAACACTTTGTTTAACAATAATAAAAATATTGATTTCACACAGCAGGACGAACGAGAATGCTGCTATTCAATAACACTGAATCAATCCATAAAATCACAACCTGATTCGGAAGATATCTATGTAAATGCAATCATAAAAATTTCTTTTATAGATATAGATAAACGAATATTAATTAGTATTAATGACTATACCCAATAACGTCACCATCATATAAGGAATGGAATCTACATGATAAATGATGCATGTATAAGTAATATCATTGATAGCATGAAAGGTAATTATACCAAAGGGATCCATTTAATGGATTCTGATTTTGAAAATGAAGTATTTACCTCTTTCCATGATTTGGCTAACTTAATCCATGAAACCAAAAATAAATTAAAAAGTAACGGCGTTACTGAAGGCGAGCATATATTATTTCCTTTTGAAACAACAATTACACACATTGTAACATTTTTCGCTATCATGACGATAAAAGCAATACCATTATCTATAACCGCGCTATCTGCAACTGAAAACAAAAAAGAATATATAAGTTATATAACTCGTATTAAAAATAAATTTAATGCCACTAAAATTTTTATACCAGAAGACATCGGACTAAACTTACCTTCTGATATTAATTTACTAAAACTAGATGATATAAAAAGTAGTGAGTTTCTAATTGAGTCCCCTCATCGTACTGAAACTTTAGATGATCTAGCTTTTGTACAATTCTCTTCAGGATCGACCTCATTTCCAAAAGGGGTTCCAATTACTCATCAAAAAGTATGGACCCATACAAATAGAGTTATAAATTTTGATAAGCGGACATGCGATGACAACTTTGCATCTTGGCTTCCACTTTATCATGACATGGGATTAATTGGAGGCCTACTCTCATCTCTTGTAAAACAAAACAATTTATATCTATCTCCTCCTAAAGTATTTTTATTTGATCCATTAGGGTGGCTTAAACTGCTGTCAGATAAAAAAATAGCCATTTTCCCGACACCAAATTTTGCTATCGAATACATTATAAAATTATGTCCTGATCTAGATGAAATATCACATTTAGACTTATCTAATTTAACAAGTATTTACATCGGAAGTGAACCAATCAACCCAACATCGTTGAAACAATTTACATCACTTTTAGCTAATGTCGGATTAAATGAGAAGGCAATTGTGGCATGTTACGGTATGGCTGAAGCAGTATTAATGGTAACGGGAAATCATCAAACTGGGTTTAATACATTCACTGATAGTTTAGGGGTTGAATATGTATCTGTAGGTAAACCTCTTGAAGATATAAAAATAAAAATTAATAAGACTGACTTTTCAGATTCTCACCTTCCTGCAGGTGAAATACTAATAAAGTCAAATGACTTAGCTCAAAGCTATTACGGTGTAGAAGATCTGTTAACTGATAAAAATGGTTATTATCATTCAGGTGACATTGGATTTGTTCATGAAAATGAACTTTATGTTATAGGCCGAATTGGAGACCGTTTAAAAGTCAATGGTAAAAGTATTTTCGCTATTGATTTAGAAAGAATAATTGATGATTGTGCGGTATTCAAAAAAGGTAACTTTGCGGTTGTACAGGTTGGCAAAAATATACACGCAATTGGCGTACCAAATACATTAAAAATACTTAATGATAGTGACCAGTTTAAAAATAAAATAAGTGACAGTATCAGCGCTATTTATAATATTTCAATTCCAGTAGGGCATATCCATTTTGTTCGAAAAAAATCGATTCTGAAAACCAGTAGCGGTAAGTTAAAACGCCACAATATATTAGATTTATTAGCTAACAACAAACTATCAAACATGAGCACAACCACCTACCAGGTTGATTTTATGAGATATTACCTAGCATTACTTCGTCTTAAATTATTTTCATAAACTCAGAACAATTATACTGAACATACACTTTATTCAAAAGTTAATTTCAAATAGATTTTATCTTATAAAAGGATTTTAAAATGAATGCGATCAAAAATAGAATCACAAAAGCAGCTGTTGTGACAGGTATTATCGCGGGGTTGCTATATGGTAGCTGGGCGTTATATGCAAATTACGCCGACGGAATTGTAATTGCGTCCCAAGCTGCTGCAGTGCAATTTATCTGTAGTGCTCTACTTGGGTTTTTCATGACATTTATTATGGACCAAATTTGTGCGAATAAACGAACACCCCGATTTATTATGATTCCGGCGTCAGTTATCACCCCATTATTACTCACCTTATTTGTCAGTTATTATTCACATTATTTAAATGCCACACCCAATATTATTATTACTATCTTACCCTCACAAATTTTAGGTCTCATCTGGACCAGCCTTTACACAGCTAAACTATTAAAAGTAACTGTCAATACAACACCAACGGCTGTCTAAGCAATTCAATAAATATAGCGATGCCTTAATCGAAAACTTTCTTTTCTTTATAAGGCATCGCTAAAGCAGAATCACGATAAATCGTCCATACTACCTCTAAGTTCCTTTTAAATTTGTAGGCTTATTTGCAACACTATCGTCTGCAAAGGAGGTCAAAATGGACCACGCATATGATTATACTAAACAGCAGCAGTTTAGTAATCCTGCGGGGACCGAAGGCTTCGAGTTTGTCGAATTCTCGTCTCCCGATCCAAAGCAGCTTGCCATGCTTTTCCAACAGTTGGGTTTTCATCCTTATGCCCAACATCAAACACGCCCGTTAACTTGGTTCAAACAAGGTCATATCCATTTTTTAGTCAGTACAGAAGGTCGCGGTTTCGCCTCTGAATTTGCGAAACAACATGGTCCTTCTGCCTGTGCGATGGGCTTTAAAGTAACGGATGCACACAAAGCGTATCAACACGCATTGAGCCGTGAAGCCAAACCTTGTAAGCGTAAAATTCTCGAGTTCGGTGTACCTGCGATTTATGGCATTGGCGAAAGTCTGCTGTATTTAGTCGATGATGATGTAAGAACACGGCTGTATCAGGAACAATTTGAATTAATAGGCAAAACTGAAGACGCATCTAACTCGGCGGGACTCACTTATATCGACCACCTGACCCATAATGTGCATTGTGGGCATATGGATCCGTGGGCTGAATTTTATGAGCGTATCTTTAACTTTCGAGAAATACGTTATTTTGATATTAAAGGCACGATGACAGGTTTACGCAGCCGTGCCATGACCAGCCCTTGCGGCAACCTCCGTATTCCCATCAATGAAAGCAGTGATGATAAGTCGCAGATTGAAGAGTTCTTGCAGGAATACCACGGCGAAGGGATCCAGCACATCGCCTTAGGCACAGATGATATTTATCAAACTGTCTCGACGTTAAGAGCGAATGGTATCGAGTTTATGGATATACCCGACACTTATTACGACATGATTACAGAACGCTTACCCGGTCATCATGAAGCGATTGAGCAACTAAGAAAAAATCGTATTCTAATTGATGGTCATATCGAATCAGGAAAATTAGTCCTGCTACTGCAAATTTTCACTAAAACATTAATCGGCCCTATCTTCTTCGAAATTATTCAACGCAAAGGAGATGAAGGGTTTGGCGAAGGTAACTTTCAAGCCTTGTTCGAATCCATTGAAAGAGACCAGCTCGTACGAGGTGTACTTTCGACGAAAGATAAATAAACACAGTGCCTAGAGGAAAAGATATGATCCGTAGAATTAGCTTCCCACTACGCAAAGGCACCTACTCTCGGCAGGCGCATGCAGACCTGCCTGAACAAGGTATATTTGAGCGAGAAGTCAGTCGGGAAGGTTTCTATGGACCCGCAACACACCTACATCATAAACATCCACCGACTGGCTGGAGTGCATGGTCAGGTAATCACAGGCCAAGGGCATATAACCTATTAAAACTGTCCTACTCGCAAATATCGCCCTGGGATGCACCGCTACTGTTACACAATGCCCATTGTCAGATCCGCTTCTGGAAATGTAACGAAAACATGAAAACCTTAGTCAGAAACGCAGATGGTGATGATCTGTTATTTATCCACCAAGGCCACGGCGAATTGTTTTGTGATTACGGCCATTTAAGTGTCAAACAAGGCGACTACATATTAATTCCACGCGCTTGCTTATGGCGTTTAGAGCCTGCCGAACCCATCACATTACTGATGATCGAAGCCACCAATGATTATTATGGTTTACCTGATAAAACTATCGTCGGCCAGCATGCGATATTTGATCAAACAGTACTGGATACCCCAGAAATAGATGCAGCCTATCTGCAACAACAAAATGAAGATCCGTGGCAAGTCGTGCTTAAACGTTTTAATGAACTGTCGATGATTGAGTACCCTTTCAACCCCCTTGATGTGGTGGGCTGGCACGGTAATGTATCTGTCGTCAGGATTAATTGGCAAGATATTCGCCCGTTAATGAGCCATCGTTTTCACCTGCCACCGTCCGCGCATTCAACGTTTGTGACCAATCGATTTGTAGTCTGCACTTTCGTGCCCAGACCAATGGAAACTGATCAGGGGGCATTGAAAGTACCTTTTTACCACAGCAATGATGACTTTGATGAAGTTATCTTTTACCACCAGGGTGAATTCTTTAGCCGCGACAGTATAGAACCAGGCATGTTGACCTTTCACCCTTGCGGTTTTACCCACGGCCCTCAGCCCAAAGCCTATCGCGCAGGTTGTAAGTCACAGCGAAAAGAAACAGATGAAGTAGCAGTAATGATTGATACTCGCGATGGCTTAGATATTGGGTCCCTGATGCAAGATGTGGAATGGCACGGTTATGTCGATAGCTGGAAAGAATAACGCTATAAAACCGATTGTAAAAATTAAAACTTAACGAACACATAGGTAAGAGGCTGGAATGAAATTAGCAACATTAAAAAATGGATCTAGAGATGGCAGCCTACACCTGGTAAGTAAGGACTTACAAACCGCAGTGTGTACTTCATCGATAGCGACAAGTTTACAATGGGCATTAGAAAACTGGCCAGCTGTCGAGTCCCAACTGCAAGCACAATATACACGATTAAATAACAGGGAATTAGACGATATTATTCAGTTCTCAAATTGCCAATTAGAATCACCATTGCCCAGAGCATATCAATGGATTGACGGCAGCGCTTACGTCAATCATGTCGAGTTAGTGCGTAAAGCCAGAGGGGCTGAAATGCCGGCATCGTTTTGGTCTGATCCGTTAATGTACCAAGGCGGCAGCGACAGTTTTTTAGGCCCCAATGACAATATCCCACTGATAGACCCAGCTTGGGGATTGGATTTTGAAGGTGAGGTAGCGGTGATCACTAGCGATGTGGACATGGGCGTAAATACCTCCGCGGCCAGTAATACCATTTTATTAATTACTTTAGTCAACGATGTATCACTGCGTAACTTGATCCCCAGTGAATTAGCTAAGGGGTTTGGATTTTTTCACAGCAAGCCCTCCACCGCATTTTCTCCCGTTGCAGTGACCCCAGATGAACTCGGCGAGGCATGGGACGGAGCCAAGTTACATTTACCTTTGTACAGTTATCTCAATGATGCATTATTCGGCTCGCCCGATGCAGGCACTGATATGACATTTGATTTCCCCCGTTTAATTGCCCACGCAGCCAAAACCAGAACTTTAACTGCGGGAACCATTATTGGTTCGGGCACAGTGTCTAATTGTGACCGAACGGTAGGCTCATCCTGCCTAGCAGAAAAAAGAATGCTGGAAAAAATAACCACAGGTGAAATCACTACCCCCTTTCTACAGAATGGCGACCGAGTAAAAATTGAAATGCGTGATCACGCGGGGCAATCCATTTTCGGCGCAATAGAACAAATGGTGGTGATGCAAGATGAAGCTTTATAGCTATTTCCGTTCATCGGCAGCTTACCGCGTTAGGATCGTCTTAAATTTAAAGAAAATTAGTTATACCACCGAGCCTATCCATTTAGTTCATAATGGTGGGGAGCAGCACTCAGCCGAATATCTTAATATTAATCCACAAGGTCTGGTTCCAAGCCTTGATATCGCTGAGGCAGAACATAAACCACAAATAATCACCCAATCAGGGGCCATTATCGAATATCTGGAAGAGTCTTTTCCGCAACCAGCTTTATTACCAACAAACCTAATTGAACGTGCCTATGTACGCACATTGATGCAGATAATTACATGCGATATACACCCACTGAATAACTTGCGGGTATTACAGTATATCGAGGAAAACTTCGACTGTGACGGTACCGAAAAAATGGTCTGGTATCATCACTGGTTAGCAAAAGGATTCGCAGCCGTCGAAACATTACTAACAAAAAAAGAGAGTACTCACTATTGCTACAACGACCAAATCACCTTGGCAGATGTCTATTTGATCCCCCAAGTTTACAATGCACAGCGTTTTAAACTTAATATGGCCCTCTATCCCGCAATCAACCGTATTTATCAGCACTGTATTCAATTGCCTGCATTTAACGACGCCGCGCCAGAACTACAGCCTGATGCAGACTAACATCCAAATTAAACGCCTTAATGAATGCGTTTTCTTTCTTCATCAAGCCCTTGCCAAAACGTATACACACCATCAAGCATTTCGTTACCACTAACGATAAAATGGTCTTCATCAACGTCATTATTAAAATAATAAGCCTCGAGTTCCTCCTGAGTATGATTCGCATGGTTGGCTTCAAGTTTTGCATGCCAGGTAAAAAAGGTCAGCGGTAAACCTTTCAGGTTTCTCGTTTGGCGATAATGATTAAACCCAGAGACCAGCTCATCCCAAAACCCTGCTGCAGCCCAATTCTCTACAGCATAAGAAGCCGCCGTTGACGTGGCGTAACTTGGCGAACCGTAAAGTCGCACCAATTCATCACAAAAGAATAAAGTCTTGGCAGAACCAAACTGGCGTCGTCCAATTTGATTAAATGCGATACCAAAATAATCGGCTAATTGATTTAACAGTTCAAAATGTGCGGCTTTAAAATGGAAAGCACCACCATCAATACTGCCTTCTATATCACCAAAATCACGTTCATCCTGCGTTAATTGCCTAGCACGGTTTCGCTTTGGGTTCTTATACACAACCCCGATTTCATTAGCTAAAATTTCTTTCGAGGCACGCATTTCTTCAATGGTTTCGGCATTCAGCATTTTCTCCAGTTGTGCAACCAAAAACTGATTGGAAAAAACCGAGAATTGCACAATTAGCTGTTTAATCTGTGCATCATTGAGTGACGCATCGCAAAACCACTGCGTATAGGGGTTAGCAGTAATGACCTTGTGATTCAGTAATTCGTTGTTGATACGGGATTGAAAGACCAGAAAATATTGCGCTTTGTCTAAATCAAAATGCCCTGACTGAATCTCTTCAACCGTGTGATAAGTGAGTTTTTCCAGTCCATGGTCTTTACGATACGCTTCGATGGCAGAATTATCTCTCATACTAACCCTCCTCCCAAATGCGTTGCATTAACACATACCAGGAACGGTAAATTGTGATCGTAATGGGTATATTTCTAATAGTTTAGTTGCTAATTTCTCTTGTGTCAGTCAGCAGACGCTAGCGAGTTGTAATGACAAGCATAATTGTCTGCGCCATTAATATAAAATAATGACGGCTGTATATATCAATAAAAGTATAAGAAAAAAGCCATTAGTTTCATTTGAAATAAGAGCCAATTATATTTGAAGTTGTCGCGTATTTATTATATTACTAGTTACGTGAATAACCATTACCAGACGATAATCGCTTCGTAATTGGAAACCAGCAAGACCAACAATATAGAGGTACGTTATGAAAGTAGTAGTGGAATTTATGGAAACGGGTAGATACAAAGACAGAGTTTGGGAACCTTCATTCCACACAGGAAAAGGCAGCTTACGCTCAGTCTCACCTTCTTATGCCGCACAGTTAATAAGTCAGTGTAAAGCAAAACTGCATTTCAACGAAGATGGTTCGGCAGCGCTTGAACACTAACAGACCTCAATAAGTTATATTTTATTATTTTAATTCGAAGTAAATCTTCAATAAAGATGCGGGGCTAAACTGCACACACAGCCTAGCCCCTATCATTACGTTGCTCTTTTCAATCGGCAAGCGCGGCGTAGATGACGCACTTGACGTTTAGCAGTTACATTACGTGGTTCCGAACTGCAAAGTGGACGACCATCGGCATTAAGTCCAATATCCTTTAACAGATAAGCATTACCCAATGGGATCTCGCTGGTAGCACGACGAACTTTTGCTAGCCACACGCGTTCTTCACGACGTATATCGGCTCGAACAAAAAAAACAGCAAGGTGTAAATAAAGTGAATGACGCATAATAATTCTCCAGTATATAGTTTTGGTATATAAAATACTGGGAAAAATGGCGTGAATTAATTCGGCTATCTAGGAATATTAATGAGGTTATTACCCTATCAAGCTGCCATTTTCCCGCAGCCTTTAAGGGTACGGATTAGTTAGTTATTGGTGCCAGGATTTCGATCGGAACAGATCACGAAGGCGTGATGAACGGCCATAATGAGACTGGTATGATCAAAAGATACACAAACATATTGAACAAGATTTAAATTTTTCATGTGTACCTCCGGTTAACTAATTAATCCAAAATTAAATGTGATGTAAATGTTAAATCACATTGGAGAGTCTATGTGAAATTGAACATTCTGCAACCGTAAATTATCAGTTAATAATAAAACAAAGTATTATGCTAATAATGCTTTTACACCAGCCTTTTCCCAGTATATTCAACTAGTTAATCTCCACCCCATATTACGATACCAATTCTGTAATAGTTTTAGCTCTGAATTTTATCAATCCCACTCTCTGTACTTCAACTTAGCTATTACTAATCAATAGCCCCATCCAGCTCTCTCATCATACAAAAACAATAATATTCACCATGCAATATAAAATAAATATATTGCTACAGCCGCTATCCAACAACGATTAGTGAACTTTGTAGTATCGCCAATGTGAGCAGGCGTACGCTGCAATACAGCTTTGAATCAATATTAGGTATTAGTCCCCAACGCTTTATTCGCCTTACCCGCTTAAACCAAATACGCCGAGAACTCAGTAAACCACATCAAACCAGAGCCATCGTGGATGTCGCCCTCGATTACGGTTTTTATCATCCGGGGGGATTTTCTCAGGACTATAAATTACTTTTTGGTGAAAACCCATCAACCACACGACGGCTGCATACGATTAGCCCATCTCTTTCGCAACACTCTGACAAATAGTATCTCTGACCCACTTATGCCCCGGTTCATCATTATTACGTTCATGCCATAACAATACATAGACCAATGAAGAAAAATCTATTGGCAAAGGCAATTCTACCAAGCCATATAACTTTTGTGCATGCGAAACAAAGCTCGACGGTAAAGTAAAAATCAAATCACTGTGTGCACATACACTGGCGGCACCGTAAAAATCCGGTAAGGTTGCGCAAATATGACGGTGTAGTCCTGACTCAGCCAATTGATAATCCAATAACCACCAATCATTGCCTTCGCAGCGAACCTGTACATGCGACATATTCAAATAAGCATCAACATCCCAATGTCCTGCATTAATACTTGCTAACATAGGGTGGTTTTCGCGTATTAAACACACCTGGTTATCGGTAAACAAACGCTGATGCGCAATCCCCTCAGGTAAATTATTGAGGCGAACATCGGCCGTGGGGTGCAACTCCCTAGCCGTAATGCCAAAATCAATTTGTCCTTGCTGCAAGTCTAATAATGATTTTTCATTCCAATCATAAATACCTAAATTCAGCTTAGGTGCTTGCGATAATATTGGCCCAATGTAATGAGGTAGTAAAGTTTCATAGGCACTTTCAAGCATAGCAAACGAAAACTGGCGATGACTATTTTCGGGAATAAAACTCGGCGGTAAGCAGAGATGATACAAGCCCTGTAATATCGTCGGTAATTGCGCTTTTAATTGCAAAGCATGCGCCGTCGGCTTTAAACCATGGGCAGTACGTAAAAATAACGGATCACCCAAGGTATCACGTAGTCGGTTTAAACTTTTACTCAATGCCGACTGGCTTAAGTGCAAGCGATGCGCTGCGCGGGTGACACTCTCTTCTTCAAGTAAGATCTGTAAAATAGCCAAGAGATTTAGATCTATCTTGGCAAGATTATCTAAATTCATAAGATATTCCTAAATGGAAACTCAGTCCTGAAATTATACCACTTCCATTCATATCATGCTTTACGTAAACTGCTCCACATTAATCCATGCCTTTTATTCGAGAATAACAATGCGCCGAAATATATTACCTATTTTGATGGCTATGGTGGTGTTAAGCCCCCTCGCTATCGATATCTACCTGCCTTCAATGCCGACAATGGCAGCAGAATTTCAGGTGTCGTCTAGCGAAGTTCAATCTACATTAATTTTATTCTTATTTGCCATGGGCATCGGACAAATATTAATTGGGCCACTGGCAGACCGTTTTGGTCGTCGTCCAATCGCAATCGGTGGTGTTATGCTGTATTGCTTAAGCAGTATCCTTGCCGCAGGCGCGATTGAATTTCACTGGCTACAAATAGCACGAGTACTACAAGGTATCGCCGCGTGTGCAGTATCAATCGTAGTGTTTAGTGCAGTACGTGACAGCTTTGACTCTAAAAAAGGCGCGCATTATTACAGTTATTTAAATGGCGTTATTTGTGTTATACCTGCACTTGCACCGACGCTAGGTGGCTTATTGGCGCTGCAATTTGGTTGGCGCTCAACTTTTGTTTTTATGATGCTATACGGATTGATTATATTAACCATTATTATCAACAAGTTACCAGAAACGCGTCCAGATAATACTGATACATCCGGTTCGCTGTATCACTGGTCTCGCTTTAAACCGGTATTATACGATGCGCACTTCATGTTTTACGCTATAGCTTGTATGGTGGGTATGGCATCAATCCTAACGTATGTGTCCTATGCACCAGACTGGTTAATCCGTCATTTAGGGGTCGAAGAACTAGAGTTTAGTGCATTGTTTGGTCTAAATGCTATCGTCAATATCGCCGCTTGTTTTGCGGCGCCTACGGTAATCAAACGCTTCGGTAATCGTCCAACCGTTATCATTGCCTTTATCGCGTTATTATTATCCGCGGCACTGCAATTGGCCGTGCAACATTGGGGGCCGACAGCAGGTATGGCCGCCGCGTTTGCCTTTATGTTACCTATGATGTTGCTCTGTATTGGCTTTGCATTATTGCTAGGTCCAGCAACCAGTATGGCGTTAGCCGCATTTGGCGAACGCGCTGGTACGGCAGCTGCGATGCTAGGTTGTATCCAAATGAGTGGCGCAGCACTACTCGCAGGATTGATTCAACAAACAGAACTGACCGCACCATATGCTGTAATTGTATTAATGGGTAGTTTATCGACAATATTCCTAGTGATAATGCTTACGCCACGTCTCGACCATTGGCATCAAGAACAAGTCCAACATTAGGTGCCGCAATGAACGAGTTCGACTACACTGAAAGAACTCGTTCATCACTTGAGGCAATAATAATGCAAAATGAAAAACACCCGTTAAACCATGAATTTCCTGAACACGCCATTGATATCGCCAAACTAAAAAGCGATGACCCCGAATTTGCCGCCCTAGCCAAAGAGTATCATAAACTCGACCATCATATTTACGGCCTTGAAGCCAGTGACATTCCCACCACAGATAGCCATTTTATTGAATTAAAAAACCGTCGACTTGCCTTAAAAGACCAGATTTATCAAAAACTAATTAATGGTGATTTTTAATTTCCCCACTTCCATTTAGTCATAAAAGCCTTACACTGAAGTTAATAGCACAAGGCATGAAAGGAATGCAGAATGACGGAAGAACATAACCAAGATAAACATCAACAAAAAATGCAAAAAATCCAAGATACAGTCGCCAAACGCGTCAATAAAGCCACAGAAGAACGTGGTATTTTGATCGTAATGACAGGTAATGGTAAAGGTAAAACCTGTGCAGGTTTTGGTAATGTCATTCGCTGTATAGGCCACGGTTTTAATGCGGGTGTTGTGCAATTTATTAAAGGTACATGGGAAGCGGGGGAAGTAAAATTCATCCAGCAAGTACGTCCTGACATGCCTTATCACGCAATGAAAACGGGCTTCACTTGGGATACGCAAGATAAAGCCGCAGATATCGCAGCTGCAGAAGCAGCATGGGTTCATGCTAAAGCCATGTTAGCTAATCCAGATCTTAAAATGGTGCTTTTAGACGAACTGACTTACATGCTCAGTTACCAATATTTAGATTTGGAAGAAGTACTCAGCGCTATCCGTAATCGCCCAGTTGATCAAACAGTTATCGTCACTGGCCGTAGTGCCCACAAAGATTTAGTCGCAATCGCCGACACAGTGAGTGAAGTAAGAGAAGAAAAACACGCTTTTCGCTCAGGTATTAAAGCTCAAATAGGGATCGACTGGTAATGGATGAACTCTCGCTACATGAAACCCGCGTATTAGGCGCGTTAATCGAAAAAGAACACACCACTCCAGATAATTACCCACTATCGTTAAACTCATTAACCTCGGCCTGTAATCAAAAAAGCAGCCGAGAGCCTGTACTTTCACTTAGCCAAGATGAAGTACAAAACATTGTTGATGATTTAGTGAAAAAACGTTTAGTCGTAAATGATGAACATGGCGGTAAACGCAGCGCTAAAATTCGCCATCGTTTTGGTAATACCGAGTTCAGTAAAATTCGTTTCAACCCGCAGCAATTAGCGATTCTTACCTTGCTATTTTTACGTGGGCCACAAACCCCTGGCGAACTAAGAACCCGTTCAGCACGTCAATGTCCATTTAATGATGTACAAGAAGTTGAAGCGACACTGGAACAACTTGTCAATCATGAACAAGGTCCATTTATCGTTAAACTGGCAAGAGAGCCGGGACAAAGTGCTTGTCGTTATGCCCATTTATTCAGTGGTGAAGTAACCTCGGCAGCAATAGCAGATAGTGCAGTACAAACGATGAATCAATGTTCTGATGAACATGGTGCATTATCAACGAGAGTAGGTGAACTTGAGCAAGAAGTCGCAACACTTAAAGCGCAGTTAGAATCGTTACAATCTACTGTAGTCGCACTCAAAAAATAGATTTTTAGATCATAGTAATAACAAAGGGAGTTCTGAGTTCACAGATTCGAACTCCCAAATTACTCTATTGAAAGACAGTGTAATTTGATCCTAACGAATACCATTGTCGAAACGTCACCTAACTTTTCTATTGAAGAGAATATACTTGGAATTTACGCGTGCCCGCCTGAACATTTTCAATGGATGATTCATACGATAACCGTTACGGACAGAAATATCGCTTACACCATCAAAATAAAACCCTTTAAGTTCAAAAGTTGATACAGTACTTACCATCAATGTCGACATCAGCACAGCCGTAAATATTATCGCAGCTTTCATTACTTACCTTTAATCTAAGTTTCAATCTAAATCAGGCATCATAATAAAGTTAAATTTAACTAAAAAATAAACAAGAATGAAATATGTTTATAATTTAATACACAACAACAAAAACTAGACGTAAGCAACTGTATAATAACAATTAAAAACACTCAACCCAAACTAAAACACATGTAACTTTTCATTTTGGTTATATTTTTATTATAAAAACACAACGTTTAAAGACAATGCTTAGTGTGATATGAATTATTTTAGGCTGAAATAATCACATTTTAAAAGACTAATGGATATTGATAGATCCATGACACAAATCGTCACCTGCAATTGATTCGACTATTGAACTGTAGAGTTCCTCCTCCACTAGTTTGTAATTAACAATATTCAAACTTTCGCTCTTATTGGTTATGATAAAAGCACTCATTGCGATGTTAGCGTTATCGTATGGCGAGGAATAAACCCTAATATAGACCTTATTTATATCACATAAATTTAGGTTTGAACCATCCAGGTCTTTTCTAAATTCCTTCCCAACAAGTAATGCATCAAGATCACTAATGTAGATATCAATATTATCCAGTTCATAACGTTCATAGTTTTTTGTATCCATAAAAGAAGCGCTACTCATATTATTCTTTGCTATTAAAAAGATTAATGTCGATATAAACACTATATTAACAACAAGCCAGAGCCCTCTTCTGTAGTTCCCCTTAATTGATGGTAAGCTTATTCTTTTGCTATCGTTTAACAACTCACGATTAGCGTTATTCTTTTTATCACTGTCATCAGAAGAATCATCTAACTCTTGTGCTTTACTTGACTCTTCAGCTCCATCTACAATTGACCCATTAAGGCTATTTTCAGGTAATTCATTATTCAAAGTAATTACCAATGAGTAGCCTTTTTTACTAATGGTATTGAGTTTCAACTCATTAGACTCTAGTTTCTTTATCGTCTTTCTTATATAAGAAATCGTATTCGTTAATGATTGCTCAGAAACAACTGCGCCTTGCCAGCACACTTCGAACAGTTCATCTCTAGAAATGCATTTATCTTGATTTTTGAATAAATGCATTAACACTCTAAAAGGTAAAGGGCGCATGCTCACTGTAACGCCTGAAGTAAGACAAGTAATAACACGCATCTCTACATCTATGACTATAGTCTTTTGGGTTACTTGCTGCTTATGAATCATTAAAGTCCTACAATTAAATTAGATACTTATAGAGCTTCACTTCGTAAACATAGCTACGAACAAGCAATAAAATTGTATATAATATATTATAACGCAAATTCTTAGTTCATATTATTAGCTATTTATATTCATATTCATATTCATATTCATATTCGACAATGGTAAGAAAATTAAATAGTAGAGTGGTGAATAAATGCAATCATATTTAGTCAAACTGATCATTATATATGCCATTTTATGTTTTATTTTACTTGGTAAAAGTTTGATAACAGAAGATTTAGTTTTAGTCGGTAGTCAATGGAAATGTAATTTCCAAAAAATTAGATTCTCAACTAATGCATACTCAAAATACGAAATGATAAATGAGTCAATGCTTTATACTTTTAGCTCTAAGAGTAGTTTTTATATTAAAGACAGAATGTTGGTCAAGGATAAAAACGGCCTCACAGAAACAGTAGAACTACTCTTTATTGGTGAATATATTCTGGACGGTAATAATTTGTCGATGGTTTTCAACGATGTAAATTTTAAAAAAAAGCATTCTGATGATGTGATTAATAATGATCAATTATTATATAAAGGTTTTTCAATCGATTATAAGATTGAGCGTAAAGACAACTTCCTTTATCTTTACTCCGCCAATAATAGTGAAGAATTTAATCACGTCTGCTCTATACCCTAGACAATCACTTTCCGATTACTAGTTTACTGCCAGTTCTTTCGCTAAATAGTCTACCAGCATCCGTACTTTCGGCGATAAATGACGATTCTGTGGGTATAACGCCCATACCGCATCATCTGGTTCACGGTAGTTAGGTAGTAATTCAATGAGTTGACCTTGATTAATGTATTCCTGCACATAATAATCCGGCAGTTGCACGATACCCACGCCTTTTAGCGCCGCATCCACTAATACCGGACCACTATTACAACTAAAATTACCTTTCACGCGAATATTACGCGCTTTGCCTTTTTCCTGAAAACGCCAATAATCCAGTGTCCCTGACAAACAATTATGACGGTCTAATTCAGATAAGCTATGCGGCGCACCAAATGCACTTAAATACTCAGGCGCAGCACAAACATATTGTTTTCGGGTCGCTAATCGTTTACCAATCATGGATGAATCGCCTAACTGACCCAAGCGGATCGCCAAATCAAAACCTTCATCGATTAAATCAATTTGCTGATTCGATAGTATCAACTGCACTTCTAATTCAGGGTATTGCGTCACAAAATCATTTACTAACGGCGCGACACTACGTTCACCATAGGTAATCGGCGCAGTGATTTTTAACTTACCCTTTGGTGTGCTTTGTAAATTGGTGATCGCACGTTCTGCATCTGCTAACCCATCCATGACCTGACGGCAATGTTGATAGTAAATCCCCCCCACCTCTGTCACCGATACTTTGCGTGTAGTACGATAAAATAATTTTGCCGATAACCGTTCTTCAAGGGCAGAAACTTGTCGACTGACCTGCGCTGTAGAGATCCCTAAACGCTTTGCCGCCGCAGTAAAACTTTCGGTTTCAGCAACCGCAACAAATTCACTAACACCAGACCAATCACTCATCTATACACTCTCTTATTCTACAGTTAGGTAACAATTATAAGTTATTCCCTGCAATAAACCTACATTATTACTAACCAGTAAAAGTGATTTGCTTATCAAGCTAATTATCATTGTCGAATAACTCCAATATAATCGCGCCTCATTTACTGATATCCAGTAACCCTAACGAGAAAGATTATGTTATCCACGATCAAGCGTTCATTGCCGTTGCAATTACTGACTGCCGCTATTTTGGCTTGGTTTTTTGCCACTATCATGCCAACAGTCGCCAATATTACCGAGCAAACTTGGTATCAATTAATCTTGTTAGGAAAGACCACCTATATCGGTTTGCTAAAAATGCTCATCGGGTTGGTGGTGATGCTGTCTTTAATGCAAGGCATGACCAATATAGGCTCCACGCTAAAATTAAAAACCTTGGGTGTAAGTACGCTCATTTTTTATAGCCTGACTTCGATTATCGCTATTAGCTTAGGGCTTGGCGCAGTAATGCTAATGCCAGAATGGCAACCCTTAGTCGAGCCTGTCACGGTTGCAGATCACATCAGACTTATTGATCAGGAGTCTGTCACAGGGTCAAGTATTGCCGCAAAACTACTCGCCATGGCACTGATAAATCCTTTCGCAGCCTTGGTTAGCGGCAATTTATTAGCCATTGTCTTATTCTCGCTGTTATTTTCAGTGTCGCTATTGCGGTCACTGCCACAACACCATGTGGTATTTGATGTTATTGCGGGCTTGAATAAAGGGTTAAATAAATTAGTCCAAAGCATAATTAGTCTCGCTCCGATTGCTGTGTTTGCTATTGTGTTTGAATTTACTGTTGCCGGGAATTCCGGTTTATTTGGTCAGTTAGCATTATTCGCTTTACTGGTATTTGTACTGACGCTGATCCATGGCGTGATTATCTTACCTGTATTAGCAAAAATATTTACAGGCATTAAATTTACTACCTTATTTAAAGCCATATCTGCACCACTAGCGATGGCATTTGCGACCTCATCAAGTACTGCAACGCTACCGTTATCAATGCAAGCAGCAGAAAAAGATCTGGGTGTATCACAAAGTACCAGCAGTTTTGTATTACCCCTTGGCGCTGTCATGAACATGGATGGTACCGCTTTGTTTGAAGGTGTGGCCGCTATCTTCCTTGCGCAATTATTTGGTATTGATTTAAGTACAACTGGTATCGTGATGATTTTTATTATGGCAATGGTATCCTCAGTCGGTGCACCGGGTATGCCATCGGGTTCTATGTCTGGTATGCAGCTAGTGATGTTAGCTGTAGGTATTCCACTCGAAGGTATTGCGATCTTACTGATTATCGAACGTCCACTGGATACATTCAGAACTGCAGTGAATGTCGAAGGTGATCTGATTGCAGCGCTGGTTGTTGATAAATGGCAGCATAATAAGCGTTAAGATGAGTAAATAGGTGTCGTTCGTCCGACACCTATTCTTATTTGTGGGATATTACTTGATTGATTTTTTGGTCACAGCCAAAATAGAAGTAACTAAAGCTGCAATAGCAAAAAATATTCTTTGCCAATGTAACGTTAGCCAAGTTGATAGCTCATTACTTACGCGAGTAACATCAATTGTTTGCTCTGCAAATGAAGTATTTGTTGGCACATAGTAAATTGGATAATACAACATATTCGCCAGCATGAAAATAATAGTCAAGAACCATAATTTTCTATTTTCAGTGCTTAAACAACACGTTAAAACAGCCAAAATAAGAACGCCGGGTCCAAATGGTACCATTACGCTACCGATGAGATGTCCATAAGTTGAAAACCAATCTAAGAATAATTGCGGTTCAGAAAGTTGCCAAAATGGCACTAAAACAATTGCAATTAAAATCATAGCACCTATAAATGAGCCATTTAAGGCAATGACTAATACTTGCATTATTTTATTGATTTGTTTCATACTTACTCCTGAATGAATGGAAAGTACATTCATACCTACTTTTATATAGCATCAATATACGCGCTTAATTAACCACACCCACCATCCAGCCACAAGTATATCCCGATGAATTTACCAATAACTTACAGTCAATTTACAGCAACTTACAAAATAGCTAATGAGGTTGTTCATGAAAATGATCAATTCATACTTCCAAGCCTTCAGCCGATAGGAATTAGTTAGGCGGCGCAAAATAAAGAAATTATATTTACACTCGATCTTTAACGATTGCATTTCAAGACGATCGGTCATAGAATGACCAAATGCCAAGACCTAAACAAAACGAACATACTCGCGAAGCCCTGATTGAAGTTGGTATCAAGCATATCTCTCAACACGGTTATCACGGCACTGGGATAAAACAGATCCTAGATGAGCTAAAAGTACCGAAAGGGTCCTTTTATAATTACTTTAATAGCAAAGAAGCTTTTGTTGCCGAGCTTATCGAAGCCGATATGCACGCCAATGCAAAAGAAATTCAACCGCTATTGGATAACACGAACCTGAACCCAATTGAAAAATTGCGGGCGCTATTCGAAAAAGCTCGCCAAAAATACAGCGAGCAACAAGGCAAGCAAGGTTGCTTGGTCGCGAGTGTTGCCAACGACATTGGTGATTCAAGTGTATTATGCCAACAAGCAATGCAACGTTCGGTGAAGGCATTAAACCAATTATTATCAGGATTAATCAGCGATGCGCAAGCACAGCAATTGATCCGTACCGACCTACCCGAAAAACAGTTGGCGACATTAATGTGGACAGCATGGGAAGGCAGTTTAATCGAAATGAAGATCGCCGGTAATACCGATAATCTTACTCAGATCACTGATTTCATTTTTGATGACATTTTAAAAGCCGACTAGCTAACGAACACGCAAACAGCGATATTATCAGTCGAATTGTAATATCGCTTTTTTAAGTCCCGAAGTTAAGACGACCGGTCTAATTATTGAAACAGGATTGATAATGACAACAGCAATTACATTACAACAAGGTTTTACCTTAAAAAATGGCACGTTTATTAAAAACCGTTTATTTAAGTCAGCAATGAGTGAACAGCTTAGTGATGCCGAACATAACCCATTACCGGGACTTGCTACGCTTTATCACACTTGGGCTCTCGGCGGTTTAGGATTATCAATGACCGGTAATCTCATGGTTGATCGCAATGCATTAGGCGAACCAAAGCAAGTCGTGTTAGATGAACAGAGTGATTTAACTGAGTTTAAACGCTGGGCTCAACAAGGCAGTGTTAACGATACCCAACTGTGGGCACAACTAAATCATCCCGGTAAACAAACACCGAATTTTATTAATGCAGAGCCTGTTGCACCGTCGGCGATCGCACTGACAAACGGTTTAGAAAAAGGCTTTAATACTCCGCGCGCACTGACAGAATCAGAGATCTTGAATATTATTGGTCAGTTCCAAACCAGTGCCAAATTAGCTAAGCAAGTCGGCTTTACAGGTGTACAAATTCACGGAGCACATGGTTACTTGGTTAATCAGTTCTTGTCTCCACGTCATAATCAACGTGACGACCAATGGGGTGGCAGCATTGAAAATCGCATGCGCTTTGTATTATCAATCTATCAAGCAATACGTGCCGAAGTAGGTGACGCATTCCCAATTGGTATTAAACTGAATTCTGCCGATTTTATGCGCGGTGGTTTTACCGAAGAAGAATCCATGCAAGTCGTCAAAGCATTATCTGATGCAGGCATCGATCAAATTGAGATCAGTGGTGGTACTTATGAAAGCCCAACGATGACCGGTCACAAAGTGAAGAAGTCAACGTTAGCGCGTGAAGCTTACTTCCTTGCTTATGCTGAAAAGGTGCGTGCTATTACCGATACACCATTAGTTGTGACTGGTGGTTTTCGTTCAAGTAAAGCTATGCTTTCTGCACTACAAAGTAACGCAACAGATTTTATTGGACTAGCACGCCCAATGTCGTTAGATACCCAGTTGCCGAATAAACTGATGGCATCTGATGACCACAAGATTAGTTTACCGAACTTAACCACAGGTGTTAAAGCCATTGATCGCATCGCGATGTTAAACATTACGTGGTACGAAGCCCAGCTTGCGCGTATTGCTAAACAGCAGCAGCCAAAAGCCAATTTAGGTACTTGGCCAGTATTTTTCAAAACTCTCTATGGCGCAGGTATCTACGCATTTAGAAAACGCCGTGCTTAAGCAGAAAGGACACAATATATACGCCTAGAATATTTCTAGGCGTAGGAAGATAACTTAATTAAAATGAAGCTCTGATAGCTTAATTCAGATCACTAATTTCATGCTTCATGACATAAAAAAAATATAAATATAGGAATGAGATTTATTTGCAGTTGGTAACTTGTTAGATTATATAAAAGTCAGCAAGTAGGCATAGCTATGAGTGCAAAAAAAGCATTAAAGAAATTAAAAAAACAAAGCAAGAAGATTGAAAAAAAATCGCTAAAACAACTACATGAATTATCCAAAATCACGACTCAAGTCGCGGCTAATAACAGTGACTGGCACCACGAGATCAAGGATTTATCGCAAGACGTCATTGCCAGTATGATGTCAGAATTAAAAACACCGTTAGAACCTGTTATATCTTGGTTTAAAGAAGGTTCAGATAATGTTGAGTACAATAAAGAAGTTATTGCGAGTGGCCAAATACTAACGCTGGCTAAACATCAACAACGCACAGCAACTCGATCCGTGCTTAATATTCCGTTGAAATCACCCGCTTGTAAAAAATGTCCAGCACGAGCAAATGGAATATGTAAATGTGCAGCTAAAAAATTTAAAAACTCATAATCATACGACTAACGGAGGGACCAACTAAACGTTTTAATGCTATTGTAGCTAAACCTTTGGTTAGCGTTTTTGCACCATTAACCACCGCGTTTTCAACAAATGAGGGGTTTTCATCACTTTTAGTCCACTCATGCGTCTCTAAAATCTCTAACAAACTGTCACAATCAAGCTCTTCACGATCAAAATGAATTGCTACTGAACCTGCATGATATTTATGCTTAACATTCGAGATCGCATCTATTTGCTGCAATTGTTCAATCAATGCCATAACGGCCTTTGGATTATGGCGAATATAGTCGGATCTGACGCGTAATCGTTGGGATGTTTTGTGAATATACGTGTTCATAACTACTCAAATGCAAGCGATAATGATTATCAATAAGGTAACATCAAAGTTGACCCTGCGCAAAGAAAACTCAATCAAATTCAATTAACAATTGATCACTATTCGCATCCACCCTCTTCTTATATATAATTTTATGATGAAAGATAAAATCAAAAAAGCTTTAAAAATAAGACGTTGGTTAACGCTAGCGCACCACATCCCAGGACGTATCCGACTTAAATACAAGATGGGTATTATGGCCCATTTGGTGACGATAAAAGTCACTGACATTGAGCAAGCGTTAGCTGATATACCTGCGTTTAAAAATTATAAAATAAACAGCGATACAGGTAGCATTCTGATTGAATACGATGCAGGCATCATCAAACCAGAATTTATCAACCAGTTGTTTTCAGAATCAGAGGTCGACGTGCAACAAGCTTATTTGAATATTGCTGCAAGTCTTAAGATGGATGGAGTAAATGATGAGTGATGGTCCTAAATACGGTTCACACGATATCCCTTATACACAGAACACCGAGCAGTCAGACCCTTATGCTACTAATGGTGGATATTCACCTTACATGATGCCTGTATACGGTTATAACCACCCAGGTATGCACCCAAGTATGCACCCAAGTATGCACCCAAGTATGCACCCAGGTATGCACCCAGGTATGCACCCAAGTATGCACCCAAGTATGCACCCAGGTATGCAACCAGGTATGCACCCAGGTATGCACCCAAGTATGCACCCAAGTATGCACCCAGGTATGCAACCAGGTATGCACCCAGGTATGCATCCAGATTCACACGCTGGTATGCATCCAGGTTCGCACCCAGGTATGCATCCACAGCAAGAACCCCCTGCTCAGCAACAAGAAGAAAACAATGCTTTCATTGAACAAGCCCAAGCTATGCTTGAAGGTGTGCTCGGCGAAGAAGTTGGAATGTTTAAAGACTTATTAGGAAACTTTGGTATGAATGATAAAGAATTTTGGAAAGGCGCTATGGTTGGCGCGGCAGCAGCCCTACTACTAAGCAACGAAAACGTACGTGGCAAATTAGTCGATTTAGTTGCTGGTGCTGGTGATATGCTTAAATCAGGTGGCTCAAGTGTTAAAGATACTGCAACGCAAACAGCTGCATCAGTAAAAGATAATGTATCAACAAGCGGCGAAATTTTCCGCGATACATATACCGCTGGCAAACAAGGTTTTCAAGAATCTGTTGAGCGTCATAACGTAGAACAACCTAAAACTGAAAGCTAAATTATGAGTAATTCATCAGACAAGTTAAGTGCAAGCCATCGAGCTATGCTCATTGGTGCAATGGCTGGCGGTGGAGCTTCATTAGCTGGCCAATGGCGTGATCACCAAAATGGGACATTAGCAACCAATGATGTCGCGATGAATGCTGCAAAATCGGCAATTAAGGCGGGGGCTATCAGTGGAACATCTACCTATATAGCCGAAAATATGGCAGGTCGGCCAGCATTATCTTTATTCACAATATTAAGTGTAGGCGCAGCTGGCTTATACATGATAGATCAAATGTCGGAAAGGAAAAAACATGAATAATAAACCACCTTATTCACCTTATTACGGTTATCCGCAAGGTGAAGTGAAACAGGCTCCTAGTTACAAGCAACAAAACAATAAAACCCACTTTGCCATGGGTCTTGCAGCTGGTGCTGCCGTTGCTTATTTATTATCTAATAAAAAATTCCAACAGGGTGTTAGCTCAACAGGCGAAAAGGCATGGTCAGCTGTGCGTGGTGAAGTCGAAGAGTTAAAAGAACGTCTAGAAGACACACAAGCAGAATTAGATTACTACCGTAACTTAAATAAAGGCGAAAAATGATCGACTTGGTCGTTAAGCACCACTTGTCAGGACGTATCCGTTTTAAAGTACCAGCTCTGCGCCAACACTCTGATATTGAAGAGTGGATTAAGCAAAGTTTACTCGCAATCCAAGGGATCAGTGATGTACGAATAAATCAAGCGGCTGCATCTATTATCGTGCATTATGATACGCAAATATTGCATGTAGATACTCTCGAAGCTCGTTTAGCACAACTTGATTTTACTCAAGCAGAACAAACTGAAACAGAGCATCAATATACGCGTGGCGACATTGCCATGAATGTTATTGGTACACTTTCAACCGCTTTATTACCAAATAAGTGGGGCGCACTAACAACCGCAACACTGGTGGCACCGACCCTCTTTGAAGGCATTAATGAGATCAAAGAGAAGCGTATTTCTGTTGAGGTTTTAGATGCTATTGCTGTTGGCTTATCCATCTGGCGTGGGGACTATAAAACAGCGATGGTCACGCAAAGCTTAATCAGCTTAGGCGAGTATATGGAACAGAAAACCTGCCGAAACAGTGATCAACTACTGGCTGAACTCATGCATCCTCAACAATCTGTCGTGTGGCGTATTGACGAATCAGGAAAAATCCAAGTTAACTCAGATGAACTTATTACTGGCGATATAATTGAGCTTGCTCCAGGTAATGCAATTCCCATCGACGGTACTGTAATATCAGGTGCTGCACTGATTAACCAATCAGCCCTTACTGGTGAAAATGTTCCTGTTAGACGTGAAGAGGATGCCATTGTTTATTCCGGCTCTAGTGTATACGAAGGTACGATTAAAGTACGTGTCGATAAAATCGGAAGCGAAGCAACCACAGCAAAAATTGCACAGTTAATTTACGATTCGCTAAGCGAAAAAAGTGAAACTCAGCAAGTCACTCAAGAGATGGCAGATCGCCGCGTTAAAATCACCTTAGGTATCGGGGCTGCAGTGTTTGCTCTAACTCAAGATATTAATCGCGTTGCTTCAGTTTTTCTTGTCGATTACTCCTGTGCTCTAAAACTAAGTACACCAGTTACATTTAAGTCGATAATGTATCGAGCTGCACAAAATGGTATTTTACTCAAAGGCGGCAGCGCGATTGAAAAAATAGTCAAAGTTGATACTTGTGTATTTGATAAGACTGGCACCTTAACGTACGGTGATATGGAAGTGACAGATGTTGTGCCGTTTTGCCAAAACAACGATGCCCGTGATTTATTGGCAATTGCAGCGTCTGTAGAAGAGCACAGTAATCACCCATTATCACAGTCCGTGGTCAATGCAGCAAAACACAATAAACTCCCACATATTGAACACGGTGAAGTGGAATATGTTATTGCCCATGGCCTTAAAAGTACTCTCAATGGGCACTGTCTTGTTATGGGTAGCCGTCACTTCCTTGAAGCACATAAAAATGTAGACTTTATTCCATTTGAAGAGCACATTCGTAAACTTGAAGAAATGGGGCGTCATTTAGTTTTCATTTCCCATCAAGGTAAGCTTATTGGAATGATTGGGTTACGTGATCATTTGCGTGAAGACGTAAAAGATACACTAAATAAGCTACGCCACTTAGGGATTAAAGAGCTAATCATGATCTCTGGTGATCGCGCTTATAAGGCACAAACACTTGCAGATGAACTCAAACTTGATCGCGTTTATGCCGAAGCTACACCTAAAAGCAAAGCCAGTATTATTGAGCAACTCAAACAAGCTGGTAAAACAGTGATGTTTATTGGTGATGGCGTCAATGATGCGCCCGCATTAACTGCTGCCGATGTTGGTATTGCTATGTCTAAAGGCACAGAACTAGCAAGGCAAGCCGCTGATGTAGTGTTATTAAAAGATACGCTTTATGGTGTCGCTGAAACACGCCAATTGGCACAAATTGCAATGTCGATGATCAACTCAAACATTAAAGCCGCTGAATATGTTAACAGCGGTATTATGTTAGCAGCAGCGCTCGGAATGCTAAGCCCCGCGATGAGTGCACTACTTCATAACGGTACCACCCTCGCGATCCTTGCTCGTTCCGCGGCATTAAAGAATGGCTAGCACTTAATTACTATCAAAAAATAAATACCACATAAAATATATCCAATATTTATTATGTGGTATTTATTCGAACGAATATGCTAGCATTACACTCCATTATTAGCCCTCTTAACAGGACCATATTCATGAAAGTTATTCGCTGGCTACTAGGCCGTCTAATTTTAACGCTTAATTTCATCTTCACGCCAAAAAGCATGAAACGCCCAGCTGATGCACAAGCAAAAGTTGATAGCGAGATCAATAACATGTCACTTTACCAATTTGAAGCTTGCCCATTTTGTGTAAAAGTACGTCGTAGCATGAAGCGTTTAAACTTAGATATCACCGTACGCGATGCTAAAAACGATGCGACATTTGGTAACGAGCTAGAGCAACAAGGCGGTCGCCGTAAAGTACCTTGCCTACGTATTGAAGAAAATGGTCAAGTGCAATGGATGTATGAATCAAATGACATCATTGCGCATTTAGAAAAGAAATTTGCTTAATTAAATGGCGCCCATCCAAGTTAATTAATGTATGAAAAGCCTGATAACAATATCAGGCTTTTTTATGATAAATAAAATCATCTCGCCGTAATAACCCAACATACCAGCCATTCGATTTCAATTTTAACCTAATCACTACGAATACCCTCACATTATTACCATATAGTAAAAGTAATTTACTATATTATAGGATTATCAATATCTGAGAAATAACTATAATGGCTCCAACAAAACGAGGGACCTCAGTGTTACCTCCCGACTGACAGTATAAATTAGAGAGAACAACATGACTGACAAATTTATTAAATCAAAAGCGGCTATTGCCTGGGGCCCTAACCAACCACTTTCTATTGAAGAAGTAGATGTGATGTTACCCCGCGCAGGTGAAGTATTAGTACGTATTATCGCAACTGGCGTATGTCACACAGACGCATTCACTATGTCAGGTGATGATCCAGAAGGTATCTTCCCAGTAATTTTGGGTCATGAAGGTGGCGGTATCGTTGAACAAATAGGTGAAGGCGTAACAAGCGTTGAAGTTGGCGACCATGTCATCCCACTTTACACTCCAGAATGTGGTGAATGTAAGTTCTGTAAATCAGGTAAAACTAACCTTTGTCAAAAAATTAGAGAAACTCAAGGTCAAGGCCTAATGCCAGATGGCACGACGCGTTTTTACAAAGACGGTCAACCAATCTTCCATTACATGGGCTGCTCAACATTTTCTGAATACACAGTATTACCAGAAATTTCATTAGCAAAAGTAAACAAAGAAGCACCATTAGAAGAGGTTTGTCTATTAGGCTGTGGTGTAACTACCGGTATGGGTGCGGTACTTAATACTGCCAAAGTACAAGAAGGCGATACAGTGGCTGTATTTGGTCTAGGTGGTATAGGTCTTTCTGCGATTATCGGCGCTCAAATGGCAAAAGCAGGTCGTATCATTGCTATCGACATTAACGAAAGCAAGTTCGAACTGGCCCGTCAATTAGGCGCAACAGATTGCATTAACCCGAAAAACTACGACAAACCAATTCAAGACGTGATCGTTGAATTAACGGACGGTGGTGTTGACTACTCATTCGAATGTATCGGTAACGTTGACGTCATGCGTTCGGCATTAGAATGCTGCCATAAAGGTTGGGGTGAATCGATTGTTATCGGCGTAGCCGGTGCGGGTAAAGAGATCTCAACCCGTCCATTTCAACTGGTAACAGGCCGTGTATGGCGCGGTTCTGCATTCGGTGGTGTGAAAGGTCGTTCAGAGTTACCAGAAATAGTAGAACGCTACATGGCAGGTGACTTCAAACTAAACGATTTCATTACTCATACGATGAGCTTAGAAGATATTAACAAGTCATTTGAATTGATGCACAAAGGCGAAAGCATCCGCACCGTCATTCACTTTGATAAATAATATCTTTGGTAAAAATAATATCGTTGGTGATCGAACCTTCGATAAGTCATACATCTAGCCGTCATAAATTAACAACTTTATGGCGACGCCTTCACACCTTATTAAACGTGTGAAGGCGGCTTTTAATTGTCAAAATTTTTATATTAAATCGTGAGCAGGTATCGTTATGGGTTGGTTATTTCTTTTATTAGGCGTATTGGCAGAAGCCACATCACACGTAGCACTGAAAGCAACCAATGGATTTAGCAACTTCTGGCCCAGTGTCATTGTTATCTTTGGCCACCTACTCGCCTTTTTATTTTTAGGGCAAGCCGTTAAAAATTTACCCGTGGGTATTGTGCATGCATCATGGGCTGGATTAGCGATTATTTTGGTTACCTATATGTCGAGCTTAGTCTACAAACAACACCTCGATACTAAAGTTTGGATCGGCATGTTATTTATCGCAGTCGGCATTGCCTTAATCAATCTGTCATCGACCCCACACTCCCATTAAGCTGTTTTACTAACAGTTTCCAGCACTTTTTTGTGTGTTGTGACAGAGTAAAGTATGAAAGCAGTTTAATTCTTCCTTGTACTTATGCTATCTTGGGCCGCTTTTAACGCTAATCAAAGGCTCACCATGGCACGTAAAGGCACTCTATTTATTGTATCCGCTCCAAGTGGCGCAGGAAAATCAAGTCTTATCAAAGCACTTCTAGATGCAAACCCAAGCAGCGATATGAAAGTGTCTGTATCTCACACGACTCGAGCAATTCGCCCTGGTGAAGTTGACGGCATTCATTACCACTACATCCCTGTAACAGACTTCAAACAACAAATCGAAAACAATGAGTTTTTTGAATGGGCTGAAGTATTCGGTAATTACTACGGCACATCTCGTGTAACGATTGAAAAAACACTTGCTCGCGGTATTGATATTTTCCTCGATATCGATTGGCAAGGTGCGCGTCAAATAAAAGAACAAATTGCGGATGCGCGTGGTATTTTTATCCTGCCTCCAAGCCGTGAAGAGTTAGAGCGTCGTCTAAATAGTCGCGGTCAAGACAGCGACGAAATTATTGCAAGCAGAATGGCTGAAGCAGAAGCTGAAATGTCACACTATAATGAGTATGATTACCTTATTATTAATGACGATTTTTCGACTGCATTAGAAGATCTTCACGCGATTGTTCGTGCAGAAAGACTCAGTTCAACAAAGCAAGCAGCAAAAAACAACGTAATTATGAAAGATTTGCTGGTTAAGTAGGCAAAAATAAAGTATAGTTTCTCGTCATTTTTTAGACTTAATTCACTGGGAGTTCCTGCATGGCACGCGTAACCGTAGAAGATGCTGTACAACAGGTTGGTAACCGTTTCGACCTAATATTAATGGCGGCACGTCGCGCTCGTCAATTACAGATTCATGGTAAAGAACCTCTAGTAGCACCGGAGAATGATAAACCGACTGTAATCGCCCTTCGTGAAATTGAAGCGGGTCTAATTAGCAACGAATTAATGGATGCTGGCGACCGTCAAGAGCAGCAAGAGCACGAAGCACAGCAAATTGCAGCAGTAGCAGCAATCGCTGAAGGCCGTGGCTAATACCTAATCATCTTTTCGATGATTTTATAAAAAAGGTGCAATATGCACCTTTTTTAATGCCTATGATCCACCCAAAAATGGTCTTTATGGGTTTTTATATATGTTTAAACTAAAAATCCCGAAGCTGCTGATTCTAGATTGAGTTGGCATAAATATTAAGAAGATATAAATTTAAAGGTGCAATTAGCTCCACTTTTGATTATCTTGCTAATATTATCACCTTATTTATATCAACTTTTTAGTGACGAGGCAGTACTTGCATATATTCGCAAATTTAAAAGCAACGACATCAACCTACCTATCGGTTGAACAAGTCGAACTCATTGAACATGCTTATTTAGTCGCGCGGGAAGCGCATCTACCTCAAAAGAGAAGCACGGGTGAACCTTACATTATTCACCCAGTTGCCGTTGCTGAAATTCTTGCTGATATGCGCCTCGATCATAAAACCATTATGGCGGCACTGCTCCATGATGTGATTGAAGATACAGAAACAACCCAAGAAGACCTTGCGTCATTATTCGGTGATACCGTTGCTGAATTAGTGGAAGGTGTTTCTAAACTTGATAAGCTTAAATTCCGCGATCGCAAAGAAGCACAAGCGGAAAACTTCCGTAAAATGTTCATGGCGATGGTACAAGATATACGCGTTATCTTAATCAAACTGGCCGATCGTACCCATAACATGCGAACCCTTGGTGCCTTAAGACCAGACAAACGCCGTCGTATCGCCAGTGAAACCTTGGAAATTTTTGCGCCGATCGCTAACCGCCTTGGTATTCATAATATTAAAAATGAATTAGAGGAATTAGGGCTAGAGGCCATGTACCCAATGCGTTACCGAATCCTGACTGAATCGGTAAAATCAGCACGTGGTAATCGCAAAGAAGTGATGTCTAACATCCGCCAAGAAATTGAAGGCCGTTTAGTTGAAGCAGGCGTCCCTGCGAAAACAGATGGTCGTGAAAAACTCATCTTTAGTATCTACAACAAGATGAAAAAGAAACGCGTCCAGTTCCATGAAGTTGTTGATATTTACGCATTCAGGATCATCGTTGACGACCTTGATACTTGCTACCGTGTACTGGGTCAAATGCACAGTTTGTACAAACCAAAGATAAGGCGCTTTAAAGATTACATAGCCATTCCAAAAACCAATGGCTATCAATCTTTACATACCTCATTAGTGGGTCCACACGGAGTGCCACTTGAGATCCAAATCCGCACTAAAGATATGGACCTTATGGCTGACCGTGGTGTTGCTGCACATTGGTCATACAAACAAGGCGCAGACAAAATTAATACCAATGCACAATTACGTGCACAGAAGTGGATGCAAAGCTTACTCGAATTACAGCAAAGTGCTGGTTCGTCATTTGAATTTATTGAAAGTGTGAAAACTGATCTGTTTCCAGATGAAATTTATGTTTTCACACCGAAAGGTAAGATCATCGAGCTACCACGTGGTGCGACACCCGTAGACGTCGCTTATTCAATCCATACCGATGTTGGTCATACTTGTGTTGGTGCCCGTGTTAATCGCCAGCCACATGCGCTAAGCCAACCATTGAAAAATGGTCAAACAGTTGAGATTATTACCGCGCCAGGTGCGCGACCAAATGCAGCATGGTTAAACTTTATTGTCACAGGAAGAGCCCGCGCTCGTGTCCGTCAGCAATTGAAAAACATGCGTACCGAAGATTCAATCATTCTAGGTCGTCGTTTATTAAATCACGCATTAAGCGGTGTTAAAGTCGATGACATTGACATCGAAAACTTAAACCAAGTACTCGAAGATACCAAGTGTGAAAATTTAGATGCCCTGCTTATCGAGATCGGTCTCGGTAACATGATGAGCATCCTGATTGCCCGCCGCCTGCAAGGTCGTGTTGATGAACTGACCGACCTTTCACCACGCTCGGAAGAAGATAAAATGCCAATTAAGGGCGCTGAGGGCATGCTAGTTAGTTTTGCGAACTGCTGTCATCCGATTCCAGGTGACCCAATTGTTGCCCACTTAAGTCCTGGCAAAGGTTTAGTTGTGCATATTGAAACCTGTCGTAATATTCACGGTTATCAAAATGAACCGGACCGCTATATCCCTGTGGAATGGGATGACAATATTGATCCAAGCCAAGAGTTTAAAACCGAGATCCGTATTCAAGTTGTTAATCACCAAGGTGTATTAGCAAAATTGACCAATACTGTAGCATCGACAGGCGCCAATATTCATAACATTGTTACCGATGAAAAGGATGCTCGTGTTTATAACGTTGATATACTCATTACCGCAAAAAACCGTAAACATGTAGCAGATGTAATGAAGAAGATACGCACCCTGCAGGATGTACTAAAAATATCACGCAGTTATAATTAAGCATTCAATGAACAATGTGAATGTATGTATAACAAAGTGCTAGTTTGCTGATAACGAAGCCGTTGTAAAATACGGCTTCGTTATATAAACGCCATTCAACCGACCCAGACCCGCCTAAGCTAAGTTCAGATATTCGCATTAGCCCGTGATTTGGGTATAATACCTCGCCAATTAAATCTGATAGAGTAAGACCATGACCCCAGAACGTCTCGAACGCATCACTAAAATGCTCCAACACCGCCAACCAGATCTTACTGTTTGTATGGAATCTGTGCATAAACCACATAACCTTGCAGCCGTAGTAAGAACTTGCGATGCAGTTGGTGTCAACAATGTTCACGCGGTATGGTCTGTACGTCCAACAAAGGTATCTGGAGGCACTGCAACAGGTAGCCAAAACTGGGTAAAAGTACACTCTCACGATAACATTGCTGAAGCAATCAAAGAATTAAAAGCCCAAGGCATGCAAGTACTTGCAACTAACCTGTCTGATACTGCTGTTGATTTCCGTGAAATTGACTACACCAAACCAACTGCGATCTTAATGGGTCAAGAAAAGACTGGTATCAGTGCAGAAGCATTGGCACTTGCCGATCAAGATATCATCATCCCTATGGTTGGTATGGTGCAATCGTTAAATGTATCAGTAGCAACTGCGACGATCTTATATGAAGCACAGCGTCAACGTGACAATGCTGGCATGTACCAAGGCGAAAGCAAACTATCCGCTGAAGAACAGCACAAAATCTACTTTGAAGGTGGCCACCCTATCTATGCAAAAGCATGTAAACGTAAAGGTTTAGCTTACCCAGCATTAGATGAAGAAGGTCAAATTGTTGCTGACGAATCGTGGTGGGATGCACTGCGTAGTTCAAACTAGAGCGACTTAAATTATGCTTTGCATTTAATGAAATAATGCAAAGCTAGCATGCTCCATATCGTAGTAGCTTGAGTATAAATCTTCTGATAATATATGTTTATATGTACAGTAGATTCGAGAGTGATTATGCGACTAGATAAGATCCCGGTTATCGAATTAAAAGGTGTTGGCGCCAAAATGGCCGAGAAATTAGCAAAGCTGAACTTAGTCACAGTTCAGGACCTGCTATTTCATCTGCCAAGCCGATATCAGGATCGTACGACCATCTATCCGATTCAAGAGCTTTTACCCGGTCTACACGGTACTATCGAAGGTGAGATCGTCAGTTGCGATGTCACGTTTGGTAAACGTAAAATAATGTCTTGTAAAGTCAACGACGGCACAGGCATCATCACCTTATTATTTTTCCATTTTAATGCCGGACAAAAAAACAGTTTCAGTGTCGGAAAAACAATTACCGCATTTGGCGAGTTTCGCCGAGGCCGCTTTGGTTATGAAATTGTCCATCCGGAATATAAACTTGCGCATGCTACCAGCTCAGAAATGAGTGAAGAAACGCTAACACCTGTATATCCTTCAACAGATGGGTTAAAGCAGCTTACCTTACGAAATCTAACAGACCAAGCACTGCAACACTTAACACAAACGACATTACAAGAGCTATTACCTGAAGGTTTATACACAGGACAAATCGAGTTAAATCATGCAATCCAACTATTGCATCGACCAACACCCGATGTCTCACTTGAGCTGCTAGAACAAGGTCAACACCCTGCGCAGCAACGCCTTATAATTGAAGAGCTACTGGCGCAAAATATCAGCATGCTGCAATTACGCAAAAAAATGCAGCAGCATCCCGCAATCAAATTGCAGTCCAGCAAAACAATTACTGATAAATTTTTGGCACAATTACCTTTTACGCCAACCAATGCCCAACAACGTGTTGTTGCTGAAATCCAACAGGACCTCCAGAAAGCCTACCCTATGATGCGTTTGGTTCAAGGTGACGTTGGGTCAGGCAAAACCCTCGTTGCAGCCTTAGCGGCCCTTCAGGCTATCGGTAATGGCTATCAGGTGGCATTGATGGCTCCAACTGAAATATTAGCCGAACAACATGCACTTAATTTCAAAGGCTGGTTCAATCAGCTGGGTATCAAAGTCGGCTGGTTATCTGGTAAACAAAAAGGTAAAGCGCGAGAAGCGGAGCTAGAATCGATTGCTAGTGGCGAAACGCAAATGATTATCGGCACCCATGCTATTTTTCAAGATGCAGTAAAATTCTTAAATTTAACCTTAGTCATTATTGATGAGCAACATCGCTTTGGTGTAGAGCAACGTCTTGCCCTACGTGAAAAAGGCGCGGTCAGTGGTTTATACCCGCACCAATTATTTATGACAGCAACCCCTATCCCACGCACCTTGGCCATGACCGCTTATGCAGATTTAAATACCTCGGTCATTGACGAATTACCACCAGGGCGAACCCCTATTACCACGGTGGTGATGCCCGATAGTAAACGCGGAAAGATCATCGAACGGGTTGAATTAGCCGTTAAAAATGAAGGCCGTCAAGTCTATTGGGTATGTACTCTTATTGAAGAATCAGAGGTGTTAGAGGCCCAAGCCGCTGAAGATACCGCTAATGATTTACAAAAAATGTTGCCCGATTTACGAATTGGTTTAGTACATGGCAGAATGAAAGCCATTGAAAAACAATACGTAATGGAAGCTTTTAAGAACAAGCAGTTGGATTTATTAGTCGCAACCACTGTTATTGAAGTCGGTGTTGATGTGCCAAATGCAAGTTTGATGATTATCGAAAATCCAGAGCGTTTGGGTCTGGCACAATTACATCAGCTACGTGGTCGAGTCGGCCGTGGGAAAGTGGCCAGCCACTGCGTATTACTTTATCACGCACCACTTTCCGATACCGGCAGTAAGCGATTATCGGTATTACGGGAAACCACAGACGGATTCAAAATTGCACAGCGAGACCTCGAGATCCGTGGCCCCGGCGAGATGCTCGGCAGTAAACAAACCGGTATTGCAGACTTAAAAGTGGCAGACTTAGTCCGCGACCAACAACTTATTCCTCTAGTCCAAAATATTGCTCGCCACTTACTGCAACAGCATCCCGATAATGCCCATGCGATCACCCTACGTTGGATGGCAGACAAGGACATTTATTCCAACGCTTAACCTGTCATTTAATAAACGGCGCTAACGCTAGGCACCGACAGGTATAACAACGAAGGTCGCACTGAAAACCGCGGCCAATTTCGGGCCACTGTAAACGTCAACGTCAATATCCAACTTGGCATTACGCCCTTCTAATAATTCCAGCAAACTGCCCTTCATCCGATATTTATGTGCCACAGCAAAGGGTTCCAAATTAATAGGGCGTTTATAATTAATAGAGCCTTTCGACAGTACGATATTCCCCAATAACCCCTGCTCTTTTAACATTAACCAAACTAATCCCCAGCCTGTTAGCGTCGCTTGGCTATAAATACTGCCAGCAAACATGGTATCGTGAACATTCACATTGGCATTTAATGGCGCCGCAGTTTCAAATCGCCAACCACTGTACTGACGAATATTAATGCCCATGTGTTGGCTAATCGGGATCTTGGTTGCCCATTCTTGTTGTAGCTCAGCGCACCAATCTGGATGTCGTAAAATCTTATCCATGGCATTCACTTCTTTAATCATCTGACGATGACGAACACCTTCACTAATTTGGCCACTTCCCACTAAAGAAAAACCGCATTTTTCATAAAACGGCACCGCTTCAACACGTGCATTCATGACAATGCGTTCACTACCTGCCTTGTAAGCTTCATCTTCTAAAGCCGAGATCAGTAAACTGCCTAAGCCCTGCTTACGGTGATTAGGATCAACGGCCATATAGTGAATCTGAGATTCATCCGCACCCGCGGTATAAATCCGCCCACACGCGATGGGTGTGCCAGCATTATTCAAGATCATACGATGTTCGCTGTGCTCATCATAGATATCTTTTTCACTACCACGCGGACGTTGTAATGGTGCTCTTAATAGCGACCAGCGTAAATGATAATAATCTTCTAACTCTTGTTCCGTTTCAGGTATATGCACATGAAACATATTCTCTCCTTGTCTATTATCACTCATGGTTGCAGTCTACACTTGCAGCCAAAAAGTAACCGGTCCATCATTGACTAACGACACTTGCATATCTGCAGCAAAGCGCCCAGTCTCTGTCGTTATTTCTTTTTGATGACATTGACCAACAAAATATTCATATAAATGACTGGCATCAGCAGGAGCAGCAGCAGTCGAAAAGCTCGGCCTTGTACCAGAATTAGTGTCTGCCGCTAAAGTAAATTGCGATACCACTAACAGTTCGCCATTGACTTGTTGAACATTTAAATTCATTTTATCGTCTGTATCACTAAAAACGCGATACGCTAATAATTTTTCACATAAACGCTTGGCTTTCGCCTCGGTATCACCTTTCTCGATGCCTAATAACACCACTAAGCCTTGGCCTATTTTACCGATAACTTCGTCTTCAACGGTTACATCTGCTTTGCGCACACGCTGGATCAATGCGATCATGCCATTCCTCAATAATCATTATTAAAATTTAATGTTATTGATAATACCGAAACTCCTTAAATTAATCACTGACAAACTCAAACGCAATAATCTCAGCCATGAGTTCTGTTGCTTTTCGTAACGCATCTATCATGCCAGGTTCACAATCAAAATGACCCGCATGAGGCACAATAAACAGCTTAGCTAATGAGAGGTGCTGACATAATTCGTACGCAGGCCCCAACGGATTAGAGATATCAAAGCGCCCATGCACCATGATTATCGGTAAATGTGATAATGAGTCTAGACACTTAAAAATATAATTGTCAGAAATAAAACAATTTTTCGAAAAATAATGACATTGTAGCGTCGACATACTTAACGCCACATCCGCATCAATCAGATCAACTTTATTGCGGAACTCAGGATGTGGATTACCAATTTGCGCTTGCCACTCTACCCAATCTTTTGCCGCTGCCATTTTTTCTATTTCATTATCACTGACTAACAACTGACTATATGCAGAGAGTAAGGCACCATAATCCCTTCCATTAGCACGGCTAACTAGCTGCTTAAAATGATCAGGAAATAACTGTGCAGCACCACCCGATGCTGAAAATTGCCACGTTAAATCCTGATTACGCGCTAAAAATAAACTGTGTAGTATTAAGCCTTGTACCTTATCTTGATGGCTCAAGCTATACAGTAACGCTAACGTAGCCCCCCAACCTTCACCGAATAATACGCAACGACGAATATCTAACAGCGTTAAGATAGCACTAATATCCTGCAATAAATCTTGGGTAGTATTGTCTTCAATACAGGCATACGGTTTAGAGCGCCCACAGCCACGTTGGTCAAACAAAATTATTCGGTATAGCTTAGGGTCGAATAAACGTCTATCATCTTCCAGAACCCCCTTACCGGGACCGTCATGCAGAAATAATAGCGGTATACCATCAGGATTACCCACTTCCTCAATATAAAGACTGTGCAAGGGACTTACAGATAAATGATGTTCAGCATAATGCTGAATGGCCGGGTACAGTCCAATCATAGCAATATCAACCTCTTATCCACAACAAAAGACACTAGAGGTTGATAGCTAAACCTAACATTAGCGCAACAATGTTAACCCGCTTGCGTATTAACTTTGCCTTACTTAGTTAGAGCTGTCATCCATAGATAGATGTTTTTGCTGTTGATTTTGTGACTGTTGTTTCAATTTTACCTGTGCTTTTTTATGCTCATCAAACTCTGTTAATGACGCGGTAATTTCAGCCCCGAGTAAGACAATCAACCAGCACAGGTAAATCCAAACTAATAAGATAGGTATAGTTGCTAATGCGCCATAAATCACTTCATAAGAGGGAAATTGTACTAAATACCAAGTAAAGATCCGTTTGATACCTTCAAATAACAAAGCACTAATCGAGGCGCCAATAAATGCATAAAGTAACGGTACGTGACGATGAGGAATAACCACATACATCACAAATAAACCCAATGTACCCAGCAAGGCAGGCACCAACTTTAACAGGCTAACAATCCCGGTCACTTCAGTCACATCAGAAACAAACGATAAGGATAATAAATAAGACGAAATACCTAAACTAATGGCAATAAATAATGGACCAAAAGTTAATATCAACCAATACACCGCAAATGATAAAAAGAAACTACGTTCAATTTTACAACGCCAAATATGATTAATGTGTTTATCAATGGTATTAATTAACAGCAATGCCACCATAAACAGCGCGCCAGAGCCAATCGAGGTCATCTTGCCTGTATTGGCAACAAAATCCTGTAAATACTCTTGAATCGTACCCGTCGCATGTGGCACTAAATTGGTATATAAAAATGCTTCAACACTTTGCTGCCAACTTTCAAAAATAGGAAAAGCCGACATCACCGAAAATACGACAGTGATTAATGGGACGAGAGAAAGTAACGTTGTATACGCTAACGCACTCGCGTTAACCGTGATCCGGTCATCACTCACGCGTTGACCTAAATAGCGCAAAAATGCAAAGCAATTTAACAAAAATAACCACAACACGATTTTAGTTTTTGCCAACCACAGCAGTAGCGGATATTGATAAGATGACTTAACCACAGGTTCCCTCCCTGGTAATTTTAAGGTAAAAAAAAGGTGATACCTAAGTATCACCTTTTTTTATAATAGCGCCAAGATTATTAAATAATAACCTTAATTAACTATTATTTAGCTGGACGGCTAGCACGTTTACGTTCGTTTTCTGAAAGAAGTTTCTTACGGATACGAATGCTTTTTGGTGTAACTTCTACTAATTCATCAATATCGATGAATTCAAGCGCTTGCTCAAGAGTCAATACGATCGCAGGTGAAAGCGTTTGTGCTTCATCAGTACCAGAAGAACGTACGTTAGTAAGCTGTTTACCACGAATACAGTTAACTGTTAAATCGTTAGCACGGTTATGAATACCAACAATTTGACCTTCGTATACTTCTGTAGCGTGACCTAAGAATAGACGACCACGATCTTGTAAGAAGAATAAAGAGTAAGTAACAGCTTTACCAGTTTGGTTACAAATTAATACACCATTCTGACGTTGACCAATTGTACCGCCTTTATGTAGACCGTAATGATCGAAGCTATGGTATAGAAGACCAGAACCAGATGTCATTGTTAAGAATTCAGTTTGGAAACCGATTAAACCACGGCTTGGGATGATGAAGTCTAAACGAATACGACCTTTACCATCTGGAGTCATGTTAGTTAGTTCCGCTTTACGGATACCTAACTGTTCCATGATAGAACCTTGATGTTGCTCTTCACAGTCAACAGTCAATGTTTCCATTGGCTCATGTAGCTTACCGTCAATCATACGTTCGATAACTTCAGGACGAGATACTGCTAGCTCGAAACCTTCACGACGCATGTTTTCAATTAAGATACCTAAGTGTAATTCACCACGGCCTGATACTTTGAATTTATCTGGATCAGCAGTTTCTTCTACTTTAAGTGCAACGTTATGTACTAACTCTTTGTTCAGACGGTCAAGGATGTTACGTGATGTAACAAATTTACCTTCTTTACCACAGAATGGTGAGTTATTTACTTGGAACGTCATTGTTACAGTTGGTTCATCAACTGATAACGGTGGAAGCGCTTCAACATTGTTCTGTGCACAGATAGTGTCAGAAATTTTAAGTTCGCCTAAACCAGTGATTGCAATGATATCGCCCGCTTGTGCAAGTTCAACATCATGACGTTCAAGACCTAAGTAACCTAATACTTGGCCAACTTTACCTTTACGCTCTTTACCGTCAGCACCAACAATAGTAACTTGTTGATTTACTTTAACAGAACCACGCGTTATACGACCAACACCGATCACGCCAACATATGCGTTGTGATCAAGTTGTGAGATTTGCATTTGGAAATCACCGTCACGATCGCCTTCTGGTGCAGCAACACCATCAACGATAGCTTGGAATAAAGGTTCCATGTTGTCTGTTGCTTCTTCTGATTCAGCGTTAGCCCAACCATTTAGAGCTGAAGCGTAAACAACTTTAAAGTCAAGCTGTTCATCAGTTGCGCCTAGGTTATCAAACAAATCGAAGATTTGATCCATTACCCATTCAGGACGAGCACCAGGCTTATCGATTTTGTTGATAACAACAATTGGCTTAAGACCGTGTGCGAATGCTTTTTGTGTTACGAAACGCGTTTGTGGCATTGGGCCATCAACTGCGTCAACGATTAAACAAACACTGTCTACCATAGACATAATACGTTCAACTTCACCACCGAAATCGGCGTGTCCTGGAGTATCTACGATGTTGATACGGTAATCTTTCCAAGTAATTGCAGTGTTTTTTGCAAGAATTGTAATACCACGTTCTTTTTCAAGATCGTTGGAATCCATTACACGTTCTTCATTACCACCACGTGTTTCTAACGTACCTGACTGTTCTAATAATTTGTCAACTAAAGTCGTTTTGCCGTGGTCAACGTGAGCGATAATCGCAATGTTGCGTAGTTTATCTAGCACTGTGATGCCTCTATATATTTTATATGGGTAAAAATTAGGCGGTATTGTAACCGCCCCGCTGTGATCTACCTAACAAAATTTTAACGCAGAGTAAAATGATTGCAATTTATTTTATTTAAAAACCGAGCGATAGCCACTAAATGGGCTTTTAGCACACAAAATATAAATAAATATAGGCCGTATCACATCGTGATCAATTCGATTTACAGATGAGACGTTTTATCAACTATATTTGAATACGATTTTACTGGTAATCCCTGAAAATAAACCATAATATCGAACTTAGTAATAGTAAATGTATGCGTTTTTTACCGCAATAATCGCTGCACCAAATAAGTGCATGGTACGCACGATGTTCGTGCAGCAATAGATTAAAGCAAGGGAGAATACGCACGCTAAATCAATAAAATCAACAACTTAAATAGTTGGCACATATATGGCATTATTTAAATCATGATTGTTTACAGTCAGCCACTTTAAATTAAGCCATCATATTGATGACACCGGAGGTTATTTTTTATGTCAGCAGAAAACGTATTAGCTCTAATTAAAGAACAAGACGTTAAATTTGTAGATTTACGTTTTACAGATACTAAAGGTAAAGAGCAGCACGTATCTCTACCACATCATCAAGTTAATACCGGCTTTTTTGAAGAAGGTAAAATGTTTGATGGTTCATCAATTGAAGGTTGGAAAGGCATTAACGAATCTGACATGATTTTAATGCCAGATCCGGCAACAGCTGTACTTGACCCGTTCACAGAAGCAACAACTCTGAACCTTCGTTGTGACGTACTAGAACCAGCAACAATGCAAGGTTATAGCCGTGACCCACGTTCAGTAGCAAAACGTGCACTTGCATACTTACGCTCAACAGGTATCGCTGATGATGTATTCTTCGGTCCTGAACCAGAATTCTTCCTATTTGATGATGTTAAGTACAAAACTGACATGTCAGGTAGTATGTACAAAATTGACGCTGAAGAAGCTTCTTGGAACTCTGATAAAGAGTACGAAGGCGGCAACATGGGTCACCGTCCAGGTGTTAAAGGTGGTTATTTCCCAGTATCACCAGTTGACTCTGCACAAGACATCCGTAGTGCAATGTGCCTAATAATGGAAGAAATGGGCTTAACAGTTGAAGCGCATCACCATGAAGTAGCTACAGCAGGTCAAAACGAGATCGCAGCACTATATAACTCAATCGTTGAAAAAGCGGATGAAGTTCAAATCACTAAATACGTTATCCATAATGTTGCACACGCTTACGGAAAAACAGCAACATTTATGCCTAAGCCACTTGTAGGCGATAACGGTTCAGGTATGCATTGTCACCAATCACTACAGAAAAATGGCGAAAATATTTTTTCTGGTGATCTGTATGGCGGTCTTTCTGAAACTGCACTTTATTACATTGGTGGAATCATCAAGCACGCAAAAGCAATTAACGCATTTGCTAACCCAGCAACTAACTCGTACAAACGTTTAGTCCCAGGTTTTGAAGCACCAGTAATGCTAGCTTACTCAGCGCGTAACCGTTCTGCATCAATCCGTATCCCAATCGTACCATCGCCAAAAGCGACACGTATTGAAGTTCGTTTTCCAGATCCAGCAGCAAACCCATACTTAGCATTCTCTGCAATGTTAATGGCAGGTATTGACGGTATTAAAAACCGTATTCACCCTGGTGATGCAATGGATAAAGATCTATACGACCTTCCAGCAGAAGAAGCAGCAGAAATTCCACAAGTTGCCTCTTCACTACAAGAAGCACTATCAGCACTAGATACTGACCGTGACTTCTTAACGGCTGGCGATGTAATGGCTGACGATACTATCGATGCTTACATTGCAATAAAAGAAGAAGAAGTTGAAAGACTGAACATGACAACTCACCCAGTTGAGTTTGAAATGTACTACAGCGTATAATTTCTTATTAATAAAAATTAATATCAAAAAACCCGCTATTTAGCGGGTTTTTTATTTGTGAAACAAATGTAATTAGGTGAAAATAACCATATAAATCAAGTAATCAAAGACAGGATGTCGCCATGAAACACGTAATGTTATTCATATTAATAATCACAAGCTATACTAGTGTTGCCGCTATTTATCAATGGACTGATGAACAAGGTATTACCCACTTTTCGGATGATGAAAGTAAACCAGCATCAGCCAAAGAAATTGATGTGAAGCTAACGCCACCTTCTATTGACTCTCTTACTCAATCAATCCCTCCGAAAGCAAGTCATACAAAAACCACAATGAATGACAAATCAGTCACGCCAATTAGCATTCATATCAGCACACCACGCGATCAACAAACAATACGCAGTAATACTGGCGATATCACAGTGTCTGCCACTCTCAGTTCAACACTGCTGTACGGTTCAAGTATTCGTTTATTAATTGATGGCATTACTCATAGTGAGCAAATTGAGAAGCAGTTTGATGTCACGAACGTACCCATTGGTACGCATAAATTACAGTTACAAATAATTAACAACTTAGGCAAGGTAATTGCATCATCAGAGCTCATTACTGTTTATTTACATCGATTTAAGGCCAACTAAGCATTTCCGCTTTAATTTCACCACGCTGTACAGTAATATTTTAAAGTGAGCACCAAATTGGTGCGTTCAGTCACGGGATGTTTATCCTAATAAGGAAGTGCCATGATAATGCTCCCAGAACCTCAACAGTCATTAATGAATAGCTTAGTTTCTTCAGTTTTCGTTCTCAATCATGATCTGTATATAAAATATCTCAATCCAGCGGGTGAACAACTATTAAGATCCAGTGCCAGTCGTGTGCTTGATGTGAAGATCACGGATATCATCGAACATACAACACTCGACCTTTCATTATTAGCAAGCATAATTAAAACAGGGCAAGGATTTACTGATAATGAAGTATCATTAGTCATTGATGATCGCCAACTATTAGTCGAAATTTCAGCAACATTAACGAACTTTAACTCGGAAGTCTGTGTTCTAATTGAAGCGAGACAAATAGACTTACAAAAGAAAATTAGCCAAGAACTTTATCAACACGTACAACAGCAAGCTGCACAAGAATTAGTTCGTGGCTTGGCCCATGAAATTAAAAACCCACTCGGGGGATTACGTGGCGCCGCACAATTGTTAGAGAAAGAATTACCAACACCGGAATTAAAAGAATTTACAGGTATTATCATCGAACAAGCCGATCGATTACGGACGCTAGTTGACCGTTTATTGGGGCCACAAAAGCCTGGTCAGCAAACCATTTTAAATATTCATTCCGTCATTGAAAAAGTAAAACAGTTAGTCGAATTTGATTTACCACCAAGTATTATTATCGAGCGAGATTATGATCCATCAATACCTGATTTTGAGATGGAACCAGACCTATTACAGCAAGCACTACTTAATATAATTAGTAATGCCATTCAAATACTAAAAGAACATGGCATCATTAAAATTATTACGCGTACAGCACATCAAGTGAATATCCAAGGACAGAAATATCGCTTATGTGCTGAAATAAAAATCATTGATAACGGACCCGGTATTCCAGAGCACATTAAAGATACCTTGTTCTACCCAATGGTTACTGCACGTGAAGGCGGCACCGGACTTGGACTTTCTATTGCTCAAAACCTGATTAAGCAACACAAGGGGAAAATTGAGTGCCATAGCTGGCCAGGTCATACCGAATTTGCCATTTATCTGCCACTAAGAAAATAAAGGATTAAACTATGACAACAGCAACAGTTTGGATTGTCGATGACGATAGTTCTATCCGCTGGGTTCTCGACAAAGCATTAAAATCACAGAAATTTGAAACCTCTGCATTTAGTGGTGCGCATGCCTTATTAAATAAACTCGAATTCGAACAACCAGATATCATTATTTCTGATATCCGCATGCCAGAAATGAGCGGGTTAGAGTTAATGAATAAAGTACATGCCATTCACCCTGACCTCCCGATCATCATAATGACTGCCCATTCCGATCTCGACAGCGCAGTCAATGCGTATCAGGCTGGTGCATTTGAATACTTACCAAAACCGTTTGATATTGATGAAGCCGTATCCTTAGCGACTCGTGCCGTTACTCATGCCAGAGAGCAAAGCAAAAACCGCCGTAAGAATAATAAAGTCGCGCCAGTGACTGAAATTATTGGTGAAGCACCGGCCATGCAGGAAGTTTTTCGCGCTATCGGTCGCTTATCACGTTCTTCGATCAGCGTATTAATTAATGGTGAATCTGGCACAGGTAAAGAATTAGTTGCACAAGCGCTACACAAACACAGCCCACGCGTAAATAACGAATTCATTGCCTTAAACATGGCTGCAATTCCCAAAGATTTGATTGAATCAGAACTTTTTGGTCATGAAAAAGGTGCTTTCACTGGCGCAGCAGGTGTGCGTAATGGTCGCTTTGAACAAGCTAATGGCGGTACCCTATTTTTAGATGAGATCGGGGATATGCCGATTGATATTCAAACGCGATTATTGCGGGTACTTTCTGATGGGCAATTTTACCGTGTAGGGGGCCATTCTCCGGTAAGTGTGGATGTACGAATCATCGCAGCAACGCATCAAAACTTAGAAAAGAAAGTAGCTGATGGTAGTTTTCGTGAAGACTTATTCCATCGTTTGAACGTCATTCGTATTCATATTCCATCGTTAAATGAACGTCGAGAAGATATTCCTAAACTCGCCAATCATTTTTTAATCAGAGCGGGTAAAGAACTGAGTGTCGAAACCAAAATTCTCAGTAAAGAAGCACAAACCTATTTAGCCAATCATCATTGGTCCGGTAACGTTCGCCAACTTGAAAATATTTGTCGTTGGTTAACCGTGATGGCCAGCGGCCAAGAAATATTCATTGCTGATTTACCTTCTGAGATCACCGAAGAGCAATCGCCTTTAATAAGTCATGGTAGCGCGGCTCAAAGTGGCGACTGGCGCACACAATTAAAAACCTGGACGGCACAGCAACTCGCATCAGGGCAGAGTGATATCCTTGCTGAAGCAATGCCCGATTTTGAACGTATCATGTTACAAACCGCACTCGAGTACACTCAAGGTCATAAACAAGATGCAGCAAAACTACTGGGCTGGGGTCGTAATACCCTCACCCGTAAGTTGAAGGAACTCGATATTAATTAATTATGCTTAGGCAGTTAACCTATTCTTTAAGTTAGCTGCCCTCTTACTAATTCAGCGAATCATGTTTCTCAATAATATAATTATGGAGTATCAAAGCTAAGTCATTATCAATATCAAAATTCAGCGCCAGTCCTTTGCCATTATTATTTTCATTTTCAATCCGTACAACGTTAGCCTTAACTAAATGAAAACCACGTTGTGGGATCTTTAAATAAAAGTTCACACGGTCCCCTTTTTGAAGGTTCAAATCGATAGACGAAAATTGCTGCGCACTGCATAACATAAACAAACCCGACGTCGATATATTCAGAACAGCGCCCAATAAGACTTCACCTTGCGGATCAAATACCTTTAAGCCTTTGGGATCCGACAGGCGCCAATAACGCCCTTCTCCACCTTTATGATCAATGATATCGGGAGGACCAAGCTCCTTTAGTTCATCGCTATAGCCATCACTTATAAGATAAAGCGGAAAACGAAATTCTTTTTGTTGGCTTTGCGTTACCAATACAATGTCATCAGATTGCGCTAATACATTCAGCATTTTTTTTGAGATGTGCGAAATAAATACTTCACGGCTAACATCATCAGCATGACTTTCTATTACTTCCTGTAATAAATTAAGTTCATCTTGAGTTAAAATATCCGTCACTTTCTTTGGCATGAAAAAACCTTTATTGCTTTGTCGAGAAACATCCAGTTTGCGATACAAAGAGTGGGAGTAATTTAAATTACATTTTCATCTAGTTATACTAATCTTAGTAAACCAGAACAGGTTTAACCTTGCAAATATAAAAACTGTGAGCTTGATGCATTGTCATAAAAGTAAGTATTAACAAATAACGATTCCGATGTAACAACAATGGAGCCGAACATGGAAGTAAATCTAGATAATATAAATAATGAAGTCTGTCTAATAGAAACGATAGAAGTAAAAGGCGAGTTTATTATGGAACAACGTCACCGCCATGAGCGGCGGCAACGTCAATCAAATCACAGTTCTCGTTACGAGCGTCGGTTACACAATCGACGTAATCCCCATAGAAACAAGATTGATATTACAATCTAATGATGGTGATGATGATGCGGTTTGGCATTTCTAAAACTATGCGGTAATAATTCCAACATAAAGCTACGCGCACCGCGACGTAAAATACTTATCGAAAATAGAACCGTCACAATGACTAAACTTAAATAACGCCACCAATCATCTTGCCAATGTGGTGCTAGCGTTAACCATGGCTTAGGCAATTCAGGTACCCAATACATAATCCCCAGACCTAATAACAAGGCTACAGTGACAATCGCCATAACCACAGCGATTGCAATGTGCTTACCTTGGTTATCTTTAATAAAGCGGTATAAATCTAAGTTAAGCGTTGGTCCCACTAAACTAAAGGCAACAACCGCACCAGGCGATACGCCAGCAATAAGCATAATCGCTAATACAGGGGTAATACCCGTCGCACAAAAATGAAAGGGTAACGCAATCAAGATCGCCAGAACCACTTGTAACCAAGGTTCTTGCTGTAAAAACTGCCAACCAATCGTCGGGGTAAAGGTTGCTGCAGCAATTAAGCCAAACAATACCCAAGGTGCTGTATGATCAATTAAATGCGCAAAGCCATGTTCAAAAGCATGCTTCAAACGCGATGTAGATTGTTTTAGCTGTTCAGGTGTCGCATACGTTTCGGTATTTAAATCATGTTTCTTAAACAATAACCCAATCAATAAACCCAATGTTACCGCTAAAATTATCGCCATCACTAAACGAATACCAACCCACTCAGCACCTAATAACGGTAGTGAAATAAGTAATGCATCAAACCCTATCACAGGTGATGCCACCAAAAATGACACTGCTAATGCAGAACCGCAGCCCGCTTTAATCAATTGCTTATACATGCTTGATGCATCTGGAATACATATCGGCAGAGGTAAACCAATCAGCGTGCCTTTTAATGCACCTGCGACTGAACCAGTACTGCGTAATTGGCCAACCTGATTGAATGCAGGTTTCACAAAATTAATCAGCCATGTCAGGATATAAGCGAACAATAACGCCGGGGCCGCATGTAACGACAAGCTCACAAATCGTAATAAGGTTTCAGCTGTTCCATTACCGTGCGCATGTCCCGCATGCTCATCACGTCCCGCATGGTCATCATGTCTCACATGGTCATCATGTCCCACATGGTCATCATGTCCCACATGGTCATTATGTCCCACATGGTCATCATGTCCTGCATGGTCATCATGTCCTGCATGGTCATCATGTCCTGCATGGTCATCATGTCCTGCATGGTCATCGTGTCCTGCATGGTCATCGTGTCCCACGTGGTCTTCATGTTCCGCATGCTCATGTAATTCGATACTGGCCTGTAGCTCAGGGGATGCCGCCATTTTTGATACCAACACGGTTTCTTCCGAACCGTGATCATGCGACGCATAACCTAACCAATGCGGCAGTAATACCGCAAGTAAACAGATAGCACCAATTAAGCTACCCGTACCAGCAGCAAATTTATCACGTTGAGTTTCTTTACCGTGTTCCTGTTTATAGGGCTGGTGAAATACAACATGTAAAATAGAACCCATCACTAATGCTTGGAACCAGATCAACCAATTGCCACTATCATGTGCGATCAGTTCTCCACCCAGCCAAGTGCCTGCAACCGTTGCCACTGACATTGCCGTTAATACCGCTAACGGTAACGCTCTGCCATAATGCGGACGTAATAACCACCATACAGTCAAACCAACAGGAAAACGATGGAGTACCACACCGATTGCCAACAAATAAGCGGTCTGATCATCTTCAATCGCAAGCGCACCACCATCGGTGAGAGCGTGTAATACTAGGCCTAACACGCCTAATATCAAGGTAACAGAATGGGTTTGTTTTGCGACTTTATGAAATATTTTTTCCACAATGCCGGGGCCAAATAAGCCAACGAGCATCAGTCCAAGAACGGCAATACCCCCACTTTCCAATAATTCAGGCAAGATATGGAATAACACCAAACCGCCAATGGAAACAAAGATAAAACTATCAAAGAAAGCAAAGCGATCAGATTTAGAACCGACAAATTTACATAAGTAAGGGCCGAGAAAGAGTGTCGCGATGCTCAAAAATAAAAGTAAAGACATGGTATAAACACGAGGTCAGTAAAACAGGTGTTATATTATAACATAACGGCCGTTACTGATGCCAGTCAGAATTGTTATATTATAACAATTCTGACTGCCATTAATAAAACATAGATTAAATTAGTCGTAGAGGAGAATTATTTTACGACTTTAATATTATGTTTTTCTAATAAATGTACATATTCTAACGACGCATCTTCGTCAGTAATCACCATATCAACCTGATCAAATTGATATAATGGCGTATTATGAACTTGACCGAATTTAGAAGAATCCGTGATGACAATATTTTGTGCACCTTTCTCTAAGATAGCCACACCGACATCAGCACGCATCATATTACGGCTCGTAAAGCCCGTATTTGGATGCAAACCATCAATACCTAAGAACGCCTTAGTGAAGTGAGTATGTTTGATGCAAAGACGCGTCAAGGTACCCACCATACTTTCACTTTCATGTTGGTAAAGACCACCTAACACAATAATCTTCACATCGGTTTCTTTCATTAAATGGGCAATATAGCTGCTCGGCGTAATGATGGTTACATCACTACGTTTTCCCAGTTCTTTTGCCAGTAAAGCATTAGCACTACCCCCTTCGATCATGACAGTTTCGCCATGTTCAACAAGGCTTGCTGCACACATAGCCATTTTACGCTTGTGCTCATAATTGACCGTAATACGATGAGACACATTATCAGTATTATGCGGAGTAGCTCCACCATGAACACGACGGATGAACCCTTCTTTTTCTAACTTGTTCAGGTCATGACGGATCGTGACCTCTGAAACACCCAGCTTATTCGACATTTCGCCAACAGAAGCACGTCCCTTTTCATTTACAAGATTAATAATATCAGTATGTCGTTGCTGCATGATTTCTCATATCCCACACAATTTAAGTTTCCTATAAAGTAGATAGTACCACTTTCATCTGAAAGTCATAAGTACTAATTAGAGCTACAAATTGAAAAAACTCAGATACATCGTATAACTGAGAGCTTCATCGCTAATGCTAAGTTTAGCTTATTGTACCGACCATGTTTTTTCATGCCACGTTTGTATAATATATGAAATTTCATACCAGTCGTGTGCACTCGTTACTCTTTCTCTGAACGCTTTATTATGCGGTTGCTTTATCATAATGCAATTATCAACCCCAGCATTTTTCGCATCCAGTAAATTATCATATTTATCATCTACAAAAGCATGGATCTCATGCGTCTGTTGAATCTTGTTTAAATAAGTCGCTTTTGACTCTCCAAACTCAACAAAAAATATATCTTGAAAAATATTACCGAAGCAATGATACATGTTTGCTCGACGTAACGCTTCCACCTTAGGATCACGACTACACGCGGTAATACAAAAAATATCATAACCTTCTTGAATTAATTTAGTTAGAATTCGCGAAGCACCTGGCAGCGCATCTAATGCACCAAACTGCCAACTAGATGCAAACTCTTTTAATATTTTAACATCTTGACCTTCTTTAACACCTAACCACTCGCATAAATCCCATGCTAAGGGCTTACCAGTCACTTGTTTATCATATTGGTGATTAACAAACTCACGTAACCGAGAACCAAAATCTAATACCGTATCATCAATATCAATGACTATCGCTTTCATAGGCTTATTTCCATTTTTGTGATTATGTCTATCATTAATAACTTTGTAAAATAAGATAATGTTATCGAAGAACAATATTGCATAGATAACAAGTTATGTATATTTAACTTCTATGTGATCAGGCCACCAATACTAACGTAATAGTCAGAAAATCTAGAGCACTATTTTCCTTAAAACAGCAATGGTTACATTCAAACAGGCATTAAAAAGGCACCCTAAGGTGCCTCACTATTATTTAATCCTCTGCGGAAATTAAATCACGCGAGAAAACTGTTGCTGACGTGCACGTTGACGTAAATACACATCAAAACACATACAAATATTACGGATCAACAATTTTCCTTTCGGTGCGACCTGCAACATATTACCTTTAATAATGACCAGTTCATCGTTAATGAAGGTTTGTAATAATGCCATATCTTCAGCAAAGTAAGTGGCAAAATCAAGTTCGAAAGTATCCGCAATCTTATCCATATCCAGCTCAAAATTACACATTAGCTGTTTAATCACCGCGCGACGAATCGAATCATCATCATTCAGACCCACGCCACGCCATTGTGCGTGACCAAGTTCATCAACCTGTTGATAATAAGTTTTCAGCTCTTTTTGATTCTGTGAATAAGCATTACCAATTTGGCTAATTGATGATACTCCTAACCCCAACAAATCCGTTTCACCTTGAGTGGTATAACCTTGGAAATTACGGTGTAGTATACCTTCGCGCTGAGCAATCGCTAATTCATCATCCGGTTTTGCAAAATGATCCATACCAATAAATTGATAACCGTTATCGGTCAAAAATGCAATCGCATCTTCTAAAATAGCTAAGCGATCCGCAGGCGACGGCATATCTTCTTCTTTCATTTTACGCTGACCTGCAAACAAGCTTGGTAAATGCGCATAATTGAATACCGTTAAACGTGCAGGGTCTAAATCAAGCACACGCTCTAGCGTTTTGTGAAAAGTTGCTTTGGTTTGATGTGGTAAGCCATAAATTAAATCAATATTGGTCGATTTGAACCCTAATTCATGAGCACGTTTGATAAGCGCAAAAATGAAGTCTTCATCTTGATCACGGTTAATTGCCGCTTGTACTTTTTTATCGAAATCTTGCACGCCTAGGCTCAAACGATTAAAGCCAACTTTCGCTAATAAATCAATGGTACTTAGTTCAATTTCACGCGGGTCAACTTCAATTGAAATTTCAGCATCGTCGTCAAAATTAAAGCTGTTTTTTAACGCATCCATCAAACGTTGGATTTGTGGTTGAGTTAAAAATGTTGGAGTGCCACCGCCCCAATGTAATTGCGATACGTTACGGTTTTTGAAAAATACAGCTTGTTGCTTGATCTCAGCTTCAAGCACATCAAGGTACGGATCGGCTTTATGCTGATGGCGGGTAATGACCTTGTTACAACCACAGTAATAACAAAGCTTATGACAGAAAGGAATATGCACATACAATGACAACGGCTTATCAGGTGTCTCATCACAAGCAAAGCGGAAGTCTTGATAACCGAAAGACTCATCAAATTCCAACGCAGTTGGATAAGATGTATATCTTGGACCACTGTAATTATATTTTTCGATCATAGCCTGATCCCAGACCAATTTTTGATTTAGCATATTCATCCCCTAAGACATATCACGGCAGTATGCCGAAAATAAACATCATGCCGTTTGTCTTACATCATAATATTAACGATTAACACCGTTATTTATTAACATTCAAACGTAGTTAAGCGGGCTACGTCTTTTTGCACACGTTCTGCATATTCACCTTCAAAACGAAAACGATCTAAATCAAATTGCATACGGGCTTTTTTTGGTAATTCACTGCGAGCATCCATGATTGGCATATGTTTTATTTTGTCATAAAACGCATGTAAATCAGGATATTCTTGAGCCCAATCCACAGGTTCTACAGCTGGTATAGCAGCCAATAATTTACTGATACGAATCGCGCCTTCAGAAAGGTCACATTCTTCACTGCCCATTGCTTTAGCAATGATCTGTACACTTTCAGTAATACGGACTTTACGTGCAGCAATAGCGTCGTTTTGTTGATTTGACTGCTGCACTTGTTGCGCTTTTATACGATACAGTAAACGTCCTGCATACACTGATAATGCCAGAATGATCAGGCATCCGATGCCGATTAAAATCATCCAACTTGCTTGCATTATTAGTCCTCGTTATCGTTATTCTTTAATTTTTTTTCTGTTGCTAAGAAGCGTTCATACAACTCATCTTCCGATAATTTCTCATGATTAGTTTGTAGTGATTTAGCATCAAGTTCAGCCATCATCTCTTCATCCCACTCATCTTCGTCATAATCTTCTTCAAATTCTTCGTCATCAGCGTAACCAAGTTCTTCAAGTAAGAATGCATGACGATCAACACCTTCATCGACATATGCTTGGTCATCACTGTTTAGCACTTCATTGTTATCTAAACGTAGTAATAGACCACTTAAGCGTGCATCATTTTCTAGTTTGTCTAGCTCTTGCTCAAACGTTAATACAGGTGCAACAAGCTTAACTTCAGCTTTAGGTTGTTTCACTTTAATAATCGCAGGTTGTGCAACTGGTGTCAGTGTCGTTAGCAATTGAATAGGTGCTTTACTGCCAACTCTTGGATCGCCCGACTTACGTGAACCACCTGTGCCTTTTTTACCTTTCACAGCTTCCGTGGTTTTATTACCTGATGTTAACCCTTTACGCTTTTTTAAACGTTTATGCTTACGCGCTTCTAACGCTTGGGTATTTGTTTCACGCTTTTTGCGATCTGATTTAGCAATAGCTAGCGGGCCGCCTGAGCGTTCTTTTCTTTTACGAGTCATAGTATTCTCTGTCTTTAATCTGTCTAATAACAAGGTCCACAATTATCTTGTTAACCATATTGTTTATTAGCGGGTATCGTATTGCGCCTTATTTAAAGATAGTCAATTGACCCGTCTTTATTAAGGGCATAATGAGGCAATTCTTTAAGTGAGCGCAGACTATCAAAAAAGCGAGGAAGAAAAAAGATAATTCCGATCTGATGAAAATAAAAAACTCAGCCGAAGCTGAGTTTTTTACGATATAAAAATGAACTCACTAAACAAAAATGATTAGTGAAGACCACCTAGATATTTAGAAATAATTTCCATATCGGCAGGTTTCAATTTATAAGCAATGTCATGCATCATACCATTTTGGTCATTTGCACGTTCTTGGCTACTGAATTTCTCTAATTGCGCTTTAATATAATCAGCGTGTTGACCTGATATTTTCGGGAATTTAGCTGTTTCGCTACCATTACCACGTGGGCCATGACATGCAGCACAGCCAGCAATACCACGTTCGATATCACCACCACGATATAATTGCTGACCTGCAGCGATAACATCTTCAGGTGTTTCTTCAGGTTTCATGGTTTTAGACGCAAAAAACGCCGCAAGATCCTGGATGTTTTGTTCAGTTAACATTGCAGACATCCCCATCATGGTTGGATCATTACGACCCTTTTCACCACCGGTTTTCATCGCCAGTTGAAAATCTTTCAACTGCTTAACAATGTACGACGCATTTTGCCCCGCTAACTTAGGATAGATACTTGCTGGACTATTACCATCAGCACCATGACACGCAGCACATGTACCGGAAAGAGCTTCACCCGCTGCTGCATCCCCTGCAGCTTGAGCGGTACCCATTAATCCGATTAACATTGCAAAAGATAAGACAAGACTTTTCATAGCATTCCACTTGTTATTTTCAGCTTCCGATCCCATGTCACGGCGTGACATGTTACACTTATTATTATTCTATTTGACTATTTTACACATTTTCAAAAAAAAGTAATCATTTAACACAATTTCAATGAGAGATATTAGATTGGATAACAAAAAGATACACTTCGAAAACGCTGCATTTAGGATTAGTGCGCCAGACATTAGTCACCTAACAGATGATTCGGGCATTGAAATTGCTTTCGCTGGGCGATCTAATGCTGGTAAATCAAGTGCATTGAACACATTGACACGTCAAAAAAGCTTAGCGAGAACCAGTAAAACCCCTGGCCGTACACAACTTATTAACGTATTTGAAATCGAAGAAGGCAAACGTCTCATCGATTTACCAGGTTATGGTTTTGCTAAAGTACCTTTTGAAGTAAAGAAAAAATGGCAGAAAGCTTTAGGTGAATACCTACAAAAACGCGATTCATTAAAAGGTATCGTGGTATTAATGGATATTCGTCACCCATTAAAAGATTTAGATAAACAATTAATTCTTTGGGCGATTGATTCTGATATTCCAGTGATGGCGCTATTAACGAAAGCTGATAAGTTAAAACAAGGCGTTCGTAGTAAAACTGTTAAAGAAGTAAAAGAAGCGGTAAAAGAATTTGGTGGTGACGTAACAGTCGCACCATTCTCATCATTGAAGCATACTGGCATTGATGTACTTAAAAACAAACTATGCGAGTGGTATGATCTTGAGCCTGCGACGGGTATGCCAAGTGAAGACGACGAAGCATTTGACGATAGCGATTCTGAGTACATTAACGAAGACTAATTCAAACGCTAAATTTTAGGCAAAAAAAACGCCTCGTCAAAAAGTGACGTGGCGATGAATAATAAATTCAATTTGAAACAAAAGGTTTGAAATATAATTTCGAACCTCCATACCCTACCCCGCTAATATACGCCAAACTTGTTTCAACCGAAAGTAAAATACGTTATTTAGTTACATTTTTTGTGACAAAGCGCACTTTCATCGTTATTTTATGTATAAAAACAACAAAACCAGTCCTGAGACTGGTTTTATTTTTAATTACAATATAATGAAATTAATGCTTAATACAAGATTAGTGCGCTTCATCCCAGTTATCACCCACACCAGCTTCCGCAAGTAGTGGTACATCCAATGACATTGCCGCCGCCATCAACGCTTTGATATTAACAACGTAGTCGTCCACATGTTCTTCTTTTATCTCGAATACCAATTCATCGTGAACTTGCATAAGCATACGAATAGAGTCAGCTTCTACAGTCTCAATCCAACCTGCAACATTAATCATAGCCTTCTTGATAATATCTGATGCTGTCCCTTGCATTGGCGCGTTAATCGCCGCACGTTCAGCCGCCATTTGACGCATTTTATTACGCGCATTAATTTCAGGTAGGTATAAACGACGCCCCGATAAGGTTTCAACATAGCCCTTATCTTTAGCCACTTTACGCGTTTCATCCATATACGTTAATACACCAGGGTAACGTTCAAAATAGCGCGCCATGTATTGCTTGGCTTCTTTTTGTGGAATATTTAACTGACGGCCTAAACCGAATGCACTCATCCCATAAATAAGCCCGAAGTTAATCGCTTTAGCACTACGACGTTGATCACTCGTAACGTCGTCAAGTTCAACAGAAAATACTTCTGAAGCCGTCGCGCGGTGAATATCTTTACCTTCCGAGAACGCTGTTAGCAGCCCTTTATCTTGTGATAAATGCGCCATAATACGTAATTCAATTTGGCTATAATCCACTGCCACATATTTATAGCCCGCTTCTGGAATAAATGCCTGACGGATACGTCGACCTTCACCCGCACGTACTGGAATATTCTGTAGATTTGGATCGCTCGAAGACAAACGACCTGTGGCGGTAACAGCTTGATGATAAGACGTATGCACACGCCCGGTTTTTTCTTCAATCAAGGTTGGTAACTTATCCGTATACGTTGATTTTAACTTACTTAAACTACGGTATTCTAAAATCAATTTTGGTAATGGATAATTAAGTGCCAGTTCTTGTAACACTTCTTCAGCTGTCGACGGTGCGCCTTTTGGCGTTTTCTTAATGACTGGTAGTTCCATTTTTACAAATAGAATTTCTTGCAACTGTTTTGGCGAACTCAGGTTAAATGGTTGCTCAGCAATTTCGTGGGCTTTAGCTTCTAGCTCCAACATGCGAGTGCCAAGTTCAACACTTTGCGCATCAAGTTTTGATTTCTCAATCAATACACCTTGGCGCTCAACACCAGACAAAATGCTAACGAGTGGTAATTCAACCTCGTTAAATAAAGTAACTAACGATGGCTCAGCTTCAAGTTTCGCCCACAGTACATTATGTAAACGTAGCGTAACATCAGCATCTTCAGCTGCATATGGTGATGCTTGCTCTAATTCAATCTGGTTAAAGGTTAATTGCTTTTTACCTTTACCTGCGATCTCTTCAAAGCTAATGGTTTTATGATCTAAGTATTTATCCGCTAAACTGTCCATATCATGACGCGTCGCGATACTGTTATAAACGTACGATTCAATCATGGTGTCATAAGCAATACCTGCGAGGTTAATGCCGTAGTTTGCTAACACTGATTTGTCGTATTTTAAATTTTGACCAACTTTTTTTGCATTACTGTCTTCGAGTAGTACTTTTAATGACGCTAATACATGATCACGGTCTAACTGCTCCGGCGCATCTAAATAGTCATGCGCAACCGGCAAATAAGCGGCTTCGCCTTCTGCAACTGCAAATGACAGTCCCACTAACTCAGCTTGTATATAATTAAGACTCGTGGTTTCAGTATCGAATGCAAACAGATCGGCTTTTTGTAACTTCTCTAACCAGCGATCAAAATCTGTTTGCGTTAAAATAGTTTCATAATTGCTGCGATCAATTGTACAAGGGGCTATAACGTCATTACTGTCAGACTCACTGGCCGCTGAACTCGATTTTGCTGCTTTACCCGCATACACATGTTTAGTTGCATCAGCACCACCTACTAACGCCGCTAACCAACGTTTAAAGCCCATCTGCTGGTATAACTCAGCCAATGCATCGGTATCTGTTTCTGCAATAGCCAAATCATCAAGGCTTACACCAGTTTCAACATCCAATTTTATCGTCGCTAATGCATAAGAAATTTCAGCATTATCTTTATGCTCGATCATCTTTTTAGCGAGAGTTTTCGAACCACGGAAACCTAAAGGGGCAATAGCGTCTAAGTTATTGTAGATATCTTTAATGCTGCCTAATCCCTGCAGCAGACCTAACGCTGTTTTCTCACCAACACCAGGCACACCCGGAATATTATCGGCAGCATCACCCATAAGCCCGAGCAGATCAATGATCAACTCTGGTGGTACACCAAATTTATCTTTAACACCCTGTGGATCCAATACCGTATCCGTCATGGTGTTGATCAGCGTGACATTATTATCAACCAACTGTGCCATATCTTTATCACCAGTACTGATCAATACAGCACGACCTTCTGCACTCGCTTGCTTGGCGATCGTACCGATCACGTCATCGGCTTCAACACCCGAAATACAGATCAAGGGTAAACCAAGTGCTTTAACAGCGTTATGTACAGGTTCGATCTGACAACGTAGATCATCCGGCATTGGTGGACGATGCGCTTTATAATCTGGGTACATTTCATTTCGAAATGTAGGACCTTTGGCATCGAAAACAACCGCGATATGACTGGGACTAAACTGTGTTAATAAGCTCTTTAACATGTTAACGACACCATACACAGCACCCGTCGCCATACCTTCAGCATTGGTCAAATGCGGAGGTGAATGGTAAGCACGGAACAAATACGAAGAGCCATCGACAAGCACGAGGGGATTGCTGGGGATCGTAGACATAAAATAAAACTCAGTGAAATAAATGATGAATAGGCTAAGCATGCCACAAGCCGTGAATTCTCGCTATGTTGATGATAAAAATATATCTTGCGATCAGATCTTAACCACTCGATCATAGATCTTGATCTAACTGTGGATAACTCTGTTGACAATGACGATCAAAAAACTCAGTAAAAAATATGGATCGTTAACAGCAACAACTAAAACAATTAAATAACAATAACTTAAATATTTAAACTGTAAGATCTAAAGTTATCTAACGCTTTTAGGTTATGTGGAAAAGAATCTTAAACTGAAGAATATTATGTGCAAAAAGAAGGCATGATGATTAAAAATAATACATCATTGAATAAATAAAATGTTTGATTTGTGTTAATAAAAAAATGATTTTGTTGCAGAAAATAAAAAGCCGGTATCAATCAAACTTCTCGATAATCGAGGGATAAGAAGTTTGATCTACCGGCCCGAAAAAAAAAATTCGGTTTACCCTGCAAGGAGTAATGGATTAAAATTAACCCGGAAGCAATGTGAGCAATGTCTTGTCCTACTGAAACAAATAATGATTTCCTGAAGAACAACTCAATGGTAACGATTCTTATTTGCGTTTGCAAGGGTTTATTTATATAAAACCAACATAGTGTCATTAATAGCAAAAAAAAATAAACGAATACAGAATACCTGACACCGTAAACCCAGCATGCAATCGAGAACAATTTGGACGTGGTTCGATAATATAGAATAGTTGAAATGATAAAATCTGCAGAAAATAAAAAGCCGGTATCAATCAGACTTCTCGATAATCGAGGGATAAGAAGTCTGATCTACCGGCCCGAAAAAATTCGGTTTACCCTGCAAGGAGTAATGGATTAAAATTAACCCGGAAGCAATGTGAGCAATGTCTTGTCCTACCGAAACAAATACGAATTTCCTGAAGAACAAGTTAACAATAACGATTCTCATTTGCGTTTGCAAGGGTTTATTTATATTAAATCAAAATAATGTCATTAATAACAAAAATAATAATGTAACAAAGACAGAATACCTGACAGCGTAAACGGTGCAGAGAATCGAGAACAATTTGGACATGGTTCGGTAATATAGAATAATTGGAATGATAAAATCTGCAGAAATAAAAAAGCCGGTATCAATCAGACTTCTCGATAATCGAGGGATAAGAAGTCTGATCTACCGGCCCGAAAAAATTCGGTTTACCCTGCAAGGAGTAATGGATTAAAATTAACCCGGAAGCAATGTGAGCAATGTCTTGTCCTACCGAAACAAATACTGATTTCCTGAAGAACAAGTTAATAGTAACGATTCTCATTTGCGTTTGCAAGGGTTTTATATAAATAATAAAAATTCAAATAAAAAGCCCAGCGAGGCTGGGCTTAAAATACAATTTAACTTTCAATATTAATCTGCGATCGCTAACTGCTTCTCTACTGATTTTGCATACCCAGATAACACTACAGTATGTAGCTTAGTCGGTATCGCTTGTAAATGAGCAGTAAATTTAGCGCGTTGCTCAGCAGTGACTTTACTTGCAGCCTGCTTATACTCAGTACTGGTATGTAGTTGCTCTGCCGCTAATAAATTAGTCCCATGCAAGTAATAATTATTATCGATGGTCTGATCAATACGCTCGGCCAATTCAATCGCATCGGTAAGATCATCAGCAATGACATCACCAAAAGTCACATTCACATGACCTTTAAAGCCAACAATACCTTGAACAATACTATCAATATCTTCAAATTCAGTTTTATTGTACTCACCCGCTGTCGCTAATTCTGAAAGTTCATTCGCCTTAGCTGCATCGTTTGGATCATATTCATAAGAGATAGTCACCGGCACGATATTTAATGATTTCATGTATTCAGGAAAACTAATTTTCTGACCTTTGCCATGCATATACATCATTTTTAAAATTGCAGGGTCAGTCTGATCATTACCGTCTTTAGCACGGCCTTCTTTTTGCGCAATCCAAATCGACTGTTGCTCAGTTTGGATTGAATGGGCAATATAACCAGATAATGATTTAAATGCCGCGATCATCTCACGTACACCTTTCGCTGAACGTTTCACAATAAAACTTTTATTCAAACGCATCAAATCGGATACAAATGGCTTTTTCAATAAATTATCACCAATTGCAATACGCACTGTATCATGACCATATTGATGTAATCCCCAGTTCACAAATGCTGGGTCCATCGCGATATCGCGGTGATTCGAAATAAATAAATAATTTTTATTTTTATCCAACTTCTCTATACCGTCAAAGGTAACTTGAGTCGTTGTGGTCGCTATCATTTTTTCCATATAAGCGATCACTTCGTGCTGAATTTCACTCACACTCGTGATTTTTCGACATTTACGGCGTAACGCCATACGGATCATTGGGAATATCACCCAACTAAAATGTTTAATCAAGCGCGGAAACTGAAAGTGCGCGATCGCAGTAATAAATTCGTTATCGTTAACTAAGCGTTCAACAACACTTGCTATTTCGTTATCATTAAAAGGACGAATATCATCGTATAAACCCACGTCTGTTGCCATTCGGCACCTCAATTGCGTGTAAATTAAAAGCATAAGATCTAGAACGGGCGATTATACCTTAACTACCGATACATTTACTGTAATAAAACAAAAAAGGCACCAAACTTTTCACTGATAGTGAATAGTTTAGTGCCTTTCGCCCCCTTACAAAATTAAGTTACATTAATTTAATTTTACAGAGGAGAGGTTATTGTTCGCATTTGTTTCAAATGTAATAACACCCGCTAGCTTAGTTAATAAAATACCATAAAGAGGTAAAAATATAACTAAACTAATGAGCAATTTAAACCCATAATCTACCGTGGCAATTTCAACCCAATTAGCCGCCATAAATGGATCAACACTTTGATAAAACGCGATAAAGAAGAAAATAACGGTATCGATTAAATTACCAAATACCGTTGATACTACTGGCGCAACCCACCATGTTTTCAATTGTCTTAAACGATTAAAAACAACAATATCAAGAGCCTGACCGAATAAGTAAGCCGAAAAACTTGCGAGAGCAATACGCCCCACAAAACTATTAAACTCACTTAGCCCTGCAACTCCTTGATAACTACCATCAAAAAATACGACAGACAGAACATATGAAATCAATAACGCGGGTAACATAACTTGCGCAATGATGCGCTTAGCCATACCAGCACCAAATACACGAATGGTTAGATCCGTCGCCAGAAAAATAAACGGAAACGTAAAAGCACCCCATGTAGTATGGAAGCCAAAAATATTGATAGGAAGTTGGACTAGATAGTTGCTCGCCGAGATCACCAAAATATGAAAACAAGAGAGACAGATCAACGCTTGACGCGTCTGCATTGCAGTTAATTCACGCATAATAAACCTTTTTAGTTAAATTCATGGGGTGAGGGAACCCATGCAAATTGTGCCGCACTTAGGCGGACGAGCATTATACAAAAGCTGACTTTGAATTCAATGAATTATATTTCAGACATAAAAAAACCTCCAATTAGGAGGTCGACTTTAAACGAAAAACGAATTTATTCACCATTAAGGAATTGTTATTGGCGTGACCTTCGTTATTACAATATTACGGGCTAGTAACTTTAGGCCTAGGATTTGTTAAGAAATCAAAATGTCTAAAAGACTCTAGCGCTTCACCTTGGCAATCTGATTCCCATTTATTTAACCAAATTCCTAGTTCCTTATCGTAATTAGGATTAGGAAAAGTGCGTCGGTTAGCCATAAATTCTTTTGCTGGAACTGGAGAAAACATTTGTTTAACAGAAAAAATCTTAGTTTCAGGAATGAGTATTGTTTGAAGTGACTGAGAAACAAATACTTGATATTGTCCAAGAGTTCCAATTGGCGTTACGCATTTTAAAGTATTTAAGCCTCTGTTATAGCTCACTTCATAAGGAATGTAGAGCTTGCTTTTCACTTCTTTTTTTAAATCGTATGAAGTTATTAAATTAAATAAAAAGTTGATTATAACCAATATAAAAATAAGCATTGTTATCAGAGTTAAGACATTCCACAGCCTTGATTTTTCGGTTTTATTTTTAACAAGAAACCTAAATGTAGTTATACCTATAACAAGGACGAGTACTAATGCAATAACAGACAAGAGCACATCAAAGGATTTCAATGCAAAACTAAAAGCTGTGTTAATGTCCGTGTATTTTAAATAAGGGATATCAAAAGATGAAAAATACCAATACGCGGACAAGTGACCCAGAATGAATAAAACGGGTGTGCCGACTAAAGTAACTAAAGTTATAAATTCAGTATACTTGCCACAATTGATTGTATTTTTTTTACTCATTAAAACCCCTGTAGTGGTATCGCTAATTTGGTCATAAGTTGAGAGACTAACACGTATGGGTTATGCGTATAACGAATTTTATGATTAAGCGGATTATTCTATTTCAAATATAAAATGCACTCAAACTGAGTGCACTATTCAATGGTTTTCGCTTTTAGGTTTTATCGGTTTTCTCCAAAACCGTTACGCGGGTATTGAGATCAACAATACTGTCTCTTATTCCCTTGTTTACCTTTACCAGTTGCCTACCTACCCAACACGTAAAAACGACAAGCGGATTAATACCAAGACTGCTTAACAGTGAAATCGTAGGAAAATCCATTACAGCACCGCCCGTTTATTTACCCATTGCTCCATGGCCGTGCGTAACATCCGCCTAAAACCAAACGTATCAATGTAAACCATCCCCAAGCCTGATAAGAATGCAAAAAACGAGTCATCATATGCCGTCATCACACTTTCCAAATAACATAACGGTAACAAAAACATTCACTGATCTGGATCAGTTTATCAAATATAGGACACGGTAGTATTACTCATAAATAAGTAACTATTACTTACCAATACAAGCATTACTATTCACTGATATAGCCAATAATAAGAGGACGAACACGATGGAAATTTGGACTAAACTTTTAAGCGATCTTTTTTCTGACACGGTCGGCATTGCCTCCATTAGTGTCATCGCCCTCACCTTTATTATTGTCAGTGTACTTATCAGTATGTTTATTGTGAAGAGTCGATAAGGTAACAACTACGGGTTAATTACTATTAGCAAATAGCGACTATAATTAGTGCATAGTCATGAATGTTAGCCGCTATGCACACCAAGTTATGCCTTGCATTGATTAAGGACATTCAATTACCCGGAGATGTCCATGATCACTATCATCAACCTTTCTGAAGCCAATCTGTTTATAAATCTGTCTAAAACAATCACTCACAGTGATTACGAAAATGTATTAGAACCCGTCATAACCGATATTCTTAAGCAGCACAGTCAGATAAACGTCTGCGTGATATTTGCAGATGATTTTTCAGGTTTTGAATTTCATGCCTTAATCGATGATGCCATGATGGGTATAAAATACTGGCAATATTGGCATAAAATAGCCTTGGTTTCCGAACCCAAATGGCTGCATTCAATTGCAACAACCATCGAGGCGATCAATCCCATTACTGTCGAAAGTTTCTCAACAATATTACAAGCAGAATTATGGTTTAACGAAGAAGAGTATTTTTAATTGATATAATAATTAAGCACCTACGCTAACTTTGTTGCGATTTCAGCAAGAATGCCCTGGTCTTCTTCACGCGTAACAGCAAGCCATACACTGCATGTGTAATCTTCAAATTCAAACAACAAATTAATATCCTTATATTCCAACATCCAAGCGTGGCGATCTGCTCCCCAATTTTTATCACATACTCGCGCATCTAATAACGTGACTAATTTAGGTGCAAGCGTCGTAAAGTTTTCGAAGCTCACCGCGTCATGCTCTAACATCAAAATATTATCTGTTGCTTGTTGTGTTGCTAGTGTCCAATTCATTGTTTTATCCTTAAATACGATCAATCTGTAATGTTAATCGTAAGACGCTATTTTAGTTAAAAATTGACGTCCGAAACGTTCTAATTTAACGTGACCAACACCGTTAATATCCAACATTTCAGCTTCATTTTGTGGTTTTATTTCTGCCATTTCAGCTAATGAAGCATCATTAAACACAACATAAGGTGGAATATTTTCACTGTCGGCAATATCTTTACGTAACTTACGCAGTGCAGCAAACAGCTTTCGGTCATAATTAAAGTTAGCAATACGGCTACTGCGTTTTGGCGCTTTATCGACATTCGTAATCGGCTGTAATCGAGGCTCAGCTAACTCTAGCTCTTGCTCACCACGTAATACCGGACGTGCGGCTTCTGTTAATTGTAATACCGAGCTGCGGGTAATATTTTGTAATAATAATCCGCTATGCACTAATTGGCGTAACACACTTAACCAATGCTCTTGTGATTTATCTTTACCAATACCAAACGTCGATAACTTATCGTGCCCACGCTCTTTAACCCGTTGATTTTGCGAACCTCTTAATACATCAACCACATATCCCATACCAAATGCCTGGCCAACACGATACACGCACGACAATGCCATTTGTGCATCTTTAGCGCCATCATAACGTTTCGGCGGATCTAAACAAATATCGCAGTTACCACAGGCTCTATCATTAAACTCACCAAAATAATTCAGTAATACCTGACGACGGCACGTTTGTGTTTCGGCAAATGCCACCATGGTATTAAGTTTATGCATTTCAACACGTTGCTGCTGTTCGTTTTCAGTTTGTTCAACCATATAACGTACCCGCATAATATCCGCGGGATCAAACATTAATAATGCTTCTGCGGGTAAACCATCACGCCCTGCTCGGCCTGTCTCTTGGTAATATGATTCAATATTTTTTGGTAAGTCGTAGTGCACAACAAACCGCACGTTAGGCTTATTGATCCCCATCCCAAATGCCACTGTCGCCACCACAATATCCAATTCATCACGAATAAAGGTTTCTTGTGTATCTTGGCGCTCTTGTTGGGACAAACCAGCATGATAAGGCTTAGCATCAAACCCTGCCCGAGTTAACCCTTCCGCCACTTCTTCAACGCGTTTACGACTTGTGCAATAAACAATGCCACTGACACCGTCTTGTTGTTTTACATAACGCTTTAACTGATCTAACGCTTTAAATTTTTCCACCAGTGAATAGCGAATATTAGGTCGGTCAAAACTCGACATACTCACTTTCGGGTCGTTCATTTGCAATTGATTCAGTATATCTAAGCGTGTTGCATCGTCTGCCGTGGCCGTTAATGCCATCAAAGGCACATTTGGAAACAGCTGTTTCAATTTACCTAGCTCATTGTATTCAGGTCTAAAATCATGACCCCAAGACGAAATACAATGGGCTTCATCAATGGCAAATAAACTGATCGGCAACTGTTGTAAATACTGTAAAAAATCGCCCACCATCAAACGTTCAGGCGATAAATACAATACTTGTAGACGGTTATTATTCAAGTCATTAAAGATTTGCGCAGACTCTTGTCGCGCCAACGTTGAATTCATATAAGCAGCAGAAACACCACTGGCTCGCAGTGCATCAACCTGATCTTTCATTAACGAAATTAACGGGCTTAACACTATCGTTAATCCACCACGCACTAATGCGGGTACTTGATAACATAATGATTTACCGCCACCCGTAGGCATAATAACTAAACTATCAAGTCCTGCGACAGCATGTGCGATCACGTCTTCCTGACCCATGCGGAATTGTTGATAGCCAAAGACGCTCTCAAGTACTTGTTGAGCTGATGGAAGAGTTGAAACAGATACTGTCATGATAGTTCGTTCTCGGTTTAATTCAATTTGGGTTGTTCTGTAAATAACGTAATCGGCGATTTTAGCAGGATATGCATGCACTAAACAAATGCTACTAAAACAAAATTAGCGCGAATTATTCAACTGTAGTCATCAATATACAGAATATTGCCTAAACTGGATCGTAACAGTATAAAAAATAGTTATATATTTACGCGTACCCACATACAAGGAGAGTCTATTGTGGAACAAATTAACCCTGCTATAGCCGCGTTTTTACCAAACGAAGTTCAGGATATGTTCTTCCCTTTTGCGAGTGTCATGCTCGCACCATTATTAATGAATTTGGTGATAGGCTTTGCTTTATCTTGGGTTATTGGTGCCCACTTCCGCTATTTCGCTTCTTCATTTTGTAACCGTCAAGATTTCTCCCGTTTATTTCCTTTACTTATGCTGACGGTTATTTTAATTATCTCAATTGTTAAAGCATCTCTCGCTCTGGCGCTGGGCCTAGTGGGTGCGTTATCAATTGTACGCTTTCGTACCCCAATAAAAGAACCTGAAGAACTGCTTTATTTATTTTTAAATATTGGTATTGCTGTCGCTCTAGGTGCAGGGCAAACAACTGCAGCAATCACAGCGTGTATTACCACCTTAATACTGGTGAGCTTTATTAGACATTCTAAAACAGAGCACCATGGCGAAAAAGGTATTTTCTTATCATTACGCCATCAACATGAAGGAGAAAATCAAGTAAGTATCAGTGAACTGCAAGCGATCTTCACCACCTATACCACCCGCAGTGATTTACGCCGCTATGATCACGAGCGGCAACTCGTCGAAGCCACCTTTTTTATCTCTTTTGCCAACAGTGAACATTTAGATAATTTATTTGAAGCATTAGAACATCGATATCCAGGAGTTGCGTTATCTTTACTCGAACAACATAACATCGCAGGGGTGTAATCATGCTCCTATCCGAAAACAGATCGCGGTTTAAAAAACGCGATCGATGGTACACGGTTGGTGGGTTGTTATTGATATTATTGCTCATGACCCCATCGCCTAAAACCGTTAAAAACTGGCTTATCCAGCATGGTTTCGTTGCACACAGTACTGACGGCAACACAAAAAACAAACAACTATTAAACGCCCTGATTGATGCGCCACTAAAATACCTCAACGCCGATACTAATATCCCTAACTTACAGTTAGATATTAAATATCAAGATTGGATGCGCTTGGTTGCCGATCGAAAACAAGCATTAAAAGAAGGCCAAATCCCCGCCCAACGCTCTGAAGTCAAAGCCAGTGTCAGTTACTTACAAAACAAATATAGCGCCAAGGTACGTCTACAAGGTGATTTATTAGATCATGTTGCGGCACCACAGCGATGGTCGTTACGTGTCGAATTAAAAGGTAAAAGCAGTCTATTAAAAGTAAAAAGGTTTGCCTTACTCAGCCCAAATGTACGCGGTAATCACGCCCCGCTATTATTTACGAAAACTTTAGATGTGGCCGGATTTGATATTATTTCACCTCAGCATATCCCTGTTAATCTGACCGTTAACGGCACACCTTGGGGCTTGATGCTATTAGAAGAAGTATTCGCCAAAGAGTTACTCGCCAATAATAACCGTACCGAAGGACTCATTCTAAAATTAGAGCAAGCCACACAAAAAGAAGATAATAGCCAATTACACAAAATATTTCGTCCCAAAGTATTTCAACAACGTGACGCGATCAGTGACCCAAGTTTAAATAAACAACGTAAGATCGCTTTAACCTTACTCAGTGATTTTCTCAATCAACGCCGCAAAGCATCCGATGTATTTGACAGTCGTAAACTTGGCCAATACATAGCAACCGTCGACCTGTGGTCTGCATGGCATGCTTTTAGCTGGAACAACTTACGCTTTTATTACAATCCACATACCGCCAAACTTGAACCGATCCAAAGTGATGAAGCATTATCTCCAGTACCGGATAAAATTTTATTACAGCCCGTCAGTGCCCAATTCCCGCTGATCCAAGCCATGCTGGACGATGACAAAATACAAGACCAATACGATAGAGCGCTCAATCACCTTATTACCCTTGTTAAGAATAAAAAATTACCTAAACAATTAGATATTTTACAGCAGCACATTATTAAAAAAATGCAGCATGGTTCGCCATTACTGCAAGGCTATAATTTTGATAGTTTAACGGTCCACGCACAATGTTTAGCAAACGGTTGTCAATCACTCCCCACTATGCCCACAGACTGGCATCGTCATGTCGATACATTCAGCGCGGAATTACCTTGGGATCTTGCTAGTCAGTTTCGCTATAGCAACAATGAAAAACAACTGCAGTTACGTAATAATAATCAATCACCTGTATCTATTGTTGATATAATTGTCAGTGACAAATGGGGCAGTGAAATTAGTTTAGTCAATGCGCCCGAATTACCTTTTACCTTAATCAGTAACCAAGCTGACGGCAGCTTAATCATCGATAACGATCAAGCGTATAATATTAAATTACTCAGTCGCCAAAATAATAAAAAACTCCAAACATATCGCTTTGAATTAGGTGAATCTGCAACGAGTTTTTTACCTCGACCTCTGCCTATGCTGCAAAAGTCTGATGTACTTGCTAAATATGACTTTATTCAAGTGCAACAAGATGGTTGGTATTTCAAACCCGGTAATTGGCAAATTAATGATTATCTCATCACCCCTGAAGATACCCGAGTGTATATGCCGGAAAATACCCATTTACGTTTCAGCAAAAATGCAGGCATGCTAATTTTCGGGCAACTTGATATTGATGGCAGTACTCAATATCCAGTCACCCTCACAGCCAGTAATAAAAAAACCTGGCAAGGTATTGCGGTATTCGGCTCGGGCAGTAAATCAACAATCCAACATTTGGATATGGCAGCTAGTGCAAGTCCAAAACAAGGTAATTGGCAACCCAGAGGGGCACTGTACATGTACGATGTAGACCTTAATGCCAATGATATTAGCTTGCGTAATAACCGTTCCGAAGATGCTTTTAATATGGTAAATAGTAAATTTAATTTGACTAAATTACTCATCGAAAATGCTTATTCAGATGGCTTTGATTGTGATTTTTGTAAAGGCACGATCAGTGACAGTCAATTCAACACTGTCGGCGTGAGGTCTGGTGGTGATGCCATTGATATTAGTGGTTCAAACATTATCGTGCGTAATAGCAAATTTAGTCAAATCCGTGATAAAGCCATTTCAGCTGGCGAACACAGCAGCGTTGATGCGAGTAATATCCAAGTGAATAATGCGGCATTTGGTATTGTTGCTAAAGATGGTTCGCAGGTTACCGCTGCCGATATTAATGCTGTAGATATAAAACATTACCTCTTCATGTCTTATATGAAAAAACCATTCTTTGGTGGGGCGAGTTTACAAGCATCTAGTTTTAACTGTGATAACTGCAGCAATATCAGCATGCTTCAAAAAAATAACTACCTGTCATTGGATGGTCAACAACAAACCGCTAGAAAATTAAACGTGAAGAAACTTTATACTGGCTCAATGCGCTCGGACAAACCAAAATGACCCAAGACTATCGCTTTGAAATTAAAATACCAATCCCGCTTAATCGCTTAGAGTACATGCTGTCTTGGTTGAGGCTATCATCAATGGGATTTAGCCAGCATCACCCAGACCAATATGTAAATAGTGTTTATTTTGACAGCTACCAAATGGCTTGCTTTGCCGAGAACCTCACCGGTATTAGCAACCGTAACAAAATGCGTATTCGTTGGTATCACGATATTACTAACGCAGGTAAAGCGCAGCTTGAGTTTAAACAACGCCGTAGCGGTAAAGGCTGTAAAGTCATTTATCCTTTACAGCTCAACTTTGATGATCCCAATATTAGTTGGTCAGATCACATTAAGCACTGCCAATCTCAGCTACCTCTACAAGCACTGTCAGAATGGGACAGCCAAACGTACCCAATATTGCTAGGACGTTATAAGCGTCAATACCTAGTCAGTTTTTGTGGACGAATACGCGCGACACTTGATAGTCGTATGGAAGTATATGATCAGCGCTATTGGAGTAAACCTAATACCACTCGCTCACGAAAAATGGGCGACTATGTGCTATTGGAATTAAAATGCCAAGATCAACATGAACGTCTGCTCAGTGATTTAGTCAGTCGCTGCCCGCTTAACCCTTCACGACATTCAAAATACGTGAATGGTGTGAGACACATGATTTATGTATAGGTATCTGATTGGCTGCTGCTCTGGTTTACTGATATTTATTTTCGTAATGTCGGTCGCAGTCAGTCAAGTATATCCTTCTGCAGGTACCGCTTGGGTGCTCACAGGCCAACAGCAAGCCGCGACAGCACCTCATTTTCAGCAACGATTTCATTCAGCCTCTGCAGTATCACAATGGGAAGATACCCATGCCGATATCAGTATTGGTGGGCATTATAGTCAATATAATGCCAAAAACATTACCCAACTTGGTTATATGTATAGCCAAAAACTAGATTGGCAGATGGGCCAAAAGGAACAGCAATTACGACACTGGATGACCCTGAATCAGCAAGATTATGAATCGTTATTTCTACACTTTCAAAACGACACCCAATTTGAAATACCAAGCAACAATCACGGTGCGCATACTCCACTCTACGGCACTCCCGAGTTTGTTGCCATTCAAGAAGCTTCAACGCTAACGCGGCAAGGTCGCATTAAGCCCCTCAACATGCCAATACAGCAACCGCTAGTGCTAAAGAAAAACCAAACCTTATATTTATTTTCGTCAGAAAAATTAATAGGTTTAGATATCGCGTTTCATGGACAGCAACTCGAAAGCAGCAATATAACCATTTCCTATGCAACACGAGACATAGCAACAAACACACTTGAATATGCTTGGCAGCCATTGATAACTCAACCTCTGAGATCGACATTAAACAGCCGCTGGCAGCCACCTCAACGTTGGCCCAGAGTCAGTATTTCGCCACAACTCAGTTCGCAATTAAGCGCCCAATTAAAAGTCAAACACGCCCGTTTTTATGCACTGAAAATTGAGATTAATAATCCAATTACAGGGTTAACGTTAACTAAACTCAGTTTACCAAGTTGGTATCAATTTACTGAAAAATCAAAAAAACACTATGTAACAATCCCTGGCTGGGATCCCATTAACGATCGTAATAAAGATGGCTATATTGATGATAGTGAATACCTGCAACGTTTAAATAATAATGCCAGTGCTCGCTTGCCGTATCAAGCGCGCTTGATACCGTTAGGTAGAATGTGGAATGAAAAATCAGCGCTGTGCTACGTTAATTTATTCTCTGCACTCAATCGCACTTTACTAACAGACTATCTTTATCAACATTGGCAACAACAAGGCTACCAAGGTGCTTATAATGACTCACTTTACCGGGTTCCGAACAGTACCCAATTTCCCACCACCACTGAAGGAAATATTCTCGAATTACAGATCCCTGTTCGACAAGCAGGAAAATCTTATTGGCAGAGTCTAAGTGCCTTTAACCAGCATTTACAACACACAAACCCACAAGCTTGGATTGGTGCCAATATCTCTGATTTAAACCTCTTTAGCCAACCCGACTTACAACCTTTAGTTGCCGGGTTTAATTTTTTTGTACGTGAAGATTACATTAATCCAAGCCTAGGCTTGTCACAACAACGCGGATTACTGCAACGCTGGGAACATTTCTTATTAAACGCACAAGGTAAGCGTAGCGTGCTGATGGCGCATATGCGTAAAGGCGGAAAAGTACGTTGGCAAGGCCATAGTCAAGCAAACTGGCAGCATGACCAAAGCACCAATCTGGCTATTTTCTACTTACTGAATAACCCCCGACTGGATTTTTATCAGCAATGGAATAATAGTTTTTATTACTCGAGCAAAAATACCCGAGCAGATAACTACTACCAACCCGGCATTCCAAACAATGTCGCTTACCAGCCCACTGCAATGTTACGCTATAACATTGGTCAACCGATTTCAGCTCCCGATAATTACCCGCCTGTCGACTATGTTGATAAAGACAATAATATAATGGCGACCAGCCTCGATACGCAACTCACTGTGAATAATCAAACGCTATCAATCACACCAAGCCATTGGTTTTATTTTTATCGTCAAGCCAGCCGTGTATTACCTTGGCAGCAACCGCAGTCACCAACAGTAGCAGTCATCGCTCGGCGCTATCAACATGGCTTAATCCTTTATTATACCGACCGTAATGGCGGTGATAAACAATTCAGTGAGCAAGCAAAGGTAACCCTAGACCTACCCGGATATTACCGACGTCTTAATGCTGATGGTAGCTTAAGCGAACGAATAAATAAGATCACATTAACTGGTTACCAAGGCATAATATTGATACCAGAACCCAGCCCTTCATAAAATAATATCTGCTGAATAATTAATTTAAGGTGTATTTTCGACAGAAGTGAGCTACCTTAACGTAACTCACTTATTAAACACTCGATTTTAATAGCACATACAGTTTAGGCAGGACGCATGCAAACAATGACAGAGCAAGATGTAATTGATCAAGAACTCACTGAACAGCAAATGCTGGATTTCATCAGTGATATGTTTATGAACCAAATGCCATTTAACGACCTACTCGGCATGCGCATCACCAACTACACCACTGACAGTATAGAATTACGCATCAACATGGATGATAAATTGATTGGTAACCCTATCCGAAAAATACTGCATGGCGGTGTAACAGCAAGTCTGCTTGATGTCGCAGGCGGCATGTTAGTGGCAGCAGCAGCCATTCCCTACATGGAAACAAAAAGTACCGCTAACTTTCATAAAAATTTAAAGTCACTCGGTACGATAGACTTGCGAGTCGACTATTTACGTCCTGGTTGGGGAGATGAATTTACCGCCACAGCACACGTGATTCGTTCGGGTAATAAAGTTGCGGTTACCCGTATGGAGCTGCACAACCAAGAAGGGATCCACATTGCCTTTGGTACTGGCACTTATTTAGTCGGATAACCAACAATAAAGATTATTAATATCACTACCCCTGCTTATTCATCATTGTTATGCTAACCAATCTATCTACACCTATAAAAATCACTGGTATAAGTAATGACAACCAACAATGAGACTAAGCAAGGGGTGATATTCGCAATCCTTGCTTACGTAATGTGGGGCATGGCTCCCCTCTACTTTAAACAATTAAACCAAGTACCCGCTTATGAAATATTAGCCCATCGCGCGCTATGGTCTTGTATTTTAATTGCGGTATTACTGAGCCTATTTAAATTATGGCCAATGGTAAAGTCGGTATTATCAAAGCCTAAAAATGTGTTATTACTGATCTGCACATCATTATTAATCAGTGCTAACTGGTTAACCTATATTTGGGCGGTAAATAACGACCATTTACTCGATGCCAGCTTAGGCTACTTTATTAACCCAATTATTAACGTCTTTCTTGGCATGGTATTTTTATCGGAAAAATTGCGTAAATTACAGTGGGTTGCTATTTTACTTGCGGTGATCGGGATCTTAATTCAAGTTATTACACTCGGATATCTGCCTTGGATAGCCTTGGTCCTAAGTTGTACTTTTGGTTTCTATGGATTACTGCGTAAAAAATTACGTCTCAATGCGCTAGTTGGTCTGTTAATTGAAACTATTATCATGCTACCTATCGCGGCCACTTATTTATTTATCTTCGCCGACTCAGCAACATCGGATCTGAGTGCCAACAGTATGCACCTTAACTTACTGTTACTCAGTGCTGCCTTTGTCACCACAATACCACTACTCTGCTTTAATCATGCGGCTATACGCTTACCTTTATCAACGCTAGGTTTCTTCCAATACATAGGCCCAACATTAATATTTATTCTTGGTGTCACGCTTTATGATGAAGTTATAAATACCGAAACACTGCTGACGTTTGTATTTATTTGGGCTGGATTAGTCGTGTTTAGCATCGATGGTTTTAAAAATAACCGTCATCAACGTGCGCGATTAAAATCTTAGTTCATTACCGCGATACAAATAAAATAAGCACCCTTAGGTGCTTATTTTATTTTGCGTATTTACTCATGTCATAATCTTCAATTTTCAAAAAAGTAATAGGCACATCAAGACGACCCGGTACTAATTTTCCTGACTTATCATAACCGCCATCTAAAAATGAAATATTCACTTCTGAGACAGCAAAAAATGTCGTCATTAATGGTGTGTTCGTTCGATGAGTAATACAAGAGTCAGGATCAGTTTCACCAACAAAGGTATATGTTACCTTCAACTCAATCAGTAATTCACAGTTATTACTAATACTGAGTTGAGATTGAGTCAAACTCGTCAATAGTTGTGGCGTATAATAAGCGCCAGCAAAGTCAGATGCGCGTGGAATAGAATAACTGTATAAACGGATCAAACCATTCGGTGTGGCGACTAATTGTATAATACGCTGACGAAATGGTTTGTTTGAAGAATGAGTAATGCGGCTCTCCATATATAGCCATTCACCATCGATACGGTCTTGCCAAATAGGAGAGATATTTAGATCGATGTTAATTACACGTCCTTGAATCACATCATTGGTCGATCTATACATGCCAGATAGCCATTGCTTTAATAACGCCGTATGTTCCGATTTAAAAACAGCAGAATAAGCAAATGAACTGAATAAGCACATTAGCACGACGATAAATCGTAATATCAAAATAACTCCCTGTAACCGCATGGGTAGCGCTAACATCCCGTTAGCGTTTACTATGCAGTGATACTATCCTAAAAAATCGCGCACTATACTATAAAAATTTAAGTGTGACTATAGAGCCTGCAGTCTAGCGTAAGATACTACCAACCATTTACTACCCAGTTGATCAAACTCAATTTGAATTCGACATTGCGGACCACTGCCTTCATAGTTCATCACAATACCCTCACCAAACTTAGCATGCAGTACACGTTGACCTAACTGATAGCCAGTCGACTCAAATGACATTTTTTCAGAACCCGCACTAAAACGCCCAAACTGAGTTGGTTGGCGAATTTGAGTTTTTAAACGAATCTCTTCAATATACTTTTCGGGTATTTCTCGAATGAAACGAGACGGACGATGATTCATCTCTTTGCCGTATAAACGACGCGACTCCGCATAACTGATATATAGCTTCTTCATCGCACGGGTAATACCCACATAACAAAGACGGCGCTCTTCTTCCATACGTCCCGCTTCTTCTGTCGATTGCTGACTTGGGAACATACCTTCTTCGACACCGACCATGAATACCACTGGGAATTCTAAACCTTTTGCCGAGTGTAGCGTCATCAACTGCACTGCATCTTCAAACTCATCTGCTTGCCCCTCTGCAGACTCTAATACCGCAAAAGCTAAGAAGGCAGATAGCTCGGTCATTTCTTCACTGTCATCTGGGATCTTGAAACCACGCGCCGCAGAAACCAATTCCTCTAAGTTATCAATACGAGATTGGGCTTTCTCACCTTTTTCTAGCTGATACATAGATTTCAGACCTGAGTATAAAACCACATGATCAATTTGTTCATGCAGAGCAAGCTCGGCAACATCGTTATCTAACTGCGAAATCAACTCAACAAACTTACGGATCGAACTCGCTGCACGACCAGCGATCAAATTGTTATCAAGTAAATAGATCGCCGCTTGCCATAATGTCGAGCCTTGCTCACGACTGGCATCACGTAATAGTGATAAAGCACGATCACCAATACCACGAGTTGGTTTATTCACAATACGCTCAAATGCCGCGTCATCATCACGATTATTTTTAAGACGCATGTACGCCATTGCATCTTTAATTTCCAAACGATCAAAGAAGCGATGACCACCATAAATACGGTAAGCGAGCTGCTCTTGTAATAACGCATCCTCGAGTACACGAGACTGGGCATTACTGCGGTATAAGATCGCGCAGTCACTGAGTGACCCACCTTTATCTTGCCACTCTTTAATTCGACTGACGACAAAACGCGCTTCATCGACTTCATTAAATGACGCATACAATGAGATCGGTTCGCCTTCGTTATCTTCAGTCCATAGCTCTTTACCCATACGCTCACTGTTATTAACAATGAGTGCATTGGCAGCATTCAAAATATTACTGCTCGAACGGTAGTTTTGTTCAAGCTTAATGGTTTTAGAACCCGTGAAGTCGGTTAAGAAGCGTTGAATATTTGCGACCTGCGCACCACGCCAACCGTAAATAGACTGATCATCATCACCCACGATCATCAAATTACCGCGATCGCCTGTCAACATACGTAACCACGCATATTGAATATTATTGGTATCTTGGAATTCGTCCACCAAAATATTAGAAAAACGATCTTGGTAATGGGCTAAAATATGTGGTTTGTGCAGCCAAAGTTCGTGCGAACGTAATAACAACTCACCAAAATCGACTAAGCCAGCACGATCACAAGATTCTTGATAAGCTTGATAAATCTTGATCCAGGTGCGTTCAATCGGATCATACGCTTGTAGGTGTTCAGGACGCAGACCCTCATCTTTTTTACCGCCGATATACCACATAGCTTGTTTTGCCGGCCACTGCTTCTCATCAAGGTTCATGGCTTTGATCAAACGCTTCAATAACCGCAGTTGATCATCACTGTCAATAATTTGGAATTCAGCGGGTAAGCCAGCATCTAAATGGTGGGCGCGTAATAGACGATGCGCGATACCATGGAAAGTACCGATCCACATGCCTTGCTGACGACCTTCTAATAACTTATCAACACGGCCACGCATTTCTGCTGCGGCTTTATTGGTAAATGTCACCGCTAATAAAGAATAAGGCGAGCACTGCTCCACCTGCATTAACCAAGCTAAGCGATGTACCAATACTCTGGTTTTACCACTACCAGCACCCGCTAAAATCAGCATACTCGATTGTGGGGCAGCAACAGCATCACGCTGCTTGTCATTGAGGCCGTCCAGTAAGAGAGATACATCCATAATTTAGTCACCTTAGACTGTATATTTAATCAGTAGAATGGGGGGATTATAACAGGCTTGTTAATTCATCCAAGTGCGTTATTTCAATATCAGGTAAATGACTGGCTTTGTTACTCGTCATGAGCGATTGTTGTTGGTCATTAAACCACGCAGACATGAAGCCATTAGTGATCGCACCAGCCACATCGGATTTAAGATGATCGCCAACATGCAAAATATGTTGTGGCGGTAAGGCTAACCTCTCTGCTGCCAATGAAAATAAATCAGGGTACGGTTTCATTCTCAAGCCATTTCCGGGTTTTATCACGGCTGTAAAAAATGGCGTTAAACCAATTTTATCGGTATCGACATTACCATTAGTGATCGCAATTAATGGGATCTTACTGGCAAGCGTTGCTAATACCGCAAAGGTTTGTTCCGGCACTTGAAAATCACTACGCACCGCCTGTACTTGCGAAAAAATAGTATTAGCGACAGATTTAGCCTCTTGATCGCTATAGCCATGACGTAAAAATAACGTAATTAAGCAGGCAATCCGGATCCCACTAATATCATGTATCAAGTGGGGTTGTTGATGAAGAGCATGGCGCTTTAACTGTGACCAAGCATTATCATCTAAATGCGTAATATGTGGATATTGACTGCGTAAATGCATGCGCATCCAAGCCTCGGCGCGGCGCACGACTGGGTAGTTATCATATAAGGTATCGTCAAGATCGAAGCTCATCGCTCTAATCTGGTGTAATCGTCGATAGAATTTCATCAGTCATCTCTTTTCTTTTTTGCACGAGGATGAGCCGCATCATACACTTTGGCTAGATGCTGAAAATCCAAACTGGTGTAGATCTGCGTGGTACTGATATTAGCATGCCCTAATAATTCCTGTACGGCACGTAAATCACCACTCGATTCGAGCATATGTGTCGCAAAGGAATGACGTAATTTATGTGGGTGAACATGGCTAGTCAATGTTTGTTGCTGCCCCCATTTGGCCATCCGGCTTTGTACACTGCGATGAGATATACGACGTCGTAATTGACTGACAAATAATGCCGGTTGCGCGTTGTCAGCATATTCACCACGCACAGCTAACCACGCCTGTAACGCGGTGATCGCGATATTACCAATCGGTAACTGGCGCTGTTTATTACCTTTACCAATCACCCGCATGGTTTTTTCACGCAACTTAACATCCGTTAAATCCAAATTGACGAGTTCGTCTAACCGTAAACCCGCAGAGTACATTAACTCCATCATGGCTTTATCGCGTAACACTAAAAACGGGTCATCTGCGTCTACCGTATTAGACACGGATAATAATTGATTAATTTCATCAACATCTAAATTCTTAGGTAAAGCTTTATGCTGGCGTGGTGCCGATACCCCTTTCGCAGGGTTCGCGGTGAGATCTCCTTGCAATACCAAGTAATCACAGAAACTGCGTAATGCAGATAATTTGGTTGCCAGACTGCGAGGCGATAAACCCAGTTTATGATTTAAAGCCGCTAACTTACGCACCTGGGCTGCATCAAGGGCGCGCCATTCCGTTATCGGTAACGTCAGCATTTGCTCGGCGAATAAGGTCAGGTAACGGCGATAATTACGGGCTGTGTGTAGGCTTAATTGCCGTTCACTGGTGATATAACGTAAAAAACGTTCGATAGGTTTAACTAATTGTGCAGGTAGCTCACTACCTACAGCTGTATTATTTTTAAATGGCGTTGTCACGTGAAGGCATCAGTTGCGGTAACAGGGTAGAGATAATGCGACAAAGCTGACCTAACAGCAAGTTATCCATGCCCGCCTGATAATGATCGGCATTCGCACTGCCAATAGCGAGTAAACCGTATTCACCTCGTTCACCTAATGCCATTAATGCCACAGAGTTAACCAAGGCATCTTGACCAAACAATAATGCTTTATCCACGCCAGCGACAGGACCAAAGTAATGATCACCGCCAGCAAATTGTTTCTGGCGAATACGCACTAACTGTCCAGCGGAAATGGCTAACGGTAGATATTGTGATTTAAGGTGAAAATAGGCTTCATTTAAATGTAAATTTACAGCAGCTAACGGTAATTGAGATTGGATCTGAGTGACCAAAATACGTTGCATTTGCATCACTGAAGTACAATTAAACAAGGCCGTATAAATATCTGCATAGATACGAAATAATTTATCGTTGTCAGCGGCAATAGCCACTAGCTGTTGTAACTGCTGTTCTAAATCGGCAATTCGTTGTCGCTGTCGTTCTAACCGTAATGTCACCAAAGACACACTACCTTGAGCGCCATGAGAAATTGGCAAGGAATCGACTAAGTCATTGTTACGCACAAAAAAATCCGGATCCGCCTGTAAAAAAGCAATCACATTTTGCTCTGAGATAGCAGGCGTTTCCGCACTCAACGCCGAAGGTTCAACGTCGGTCATATATTAATTTGTCCATCATAAACATGGGTTGCTGGCCCCGTCATAAATACAGGTGTACCTGGACCTCGCCATGAAATTTGCAATTTACCACCAGGCAGCTCAATACACACGTCTTGCCCGAGCTTACCTTGTAATTGGCCAATAACAGCCGCCGCACAGGCACCTGTACCACAAGCTCGTGTTTCACCAACACCACGTTCATAAACCCGTAATTTGGCGTGGTCAGGTGATAATACCTGCATGAACCCCGCATTTACACGGTTAGGAAAACGTTCATGATGTGCGATCGCATGACCGAGTTCAGCCAATGGTGCAGTCTCAATATCATCCACTAATGTCACGCAATGAGGGTTACCCATCGACACGGCGCCACAAAACACAGTGCTGTCTAACGCACGTAAAATATAAGTTTTTTCTTGCTTGGTAGCACGGAACGGAATTTTATCCGGGGCTAATTCAGGCACACCCATATTTACCGTGATCTGACCATCGTATTCGACCTGTAAAGAAATTTTACCTGCACTCGTACTGACCGCGATCTTGCTCTTGTTCGTTAACCCTTTATGACGTACAAAACTGGCAAAACAGCGAGCGCCATTGCCACACTGTTCCACTTCGCTACCGTCAGAATTAAAAATACGATAATGAAAATCAAGATCAGGGTCATAAGGCGCTTCAACCACAAGCAGTTGATCAAAGCCAATACCGGTATTTCTATCCGCCAAACGACGGATATTATCATTATTGAAAAAGACATTTTGAGTAACACAGTCGACGACCATGAAATCATTACCCAGACCGTGCATCTTTGAAAACTGTATAAACATATGAACCTGTAACCCCTATTTCATTCAGTAGATAGAATATTATTCTGCAGGTAAAATTGCTTCGTCTTTCCAGATCTCTGCAAGCGCTTCTCGACGACGAATTAAATGTGCAACATCTCCATCAACCATGACTTCGGCAGGTCTACTACGTGAATTATAATTAGAACTCATGGTTGAACCATAAGCACCGGCAGAACGTACAACAATATAATCATCCATTGCGATAGTTAAATCACGGTTCTTACCTAAGAAATCACCGGTTTCACAAATAGGACCAACAACATCATAGTTTAAACATTCACGCTCTAATGATTTATTCACTGGCGCAATTGCTTGCCACGCACTGTATAACGCAGGACGAATAAGATCGTTCATGGCTGCATCAACGATAGCAAAGTTTTTATGCTCCGTAAGTTTAATATACTCAACTTTACTCACTAAAACACCGGCATTAGCCATGATGGCACGACCTGGTTCAAAAATAAGTGACAGTTTACGACCTGCTAATTTATCTTTTAATGCCTGCGCATATTCAGCAGGTTGTGGAGGTGTTTCGCCATCATAAGAGACGCCTAAGCCTCCACCAACATCAAGATGTTCCAGTACAATACCTTGCGAAGATAATTTATCAATCAACAGCAGGAGCTTATCAACAGCATCTAAAAAGGGTGATAACTCTGTTAATTGTGAACCAATATGGCAATCAACGCCTTTTAATTTAATACCCGGCATTTTACTCGCAGCTTGATAAACGCCTTCAGCTAAATCAATATCGATACCAAATTTATTTTCTTTTAAACCGGTAGAAATATAAGGATGAGTACCCGCATCAATATTAGGATTCACTCGAATCGATATAGGTGCCTGTATTCCACGGCCCACGGCAACGTCATTAATACGTTCCAACTCAGCCGTCGATTCGACATTAAAACAATGAATATGATGATCGAGTGCTAAATTAATTTCAGCTATAGTTTTACCAACACCAGAGAACACAACTTTACTTGCATCACCACCGGCCGCAATTACGCGTAATAGCTCGCCACCAGATACGATATCAAAACCCGAGCCCAAACGTGCCAACACATTTAACACTGCAATATTTGAATTAGCTTTTACGGCATAACAAACCAAATGCGGATGCGCACCAGCAGCATCATTAAATGCATGCCAATGACGTTCAATTGTCGCTCTGCTGTATACATACGTCGGCGTACCAAATTTGTCTGCTACGTCTGCAACGGCACATTGTTCCGCAAATAACTGACCATCATCCTGATAATTAAAGTAATCCAATGCTCTATTCCTTTTCTTTTAATTCGTAAACTAATTCATTCATTGCACATCATGTGACAATATTATGTTTATTCTGCTTCGCTACTTGGCGTCTTGCCAGTTGCGTCATCACTATTCACATTTTCTGTAACCGGTGTTGCTACCTGGATTTGTTGTGCTTTTTTAGCATCGGGTCCCGTGCCAGGTGCATATAAAGGACCTGAAATACCACAACCACTGAGTAAACCAGCGCTAAACATAAAGACTAATGTAATAAATGTTGTTTTTCTTACTTGGCTCATAACCGACTCAATGATAAATTAATTCTATATACCTTATAATCGCACCGACAAAATTAAAAGCAATAGGATTAATAAAAAATGACTGATTCAGAATTTCACCAACAGGTTGATGAACTATTAATAAGCTTTGAAGAAATCATTGATGACAGTGATGTTGAACTCGATTATGAAAACAGCAACAGTATTTTGACTCTATATTGTCGTGATGGTTCGCAAATCATCTTGAATAAACAAGCGCCATTACACCAGTTATGGGTAGCAACAAAAGCGAATGGCCATCATTTTGCATTTATCAATGATGCATGGATTGATAACCGCACCCAACAAGAATTATCACTGGTATTAACCGAAGCCGTTAAGAATCAAGGCGGTGAAAATGTTAATTTCTAACGTGAAGTGATAGGTCTTATTTATATAAAACCTAAATTTTAGACAAAGAAAAGGGCTGCACTAATAACTAGTGCAGCCCTTTTACGTTGTCGTAATAGCTCATATCCTTGAACTGATTGTGCTCCCTGCACTTAGACATTTACCTAATCCATTAGGTGATTTACTTTTCCCCAATCCTTTGAGTTGTTCCTTTGGCAATCCTAGCCTAACAAGTCATCCTAACCTGCTTCTCATCTCCATCCTGGAGGTGTCCTTTATTCACTCTAAATCCATGAGTGCTATCCTTGTAATCCACCACATCCTTGCAGTTTCATGTAGAGTGCCAAGTCATCATCCTGATGAACTTCCTGCGTCTCTGGAAACAAATATAGCAAACCTAAAAACAATAAATAGCGATAAAAAACAAATTTAATTAGTGCTTAAACACTAATTATTTAGCGCGAATAGCTATACAAGCCGTGAGAGTAGGATTTAACAATCAAGCAAAAAGAAATATATACAATGGATACCTAGGATCACACCTTAATAAAAGTACTTTATCTATCAACACGAATAGTCGATCTCTTACAGGATAAAAACAGCCCATCAATATAACGCAATAATAGTACCTACTACCGCTAACTTAGCAGCAGTAAATTTGTGATCTTGATCGTATTCATTGATTAATCACCAATAATTATTAATCCAAATGGTGCTAATAGCTGTTCCTGCTGCCAACTACAAATACGTGTACCATGTAAATTAACCCGTCTCGGATCTAAACCCGTTAAATCAACGTGGCTTAAATTACAGTGCTGTAAATTAAACTGCGACCACATGTCTGCCGAAAATTCACCTCGACTCAAATCAGACCCTTGTAAAGAAGCGCCCAGTAAGTTGCAGCCTGTCCAGCGATTTTCATATAAGTCGCATTTTTCGATACGTTGATCGACAAGATTGGCGTAGCTCAAGTTACACTGGGTTATATAAGCAGAACAAAAGAAGGTTTTAGCCGTAATATAATTGGCAAAGCTAGCACGACTAAAATCAGCCCCTTTCAAATTACAACTACGAAACTCAATACCAAAACATTCTGCGCCAGTAAATTTAGTCATACTTAAATCGCAGTTTTTAAAACTCGCGCCTTTTAAGTCAGCATAATCAAATCGGCAACCTGTAATATCACCGCGTTCGATAAACTGACAATCAATAAACTCGGCATCACTTAATTGCGCATGATTGAAATCACAGCGATAAAAATAACAGCGAGTAAAGATCATCGACTCTAAGTCTTGATCAGCAAAATCTTCTTCAATAAATGTGTTATCGATAGTCTTCATCATCTTGTTCTCTTGTTCGAATTAACATCAGGTTACTATCAATATACCAATCAGATCTAGCACTATTACAGGGTCAATCCCAAATAAAAACAGGTCGTTTAAATTGCGATTTTAAGCTGCGTAATTGAACCATAGCGATACAAATATGAATATAATTAATGCGCGGTAAAATACTTACCTACTGTAAATAGAGCGCTAATAAGGGGCTTTAATTGGCCGTGGTATTAAATAAGCAACAAAGGGAAGTTATTGTATAATAAACAAGCAAAGCAAGCGTATTGCCTAGTAAAGGAAAGAGACGTAAAAAAAACGGTATATAAAGAAAAGGACGGCATAAATGCCGTCCTTAAAGTAGTCATGTAGCTCTGTCCTTGAACTAATTTTGCTCCCTGCAAATTGACTGACCTAATTTCCTTTAGGTTTAACTCCCAATCCATCGGGTTTTTGTTATTACCATCCTGGTACAATAAATCATTCCGATTTATTTCATCTCCATCCTAGAGGTGTCCTTTAACTCAAATCCTTTGAGTGTCCATCGCATCTTCATCCTGAAGACTTTTCCTTGCGACCACATCCTGTGGTAAATCCTATTTCGATAATCCGTTATCAAGTCGGTAATCCTTACCAACTTCTTACTGCGTCCTTTCGAATACCTACTATAAAGTAATCCAATACCGCCGCAATACAGAAATTGTGTTTTTTTGAAAAAAAATAGGAGATCCAAGTCACACTGAAAAATAAGAAATATAAAATCAATAACTTAAAAACACCACAACGTGTATCACATAGACAGAAACGATTATGCCCACGATAATTGACATGCATATTCTCACACAGTGAATGGTCAATATCTTACATACAAAAAACAAATAAAAAAATAAAATTTGCCGTTTTCGATAAATGGACTAAAAAATGAGGATTATTTATAAAAAAATAGAATTATTTAGAGGATACGTAAGGAATTACTTCTAATTCTTTATTTTCTGAACGAACGATATCGTAAAATTGCGGTAAATTGAAATTGGCAAATGTACCTTCGTTACGTGATTCTTCTTGTGAATTAGTATAAAAGCGATGAACACCTTTGATTAATTCATCTTTATTACCACTAAGATGTTGGTAAGTTTCCACGCGATTGGCTTCATCGACAATATAAACGTTAAAACCATTTTTATAGTTTTCAAAAAAGAACTGTACTAAACCTTCTGACGAATGAGATTCCACAGCTAAAGGCGTGCCTTCTGCCGTGGTAGTTTTATCAATTCGTAGTGGCATTTGTTCTAGCTTACGCTCAGAGATATGGTTATACAGATCGAGTGATGTTTCAAGTTTACGAATAGACACACCACGACGCTCAAAATAAATACCAAAGCGGTCGTCACTAATAGTCAGCATTTTAACAATCTGATCTTTATCGCGCTGTAATCGGGTACTAATACAATCTCGCACCAAACGTTCGAAGCTATGACGAATCAAGCCACGAAAATGTAAGCTATAGCAAAATATTTTAATGGAATCGGGTTCTGTCGCATCTTGATGCATCTTGCCCATGATCGTGGTTAATGCATCAACAATACGTTCTTGACCAGAAAAGTGCAATGTACGCACTTCATTCCAAGAATTACGATAAATCAGATCAATACTACCCACTAAACAGGCTTTACAGTCACCAAATGAGAATACATCGCTGGTATTAGTATCAAACTCAATAATTCGACCACCCCAGTGATTAGTCGGATCGTGCTCTAAGTTTAGAAAAATAGATAAATCACGGATCTCACAAGGACGACTCAAAGCCTGATTTGAGGCCGGTTTTGCTTGAATTGGGAATTTGTTTTTAAGATCTTTACAGAATGAATTCAATACATCTCTGTTCATATCTGAGTCTTGATTGAAAATTTCGACCTGAGTGTTATCGGTCATTAATCCATTAAAATAGCTCCAAGCCACCAATTTACTCAGATAGCCGTTATGTTCTAAAGGCTTACGACCAACAATCTGCATCGGCTCTAACGAAGAGTTATATAAATACCAACCCGAATTATTAAAACGACCGTCGGGTACTTGCACGAAACTTAATTGTTGCTCAGACAAATCAGGCGAGATCTGTGGATTAATAAAAGTCACTTTACCGGGTAGCGATTCGAACGCAGCATATAATTTACGAGATAAAATACCAATATCCGCAGGATTAATCGATTCACTAATATTATTACGACGGGCGAAACCAATCAGATTACGATAACCCTTCATCATCGCATCAAGCAATTCAGGATGCGCTTCCTGAACTTGTTCGATCTTCCAGTTATCACGATTATCGAGATGAGCAATACGGTCAGGATGCCAATTCCACTCACTAATGACTTCAGCGACAGAGGTACGGTGCCATTCTGGACGGGCATTTTTCTCATTAGCGCAATTACCGCTAAACATTTTTAAATAAAAACAGCGACGTAGTAAATCTACACGCGCAGTATCACCTATTTTTTCGAGATAAGCGGTTACTTTCATTAAGATCTGGTAATAGGTATCGTGCGACAGTTCCAGCTGTTGTGAAGACGCCAACTGAAAATTTTCTTTCATTATCTGCGATAATAAACGGTTATTTGGATATTCAGCCGAATAAGCTTCCATTAATAAGGTTTTCAATACCGCCTTATAAGGAGAGTCGATACCTTTATATAATTGCCACAACGCAGAACCAAAGTATTCTTCGGCAGGGATACAAGGAAAACCACCTAAATCAACCCACTCGTTACGGTCAAGGACCCCGTCGGCAACCAGCTGATCAACATAATCATCATAATTATTATCAAATTCAACCGGTAAAATATGCCATAAACTAGGCTTACCCGCGATCCGTAAGGCACTACGATAAAATTCATCCAGTAATAAGAAATGTTGGGCACTGCCACAACTCTCTTTCGTCATTACCGCATTATTCACTTTTCTAAATTTATCTTCAGCAATCAAGAAAAAGTTAACTTCAACATTAAAGGTTTCTGCCCACGCCGTTATCAATGTACATTTTTGCTCTAGAAACTGAGTATCCTCATTACTCATAGCCGGATCATGACATACCCAAATATCTAAATCACTACGCCAATTTTGACCAATAGAGCCCGTGCTCCCCATTGCATATAAGCTATATATAGGAGAACAAGTGGCACATTTATCATCATCTAGTGCTACATTTAATGAGGTTAAATAATCTTGTTGTTGTTCATCGGGGATAAATAAACAGATTCCCTGAGGTACGGGTTCATCAAGATAAACAGGTAGATTTGGGTGATTAAAATGCAGTAAAAGAGGTAGGATAGCTGTCACTTCACGCCCGTTATCATCCATAATGGATAAGGCGCGATCAAGTCTAAGTTGATTAAACAACTTAGCTTTATGTTTCAGTTCAACAATTTTACTCTGCAAAATAAAACCTTAAATGAGAGAAACCATGCTTAAATTTTATTGATTTTTTACAATGAAATTTAGCCATAACAGCAGGCATAGAAGTGTGATGATGCTAACAGTTTTCTAGATAATGGTAAACTTATAGCGCCAAAATAGTCACATTATTAATGTTGGAATTAAGGTGACCGAATATTCGTATCGCAGTCGCCTTTCGTTAATTTGTTTATTACTATTAAAAAACTAGCTGTAAACAAACCATTTGCGCACACTTTGTAGACAAAGCGCAGTAAAAAAGATCGCCCTCAAGCAGTTTAAATAAAATAATCAAATTAAGGGTTGCATAAACATTTAGAACTGGATAATATCTGCCTCCTCGATTAGGGGCGCTGCTTCAAAACAACGTTTCCAACATTAATCGAAAGTATGGGGTCCTTAGCTCAGTTGGGAGAGCATCGCCCTTACAAGGCGAGGGTCACTGGTTCAAGCCCAGTAGGACCCACCATATATTAAATCTGGTATATCTTTTATAAGATAAGTAACGGGATTTACTATGAAGAAAGAATTCGGGGGCTGTTAGCTCAGTTGGTAGAGCAGTTGACTTTTAATCAATTGGTCGAAGGTTCAAATCCTTCACAGCCCACCACTTTCTTTATAACACAGTATTGTCGCGGGATGGAGCAGTTTGGTAGCTCGTCGGGCTCATAACCCGAAGGTCGTAGGTTCAAATCCTGCTCCCGCAACCAGTTTAAACGATAGACACAACTATCGCTAAAAAATAATGTGGGTCCTTAGCTCAGTTGGGAGAGCATCGCCCTTACAAGGCGAGGGTCACTGGTTCAAGCCCAGTAGGACCCACCACTATTGTGGTGTTATGTCATAAGACATAAACTATAAAAAGAAAGAATACGGGGGCTGTTAGCTCAGTTGGTAGAGCAGTTGACTTTTAATCAATTGGTCGAAGGTTCAAATCCTTCACAGCCCACCACTTTCTTACTGTTCTATCTATTAGATAAACAGTGAACAACAGCATTGTCGCGGGATGGAGCAGTTTGGTAGCTCGTCGGGCTCATAACCCGAAGGTCGTAGGTTCAAATCCTGCTCCCGCAACCAGTTTAAACGATAGACACAACTATCGCTAAAAAATAATGTGGGTCCTTAGCTCAGTTGGGAGAGCATCGCCCTTACAAGGCGAGGGTCACTGGTTCAAGCCCAGTAGGACCCACCACTATTGTGGTGTTATGTCATAAGACATAAACTATAAAAAGAAAGAATACGGGGGCTGTTAGCTCAGTTGGTAGAGCAGTTGACTTTTAATCAATTGGTCGAAGGTTCAAATCCTTCACAGCCCACCACTTTCTTACAAGAACAAATAAAAAAACCTCGTTTATCGAGGTTTTTTTATACCTAAAATTTACCTGCTAATATAATTATCTCAATACTTGACCTTCCCCTTAAGGTAAAGATTATGCTCTCTGCCATATTCATTATTTACCTTTTTGATGTGTCTTTTTCATGCGTATAGTGTTGTTGATTTTATTAATATTAATAAACACATTCTCATTACCGCTTCAGGCTATGAGCATGCGTACGATGCCAGCCAATATTTCTTGTGATATGCCAGACATGCCATGCAACTCTCAAAGCAGTATGAGTAAAATGCAGCATGATAATCCACAGCTTCAACATTCAAAAAATCAATATAATGACGATGATTGCAGCGACTGTAATACGACCTGCGTATCATCATTTATTAATTATAATAATAAGCCGCTCTTAAACCCCCATAAACAAAGTAACTCACTACGTTACGAATTAACCCTACCTCTAAAACAACACCAAGATAGCCTCTATCGACCTCCTTTGATTAGCTGATTTTAATAACATTTAAAAATCAATCAATTAAGGAAGTATAATGCTATCAAAAATTTATTTGGGGCTATTCGCATTACTGACTATAAATGCCAATGCTCAACAATTAACGCTCGCGATTGCAGAAGACACTGCCCTACAACGCGATCCTTCAGCAATCTTATACAGTGCCCAACAAGCACGTTTAAAAGCACAAGGCATTAGCCAATCTCAGCTTGCAGACCCTATGATTAAATTCGGTTTATCCAATGTGCCTGTTGATAATTTCTCATTATCCGATGATCCAATGACCCAATTTAGTCTTGGTTTATCACAACAGTTTTCAGCGGGTGATACCCTGGAGTTAACAGCGAAAGGGTTCTCACTACAAACACAACAGAGCATACAATTCGCAGAAAATCGCCAATTAGAACTAAAACTACAGATCCGAGAATTATGGTTTGATATTAGCTTTGCCAAAATAGCCCAAACCATTCTCGCTAAAAATAAGCAATTATTTAGCCAGCATGTTACCAACCTCTACCGTCAATTTGAGCTAGGTTATCGTCAAAACCAAGATTTGATTAAAGCAGAATTAGAACTCGCCAAGTTTGATGACAAAATTGCCGCATTTGCGCAGCAAGAGCAAGCGCTGCGCGGGCAACTCGTCTCTTGGATTGGGCCTCAAGCGTTTGATGAATTTGATTCTCAGCTACCAACGTGGCCGCAAAGCCTTGAATATGCACAGCAAGCGAATCTAAAACACTATCGGTTACTGGCTGATCACCCACAGGTATTAGCCGCGCAACAAGCCATTGACGTAGCTCAAAATAATATAGCCACCGCTAATGAATCCTATAAACCAGCCTTTAAAGTTGATATTGGTTACGGTCATCGTGAAGCGCTAGATATGGCGTCCGGATCCAGCCGTAGTGATTTAATCAGTGGTTCCATCACAATGAACATTCCTCTATTCACGAGTAACCGCCAAGATCAAGTAGTTATAGCGGCCGCTCAAGGTAGGGGGATTAAGCAAGCAGAAAAAGATCTATTACTGATTAAATTCAATGGCATATTAAATGGTGCTATCGCTAATTTCAGTAATACCCAAGCCAGAATGCAGCGCTACCAAGACACCCTTCTAGTGCAAGCTAAAGCCAATAGTGATGCCGCAATACAAGGTTATCAAGCCAATACCAATGATTTTGAACAAGTCATCAAAGCATTAATGGATGAACAAGCACTCACGCTTGAATATCAGCAATTGCACTTTCAAAATTTAAAAACCTTAGCTCGCATTCGTTATTTTCAAGCATTATAGAGGCCGATATGAAAACATTACTTACCAGCTCAATTACATTAGCATTGGGTCTTGCTGCAGGTACTTGGTTTAGTACACAAGCAACAACGAATACAACTAGCGCAGAACCAGAGATCCTGTATTGGGTAGCCCCAATGGATGCTAATTACCGCCGCGATAACCCCGGTAAATCACCGATGGGGATGGATTTAGTCCCCATTTATGCTAAAAAATCACAAACAACAGCAACGCAAAACACCGCAGCCCAAGAGCCGCTGTACTGGGTTGCACCGATGGATGCCAATTACCGCCGCGATAAACCGGGCCAATCACCGATGGGAATGGATTTAATCCCAGTATACAAAGATGCCTCAACGGAAAACGATGCAGGCTTAGTGACAATTTCATCACGTGTAGAAAATAATTTAGGCGTACGAACACAAATGGCACAACGTCGCCCTTTCATTACGCAAATTAATACCGTAGGCATGTTGGAGTTTAATCAAGATTCGTTATGGCAAATTAATAGTCGTGTGTCTGGTTGGATAGATAAACTCTACATCAATAATACAGGTGAGTACGTCACAAAAGGACAACCACTATTAACCTTATATTCTCCAGAGCTAATTAAAGCACAAGAAGAGTTACTCAACACACTCCGTATCGGCAATAAAACCCTCATCACATCAGCAAAACATCGTTTATCCGCATTAGGCATTAACCAAACACAGATTAAGCAGCTCACGCGTGCTAAAAAAGTGATCCAAAATGTCACTATATCAGCCCCAGAATCCGGTTATATAACCAAACTTGCGATCCGTGAAGGCGCTTATATCACGCCTTCAGCGCAGATAATAGAAGCGGGACTATTAACAGAAATATGGTTACAAGCCGAAATTTTTGAATCTCAAGCAGGTCAAGTACAAGTTGGTGACAAGGCTAAAATGCAAGTAGATAGTTTCCCTGGAAAAACCTGGTTAGGTGAAGTTGATTATATATACCCGGAATTAAATGCAGCAACCCGCACGCTGAAAGTCAGAATAAAAATAGCCAATCCTGATGAGCAATTAAAACCAAACATGTTTGCAACGTTAACGCTTAGCAGCCAACAGCAGACCAAAGCAATCCAGGTGCCACGTGAAGCTATCATCCGCTCAGGTACCTTGGACCGTATCGTACTAGCAAAAGGTAACGGCCAATATCAATCAATCAAAATCACTTTAGGCAGAGAGTCTGCAGGTTATGTTGAGGTTTTAGCCGGGCTTAAAGATGGCGATAACGTGGTTACTAGTGCGCAATTCTTGTTGGACTCAGAATCAAGCTTAACCGCAGATTTCAGCCGTATTGGTCCGCCAACAACAAGTAACAAGAACAGTATAGCAATAGATCACAGTGCAATGGCGGATATGGATCATAGCTCGATGAATATGGACAGCATGGACAATAAGGCGATGTCAAAAACAACCACACCCGCAGTTCAAGGTAAAGATGATTTAGCTTGGTTAGACTTTGATGACGCAGGAGAGCTGTAATGATCAAAAAAATAATTGAATGGTCGATACACAATCGTGTCATGGTATTACTGGCTACTTTGATCGTCCTTATCTACGGTAGTTTTGTGATCAAAAATACCCCGATTGATGCCATCCCAGATCTCTCTGATGTACAGGTTATCATTAAAACCAGTTATCCAGGGCAAGCACCACAAGTTGTTGAAGATCAAGTCACCTACCCACTGACGACGGTGATGTTATCGGTGCCTGGCGCCAAAACAGTGCGCGGTTACTCTTTCTTTGGTGACTCTTATGTTTACATTATCTTTGATGATGGTACTGACATGTACTGGGCTCGCTCGCGTGTTTTAGAATATTTATCGCAAGTGACTCCGAATCTACCCAGCACTGCAAAACCAGCACTGGGGCCTGATGCAACGGGTGTGGGTTGGGTATATTCGTACGCACTAACCGATACCAGTGGTAATCACGATCTAAGCCAACTTCGCAGTATTCAAGATTGGTTTTTAAAATATGAATTACAGACCGTACCCGGAGTATCGGAAGTCGCGACTGTCGGGGGTATGGTTAAGCAATATCAGATCAGTGTGAACCCTGATAAGCTGCGCAGTTACCAGATCCCATTATCATTAATCACGAATGCGATTAAACGCGGTAATCAGGAAGCGGGAGCCAGCGTCATCGAGATGGCGGAAGCCGAATACATGGTGCGTGCAAATGGTTATATCAGCTCAATCGATGACTTGAAAAACATCCCCTTAAAACTCAGTAATACTGGCACACCTTTATTACTCGGTGATGTCGCTGATATTGTACTGGGTCCACAAATGCGTCGTGGCGTTTCCGAACTAAACGGTGAAGGCGAAGTGGTTGGTGGTATTATTGTCATGCGCTACAGCGAAAATGCCCGTGACGTTATTGCCGCAGTCAAAGACAAACTACAAACATTACAAGCCTCGTTACCGGAAGGTGTTGAAATTGTTCCTACCTATGATCGTTCAACATTAATCGACAATGCGGTCGAAAACCTTTACCTGAAATTATTGGAAGAATTTCTTGTCGTTATTGTAGTTTGCGCATTATTCCTATTCCATATTCGCAGCTCATTAGTCGTATTAGTCAGTTTACCCATCGGTATTCTCGTTGCCTTCATCGTAATGTCATGGCAAGGCATCAATGCCAATATCATGTCCCTAGGTGGGATCGCGATAGCCATTGGCGCGATGGTCGATGGGGCAATTGTGATGGTCGAAAACGTCCATAAACATATTGAGAAAACCCCGTTAACGGATAAAAACCGTTGGCAGATCATCAGTAAAGCGGCTGCAGAAGTCGGTCCGGCATTATTCTTTTCGTTACTGATTATTACTTTCAGCTTTGTCCCCGTGTTCGTACTGGAAGGCCAAGAAGGTAAAATGTTTGCCCCGCTCGCCTTTACTAAAACTTATGCGATGGCGGCATCAGCTGGACTAGCAGTTACTTTAGTACCGATTTTAATGGGCTACTTTATTCGCGGTAGGGTTTTACCTGAACATAAAAACCCAATCAACCGTGGTTTAATCGCATTATACCGTCCGGCATTGGCATTCTCTCTCAAAGCGCCAGTACTGCTACTTTGTATCGTTATTGGCCTTATCGCTGTCGGCTTTTATCCTGTAAATAAGATCGGTAGTGAATTTATTCCACCGCTTGATGAAGGGGATCTCATGTATATGCCAACCACTTACCCAGGCATCAGCATAGGTAAAGCCAGAGAGTTATTACAGCAAACCAATAAGTTAATCAAAACTGTGCCCGAAGTAGAACGCGTATGGGGTAAAGCAGGTCGCGCCGAAACCGCCACCGATGCAGCACCATTAACCATGATTGAAACGTTCATCACTTTAAAACCGAAAGCCGAATGGCGAGAAGGGGTTACCTCTGAGAGTATACGTCAGGAACTTGATAAATTAGTCCAATTTCCGGGCTTAACCAACGCTTGGGTAATGCCAATCAAAACCCGTATTGATATGTTAGCCACAGGCATCAAAACGCCGATTGGTATCAAGATCGCGGGTGAAAAACTTGCTGAGATTGAAAAAATTGGTAAACAGATAGAAAAAATCTTACTTAACGTACCCGGTACCGCATCCGCTTATGCTGAACGTGTTGTTGGCGGACGTTATGTGAAAATTGATATCGAGCGTGAAAAAGCGGCACGCTATGGGCTGAATATTGCGGATGTACAAGAAGTCATATCCACAGCAGTAGGCGGGGTTAACGTCACTCAAACCATTGAAGGATTAGAGCGTTACCCGGTAAATATTCGTTACCCTCAATCTTATCGAGACAGTATTGAGCAAATGAAATTATTACCACTGATAACACCATTAGGTGCAAGAATCGCCTTAAGTGATGTCGCAAACATCTACGTCGAAGACGGTGCACCTATGATCAAAACCGAGAATGCCCGCCCTAATGGTTGGATTTATGTGGACATTGAAGCCCGAGATCTCGGCTCTTATGTAGTCGATGCCCAGCAAGCTGTAGCCGAGCAATTAGTATTACCCGCAGGGTATTCAATTACCTGGTCGGGACAATACGAATATATGCAGCGTGCCAAAGAGACTCTATCCGTGGTGATCCCAGCAACGCTCGCGATTATCGTGTTATTACTGTATCTCGCCTTTAGACGTGTGGGTGAAGTATTACTGATCCTCGGTACACTCCCATTAGCCATGATTGGTGGTATCTGGTTATTATATTTACTCGACTACAATTTCTCAATCGCCGTAGGGGTTGGTTTTATCGCCCTAGCTGGTGTCTCTGTCGAAATCGGCGTGATCATGCTCGTTTATTTAAACCAATCGTTAGCAAGCGCACAAGCTGCGGGTAACTTCACTAAAGCCAAATTACAGCAAGCAGTGATGGATGGCGCAGGCTTACGTGTCCGTCCAATTATGATGACAGTGGCAACCGTGATCATCGGCTTAATCCCAATTATGTATGGTGACGGTACGGGTTCACAGGTAATGCAACGCATCGCCGCACCTATGATTGGAGGCATGGCATCAGCGATCATTCTGACACTATTAGTATTACCTGCGTCTTTCTACCTGTGGAAATCCATCAGCTTAAAGTCCCAGATGATTGATATAAAGGAAGCAATACATCAAAAAAAGTCATAACGCATTCTGCCTTAATTTCGACTAGTTGATCGTCATTAATTTATTAAGCTGCAGTAGTACACGCTGCAGCCTAATAACCCACAATATAAATCATTATCTTAACCTCTCCCTTACTTAACTATCACACCTACGCCCTCTGAATAACGTACTGTTTAGACCCAATTATGTACGTTATCGCATGCTTAAATAAGGAGTATTATTTACAAATAACCTCATCTTAGATCAACCATTAACGGATTAAATCTGTTAATATTTAGCTAATCTAGTTAAATTTGGAAATAAAATGGCTACTGAAACTCTAAGAATTGCAACCCGTAAAAGCCCATTAGCAATGTGGCAAGCTGAATATGTAAAAGCACGTCTAGAAGCGATTCATCAAAACCTTACCGTTGAATTAATCCCAATGGTAACCAAGGGTGACATCATTTTAGATACGCCTTTAGCAAAAGTGGGTGGTAAAGGTCTTTTTGTAAAAGAGCTAGAAATAGCAATGCTTGAAGATCGCGCCGATATCGCCGTGCATTCCATGAAAGATGTGCCAGTTGCATTTCCAGAAGGTTTAGGCTTAGAAGTTATTTGTGAACGTGAAGACCCACGTGATGCATTTGTTTCAAATACTTACCGTCAAATTGAAGAACTACCACCAGGTGCAATCGTTGGTACATGTAGTTTACGCCGTCAATGCCAGTTGAGTGAAGCGCGTCCAGATCTAAAAATTATGGACTTACGTGGCAACGTAAATACACGTTTAAATAAGCTCGATAATAAAAATTATGATGCAATAATTTTAGCGGCAGCTGGATTAAAACGTCTGGATATGGAATACCGTATTGCCAGCTACATTGAACCAGAGCAAAGCCTACCAGCAGTAGGACAAGGTGCTGTAGGCATTGAATGTCGCACTACTGATGAACGTGTAAAAGCATTATTAGCACCATTAAATGATGCGCTAACCAGTGATCGCGTGCTTGCCGAACGCGCAATGAACTTGGCGCTTGAAGGTGGTTGTCAGGTACCAATAGGTAGTTACGCGCTAATCGACGGTGATGAATTATGGCTACGTGGACTGGTTGGAAAACCTGACGGCACTGAAGTAATTCGTGCAGAAATCCGTGGTGACCGTAAAGATGCACGCCAGCTGGGACTAACACTTGCAGATAAATTACTGGCACAAGGTGCAAAAGAAATTTTAGCGACTGTTTATAATAACGCTGACGCATGAAAATCAGGGCGCTAATCACTCGCCCACGCGTTAAAGGCGAGCAACTCGCTCGTCAAATTGAGGCAGCTAATGGGGCTGCCTTATGTTGTCCGTTTATCGACATATCCGCAGGACAGCAATTTAATAAAGTCAGTTCATTACTGGAAAAATTACAGCCTGATGACTATATTATTGCCATAAGCGATAATGCTGTAAATTATGCTAATAGCAGTTTAATACAAGAAAATAAAACGTGGCCACAGCATATCAATTACATAGCCGTAGGTCCAACAACAGCACTACGCTGGAAAAAACACGGTATAAATCACGCCAAAATACCCCAAACACATGATAGCGAAGGGGTGTTAAAACTACTTACTAATACGGCCGTAGAACATAAAAACATTGTTATTCTACGCGGTAATGGGGGTCGAGAGACGATGGCAGAAGATCTAATAAAACGCTCGGCTAACGTGACATATTGTGAAGTTTATCAACGTACTTCCCCCTACTACGAACCTGAGTTGTTGATTAATAAGTGGCAACAATTCGCCATTAATAGTGTTATTATCACTAGCGGTGAAATTCTGGGTAACCTAATAAAAACGATACCCTACACAGCGTTACCTTGGGTGCTAAACTTACACTTTATTGTTCCTAGCCAACGAATAGCAGCACTTGCTCATGCGTTAGGAATAGAACACGTCACCATTGCTAGTGGTGCATCAAATAATTCATTATTTAATGCTGTTAAGCAATTGGATATGCAGATAGGAATAAGCTAAATGACCGACAAGAAAAAAAACAGTCAAAATGCCAATACTAAAACAACCAACAAAGGCATTGTTGATTCATCAGACACGATTACAACGGAAGGTAAGCCTGCAAGTAAAGCGGGTATTGTCACTGGTGCGGTGGCGATCCTGTTAACGCTAGGCCTTAGCGCAGGTCTCTATTATCATAGCCATCAGCACAGCCAACTGCAGCAACAAGTGTTAACAAAACTACAAGCACAGTTGCAAGATCAAAAAGACATACAACAATCATTACGTCAGCAACTAAGCGAAGACAAAGAAACTGTAGCCAGCCAATTAAAGAAAACGACGCAACAGCTTAGCCAGATCCAAGACAGTGAAAAGCTAACCGCGGCACAACTCGAAACCGTACAACTGGCGGTCGCGAACCTTAAAATGCGTAATCCTAATGAATGGATGCTCGCAGAAGCTGAATACTTAATTCGTATCGCAGGTCGTAAAATAGCCCTAGAACAAGATATTGATACCAGCTTAGCCTTATTATCATCTGCCAGTCGTCGTTTAACACAATTAAATGATCCGAGCTTATTACCATTACGCAAAGTGATTGAACAAGATATTGCCACACTGACTAAATTACCGCGTATTGATCATGATGGGTTAGCACTGAAACTCGCGATTCAAGCAGAACAAGTGGATAATCTCGTATTAGCAGGCCTTACTCGTCCTGATATCGTGAAAACAGACAGTACATTATCAAGTAATAGTTCAGACTGGAAAGCGAATCTCACCAAGTCATGGCAATCTTTCAGCGATAACTTTATCACTATCCGTCGCCAAGATAATTCAGTTGACGCCCTGTTATCACCACAAGCAGCTTGGTATTTAACTGAAAATTTAAAAACACAACTGTTACAAGCAGAACTCGCAATATATCGTCAAGATCAAGCTAAATTCAAGCATGCATTGAAAACAGCAAAAACTTGGATTAAGCGTTATTACGATGTAAATCAACCCACAGCAAAAAGTATGCTGGCGAGTCTTGATACATTGAGCAAAGCAACGATTACAACGAAATACCCTGCAAAACTAAACAGTGCAGTACTGATCCAGACAACCATCAGAGATCGTAAAATCAACGCATTAGCCAATAGCACAAGCACAAAATAAACGGAGGCAGATAAAATGGTCAGATTTATAGTATTAATCGCGCTGCTTCTTGCAGGTGCAATCGGTGCCCCATATTTAATGGGCAATAAAGGTTATGTGATGATTGCAGCTGGTGACTACGTCATCGATGCAACCGTCAGTAGTGCCGTTGTGATGGTGATTGCTTTCTACTTTACTTTATTAGGGTTTGAAGCATTAATCAATAAACTGACTCACAGCCTAGGTTGGTTTAATCGCTATCATCAAGCACGCGCTAAAATACAAACAGAAAAAGGCATTTTAGCATTAGCCAGTGGTGACTTTAAAAAAGCAGAAACGTTAACTTTAAAAGCAGCCAAAAAAGCACAAGTACCCGTGTTAAATTACCTTGCCGCAGCGCAATCTGCACAAGGTCTCGGCAACGAAAAAAAACGTGATGAGTATTTATTATTAGCGCACAAGAATGCAGATAAAAATACCCTTGCGGTCGAGATAACACAAGCTAAGTTGCAAATTGAGCAACAGCAATTTGAACAAGCATTTGCATCACTATCCGCGTTACATGATAAACATCCAAAGCATAAGGTAGTGCTAACGATGTTTAAAGCGGTCTGTATTGAAAGAAAAGAATGGGGACAATTACTCACGCTTATTCCAGCATTACAAAAACAAAAATTACTTACCTCAGGCGAAGCTGATGAACTACGTAAACATAGTCATTTCCAACATTTAGGTGAAGTAGCCAAACAGCAAGGTAGCACTGGATTACTTGATACCTGGAGCTCACTACCAAAAGCACTTAAACATGATGGCCGTTATCTAGCAGAAACAGTTAATCTGTTAATAGGACGTAACGACCACCAGTCAGCTTATCTGCTGCTGATGGACGCATTAAGTAATGAACTGTATCCAGAACTGATCAGCCTAACACCCAAATTAAATCTTGGTGATTACCATGCGCTCATCGAACGTCTTAAGCGTCTGCAGAACACGCGTGAAGGCTCAGGTTTATTAGCTGTATGTATTGGTCAGTTAATGGTAAAAGAAGGTCGTTGGAACGAAGCTGTAGAAGAGTTAAGCCAAGGTATCAGTCAATCGCCGTCTACCTCTGCGTATAGTGCACTAGCACACGCTTACGAAAAATTAGGTCTCGTTAATGATGCAAATGCGACGTATAAAAAAAGCTTAAGTTATCATCAACAAGCTTAATCGTACAACTCACAACTAAGCCAGTATTATATTTAAAATAATAAAAAGCCGTAACATCTGTTACGGCTTTTTTAATCCGAATACATTCATTATCAATTAAATGAATTCAAATGCATCGCCATATAAATGTTCTTTAACACCTAGCGGTGCAAAGTCAGTACGCGCTGCACCAGCCATTTCAAAACGACCAGCAATATAAACATCACATGCAGCTAAATCAGCAACATCTTCCATCACGACTTTATGCACCTGGCCAACTTTACCAGACCATTGCTCTGGAGCAGTTTCGACAACAGGGATGAAAGTCACTTGTGGATGCGCATCAGCTAATTCTTGTGCCAACGAAAATGCATATAAATGCGATGCTTCACGCGCACCCCAATATAATGAAATAGGACGTTGATTAACTTCTACCGCACGCTCTAGAATAGATTTTGTGTAAGAGAAACCAGTACCGCCAGCAATCAATACTAAAGGACGCTCTGAGTCTTCTCTTAAACCAGCATTACCACCTGGTAGTTCAACTTCTATCGTGCCTGATTTTAGTCTTTCCACAACTTGCATTGCATATGAATTTTGTTCTGATGCACCAATGTGTAATTCTAAAATATCATCATTACTTGGGCTTGAAGCAATAGAAAATGGGCGCTTGTCGTCTTCTGCCATGACTACCATTAGATATTGTCCAGCCTGAAACTCAACCTTCTGCTCTGGTTTTAGTTTCACGTTAAATACAGTCTCAGTATACGACTCTAACAACGTCACTTCACACTTAATTCTTAACATATATTCCCTTTCAATCTCAATATCTGACAAGCACGAACTTTTATGATCTAACTCATTTATATCACAAAATCCCTAATTCGTCCCATAAATCATCGACTCGCTGCTTAACCTTCTCATCCATCACAATTGGTTCGCCCCATTCGCGATCTGTCTCGCCTGGCCACTTATTGGTTGCATCCATACCCATTTTAGAGCCAAGACCAGAGACCGGTGATGCAAAATCTAAATAATCAATTGGTGTATGCTCAATCATTGTCGTATCACGAGCAGGGTCCATACGGGTCGTAATTGCCCAAATCACATCATTCCAATCACGTGCATTAATATCATCATCACAGACAATCACAAATTTGGTATACATGAACTGACGTAAAAAAGACCATACCCCCAGCATCACTCGTTTCGCATGGCCCGGATATTGTTTCTTAATTGTCACGATCGCCATGCGATAAGAACAACCTTCAGGTGGCAAATAAAAATCAACAATTTCGGGATATTGCTTTTGTAAAATAGGCACAAAGACTTCATTCAACGCAACTCCCAGTACCGCAGGTTCATCTGCAGGACGGCCTGTATAGGTAGAATGATAAATAGCATCTTTACGCATCGTAATATGCGTCACCGTAAATACAGGAAAAGAATCAGTCTCGTTATAGTAACCAGTATGATCACCATAAGGACCCTCCTCTGCCATCTCGCCCGGCGCGATATAACCTTCTAAGATAATTTCAGCACCTGCAGGCACTTCAAGGTCATTGGAAATAGATTTAACTACTTCAGTACGACTACCACGTAATAAACCTGCAAAAGCATATTCAGATAACGTATCAGGTACCGGCGTTACGGCACCTAAAATTGTTGCAGGATCAGCACCTAGCGCCACAGATACAGGGTAGTTTTCACCAGGGTTTAGTTCTTGGAATTCTTTAAAATCCAGTGCACCACCACGATGCGATAACCAACGCATAATTAATTTGTTTTTACTCAGTACTTGCTGACGATAAATACCTAAATTTTGACGTTTTTTATAAGGTCCTTGGGTGATCGTTAAACCCCAAGTAATTAATGGGGCAACGTCTCCAGGCCAGCAATGCTGAATAGGGATCTGACTTAAATCAACATCATCGCCTGTTAACACTATTTCTTGACAGGGTGCTTTACGCAGCCTTTTCGTGGGCATATTAAGTACCTGTTTAAATATCGGTACTTTTTCCATTAACTCTTTAAAACCTTTCGGTGGCTCAGGCTCTTTTAAATAAGATAACCATTCACCAACTTCACGCAGTTCACTGACGCTTTCACGTCCCATGCCCATAGCGACACGATCAGGGGTACCAAATAGGTTACCCAACACTGGCATAGTATGACCTTTCGGATTTTCAAATAATAATGCCGGACCGCCTGCTTTTAATGTGCGATCGCAAATTTCCGTCATTTCTAAATACGGGTCAATTTCTTGATGAATACGTTTTAATTCGCCTTTGCTTTCAAGTAAGGCAATAAAGTCTCTCAGATCTTTATATTTCATAAACAATTCCACGCTATTTTTTGAAAAAAAAACGCCACACACTTGTTATAAAAACAAAATGTATGGCGTTTATTTTAAATATTAATCACAGACAGTTAACTTAAACGATTATGATTTTTGCTTCTTCATTGCTTCGAAGAATTGATCATTGGTTTTCGTCATCGCCAGCTTATCAATCAGGAATTCCATCGCATCGATCTCACCCATTGGATGAATAATCTTACGTAGGATCCACATTTTCTGTAGCTCAGCTTTATCTGCTAATAGTTCTTCTCGACGGGTACCTGAACGAGTGAAGTCAATCGCAGGATAAACACGACGTTCTGCAATCTTACGATTAAGGTGTAGCTCTTGGTTACCTGTACCTTTAAATTCTTCGTAAATTACTTCGTCCATTTTTGAACCAGTATCAATCAATGCTGTTGCGATGATCGTTAAAGAACCACCTTCTTCAACGTTACGGGCTGCGCCGAAGAAACGTTTTGGACGGTGTAAGGCATTAGCATCAACACCACCAGATAAGATCTTACCTGATGATGGCGTTACCGTATTGTAAGCACGTGCTAGACGCGTCACAGAATCAAGTAAGATGATCACGTCTTTCTTGTGTTCTACAAGACGTTTGGCTTTTTCAATCATCATTTCCGCTACTTGTACGTGGCGGTTAGCAGGTTCATCAAATGTTGAAGCGATTACTTCACCACGTACCAAACGCTGCATCTCTGTTACTTCTTCCGGACGTTCATCGATAAGTAGAACCATCAATATCGCATCTGGGTGATTTAACGCAATTGAAGAGGCAATATTTTGTAATAACATTGTTTTACCAGCTTTCGGCGGTGCCACAATTAAACCACGTTGACCTTTACCGATCGGCGCACTTAAATCAAGAATACGTGCAGTAATATCTTCAGTACTGCCATTACCACGCTCTAAACGAAGACGTTCATTCGGGTGGATTGGAGTTAGGTTTTCAAAGAGGATTTTATTACGAGAGATTTCTGGACGGTCGAAGTTAACTTGGTCAATCTTTAACAGCGCAAAGTAGCGTTCGCCATCTTTTGGCGGTCTAATTTTACCGCCAACGGTATCACCCGTTCGCAAGTTAAAGCGACGTATCTGACTTGGTGATACATAAATATCATCAGGTCCGGCAAGATAAGAGCTATCTGCTGAACGCAAGAAACCAAAGCCATCCTGCAAGATCTCTAAAACACCATCACCAAAAATGTCTTCACCGCTTTTTGCGTGAGCTTTTAAGATAGAAAAGATGATGTCTTGTTTTCTTAAGCGAGCCAGATTTTCTAGACCCATAGATTCGCCCAGTTTTACAAGTTCAGAAACTGGTGTGTTTTTTAATTCGGTTAAATTCATAATGATGAGTTCGAGCTTATGCAACCTTTGCGTAACGGAATGTCAACCAAGGATAAAGTATTTGAATCAATGATCGAGTGTGTGAGCCATTAACTAAGTAATGAATCGATAATTTGAGTTATTAAATCAATGATTGGATCATTGATTATGATGCCTGATTCGGCACGTAGAACAATAAACGAACGATGAAATTAGCATTTATAATTTTATTCGTCCACTGAATAATAGCATACTGACGAGATTAAAAAACAAAATCTCGTCAGTATTTTACATACTACAAGTTTTCGTCTAGAAAACTTTGAAGTTGCGCTTTTGATAATGCGCCAACTTTAGTTGCCGCAACAGCACCGTTTTTAAATAACAATAAAGTAGGAATACCACGGATACCAAATTTAGGTGGCGTACCTGAATTTTGATCGATATTTAATTTACCGATGGTTACTTTACCTGCGTACTCTTCAGCAACTTCGCTTAAAATCGGTGCGATCATTTTGCAAGGTCCACACCACTCAGCCCAGAAATCAACGAGTACAGGTAATTCTGAATTTAACACATCCATATCGAAAGCAGCATCGGTTAGCTGAATAATTTTGTCGCTCATTTATTACTCCAATAAAAAATAATTTTGTTACTACATATATGTGGCACTCATTGCCCTATTTCAATAGATTTAAGTTCTTAATGCAAGCTTAACCTGATATGCTAAATAAATGAGCAAAAAACATCTTACAGAACATAAGTTCTCCCAGTTTGGCCTTAATGCCGACGTACTTTCTGGGTTAGAAGCTTCAGGCTTCGAATATTGTACACCAATTCAAGCACTTAGTTTGCCATTTGCCATCCAAGGTAAAGATGTAGCTGGTCAAGCACAGACTGGTACAGGCAAAACTATCGCATTTTTGGCCGCTATTTTTCATCATTTATTGAAAACCAAACCAGTCGAAGATCGTCCAAAAAATAAGCCTCGCGCTATTATTTTAGCGCCAACACGCGAACTTGCAATTCAAATTCATAAAGATGCGTTACCAATAGCCAAAGCAACAGGCCTTAAAATGGGCTTGGTTTATGGTGGTGAGAGCTACGATATTCAACGTGAAAACCTTGAAAAAGGCGTAGATATCATCATTGGTACTGTTGGTCGTATCATTGATTTTGAAAAACAAAGAGCAATGGATTTATCGGGTGTTGAAGCATTAGTATTAGATGAAGCAGATCGTATGCTAGATCAAGGCTTCATTAAAGATATTCGCTATCTAATGCGCAAAATGCCAGAGCCAAAACAGCGTCTAAACTTACTGTTTTCTGCGACCTTTACTTGGGATATTCGTGAATTAGCTTATCAGCACATGAACGAACCAGAAGAAGTTACTGTAGAAGCAGAAAAAGTAACAGGCAGCAGTATTACTCAAGAGCTATTTCACCCGTCAAATGATGACAAGATGGCTTTATTACAAACGTTAATTGAAGAAGAATGGCCAGAACGTGCCATTGTATTTGCCAATACTAAGCATAAATGTGAAGAGATCTGGGGCCACTTGGCAGCAGATAAACATCGCGTAGGTTTATTAACGGGTGATATTCCTCAGAAAAAACGTAATAGTATTCTAGAACAATTCACTCAAGGTAAATTAGACATTCTTGTCGCGACTGACGTTGCTGCTCGTGGTCTCCACATTCCAGCTGTAAGTCATGTATTTAACTACGATTTACCCGATAATTGTGGTGATTACGTACACCGTATTGGCCGTACCGGTCGTGCTGGTGCAGAAGGTCATTCAATTAGTTTCGCTTGTGAAAAATATATTTATAATTTACCCGCGATTGAAGAATACATTGAACATACGATCCCTGTTTGTCATTACGATAAAGCCGCATTATTAACTGACTTACCACGACCGATCCACACTAAACGTGCTCGTCCGGGTAATTCAAGATCAATGAATGATCGTAACAAAACGCGTCGTACTGGCCAACGTCAGCATAATACGCATAACAAAACCCATTAATTAAATAGTTTGTTTATAGATAAAGTGATTAGTGTGAGTAAAAAAAGTTCGTCAAATTTATATGCCGTTATTGATCTCGGTTCAAACAGCTTTCATATGCTGGTCGTTCGCGAAGTTAACAATAGTCTACAAACTGTTGCTAAAGTTAAACGAAAAGTAAGACTTGCAGCTGGTCTTGATGCAGAAAGTAACCTCAACCAAGCAGCACTTCTGCGCGGTTGGGATTGTTTAAGTTTGTTTGCTGAACAGCTACAAGACATTCCAGCCGAGAATATTCGGATTGTTGGTACAGCGACATTACGTTTAGCAAAAAATGTAGCTGTATTTCTTGCTACAGCAGAAAAAATATTGGCACATCCGGTAAACATTATTTCCGGTGAACAAGAAGCGGCACTTATCTACAAAGGCGTTGCCTATACCAGCAGTGGTCAAGGCAATCGTTTAGTGGTCGATATCGGTGGCGCAAGTACTGAACTCATTATTGGTGAACAAGCACAAGCAAAGCTACTTTATAGCTTTAAGATGGGTTGTGTTACTTGGTTAAATAACTATTTTTCTGATGGTAAACTCAATCAGCACAACTTTACGCAAGCAATTGATGCAGCAAAAGCGGTTTTGAACCCTCAGCTAGAAAAGTATTTAACCATTGGGTGGAATACGTGTATAGGTGCTTCAGGTACAATCCAAGCGTTACAAGAAATTATGGTCGCGCAAGGTGAGAACGAACAGATAACACTAGCGAAATTACATAGTATTCAGCAGCAAGCGATTGCCTGCGGTGATATTGAAAACCTTAATATCAATGGCTTAACAACAGATAGAAAACCAGTATTCACAAGCGGCTTAGCTATTCTTACCGCGCTATTTGAAAGTCTAGAAATCAATAATATGTTTTTAGCTGGCGGCGCGTTAAGAGAAGCAGTTATTTACGAAATGACCGGACTGCGTGCAAGTCACAATGTACGTCAACAAACAGTAAATAGCTTGATGGTAAAACATCAACTGGATTTGGGGCAAGCTGAACGGGTTAAAAGTACAGCATTAAAAGCATTTGACCAACTAAAAGTGACAATTTCAGAAGACGATACCCAAGCAGGACCTTTACTTGCTTATGTCAGTTCTTTACATGAGATTGGCTTATCGATTGATTATAAGAAAGCACCACAACACGCGGCCTATATTATCGATAACACAGATATGCTTGGTTTTACTAAAGCCCAGAAGCAATTACTTTCGGCGTTATTGATTAACCAACGTGATGAATTAAATTTATCTTTGTTAGCACAACAATCAGCAATCAGTTACGCAAGTGCGTTGCTACTTTGTCGTATTTTAAGAGTGTCATACACGCTAGCCTTACGACGTACTGATGGTACAATCCCAGAGTTTTCACTCACTCTCGTTGAAGAAAATACATTAACGATTACCTTGCCAGCACAATGGTTAACGCAGCATCCATTACGCGCAGCCGCATTAGCATCTGAGTTAGAATTACAAGCTAAGCATAATTTAGTGTTAGAAGTTCAAGAAAAGTAATAGATATTTAGAAAGTAAAAAACCGAGTATAAGACTCGGTTTTTTATTGCCGTAAAATAATTACGCGTTATTTTCTTTAAGCCATATCGCTACACGTTTTGCAAAATATGTCAGAACGCCGTCAGCACCAGCACGTTTAAAGCATAATAATGATTCTAGAACACATTCTTGTTCTTTCAACCAACCATTTTGAATCGCAGCCATGTGCATTGCATACTCGCCACTCACTTGATAAGCAAATGTTGGTACGCCAAATTCATCTTTAACACGACGTACGATATCCAGATAAGGCATACCAGGCTTCACCATCACCATATCAGCACCTTCCTCGATGTCCATCGCTACTTCATGTAACGCTTCATCAGAGTTTGCCGGATCCATTTGGTAAGTAACCTTACTGCCACCTTTTAGATTACTCGCAGAACCCACCGCATCACGGAAAGGTCCATAATAATTCGATGCATATTTTGCAGAGTAAGCCATGATTTGCGTATTTACATGACCCGCCTTTTCTAACGCTTCACGGATAGCGCCTATACGGCCATCCATCATATCTGAAGGGGCAACAATATCGGCACCCGCAGCAGCATGAGAAAGCGCCTGTTTTACTAAGATCTCAGTGGTAATATCGTTAAGAATATAACCCGAGTCATCAATGATACCGTCTTGGCCATGTGTGGTGAACGGATCCAATGCCACATCAGTCATCACACCGAGGTCTGGAAATGATGATTTTAATGCACGCACAGCTTTCTGTGCTAAGCCATCAGCGTTATACGCTTCTTCTGCAAGTAAGCTTTTTTGTTCTAATGGGGTAACCGGGAAGATAGCAATCATCGGAATGCCTAACGCAACCAGCTCTGCCGCCTCTTCGAGTAACAAATCAATCGATAAGCGCTCAACGCCCGGCATTGATGCGATCGATTCACGACGACCTGTACCTTCAAGTACAAACATCGGATAGATAAGATCATTAACTGTTAATTGATGTTCTGCAACTAAACGACGAGAAAAATCATTTTTACGATTACGACGAGGGCGACGATTTGGGAAGCCACCTAGAATAGTTTTACTCACGATATCTCCTTGAGAGGTAGGAATGCAAATTAAGTAACCAAGTACCATTTGCACTGGGTTATGTGGTCATCTTACCGTGTGAGTAAATGAATATCAGCACCTTGAACTGAAATAGCATCAACAATTACATTAATTGACGAATTAATAGCAGCCTTTTGATCTATCACAGGTAGCGCATACACATAAGTTGCGGTTGATAGTAAGAAACTCTCACATGTCGTTAATAGGTACGGTATCGGTAAGTCTTTAATCATACCGTTACGAATACCCGTATTAAGTAATTGAGTAAAGAAGCCTAATACCTCTTCCCAAATAACCAATTGGATCTTTTTATCAAAATATAAAGAATGACTACACAGTAGGATAAACGCCATTTTTTGTGGATGATTAACCAACCAGTGAACGCCGTTAACCCAGATATCAGTTAATCGAGATTCAGCATTATGATCATTCGGCTGCAATAAAGCCTGAGCAAATTCTTTTTTAACCTCAAGATACAAGGCTTCGATTAATGCTTCTTTCGTGGCAAAGTGATGAAACAAGGTACCCGTTGCAACTTTTGCTTCACGTGCAATCGCCGCCGTCGTCGTACCATGAAAACCATTGACCGTGAACAACGCTAACGCGGCATCCAAGATCAGTGTTTTTTTAGATTTAGTCATATTATCTCAAGAAAAATTTCAAAATGATTTTTTGTATCAAACTCCCATACGGTGCATAAATAAAGCGCGTAGAATGGAATTTACCTTGTTTCAATATTGTTTTTGATTTTGAAAAAGTACGGAACCCTTCGATACCATGGTACTGTCCCATACCTGATGGGCCAACACCACCAAATGGGGCATCGTCAGCAGCAAAGTGCATGATTGTATCATTGATCGCGACACCACCGGAAATCGTCTCACGTATAATTTTTTTCTGAGTATCACTATCAAAACTCATGATATATAACGCTAATGGGTGTGGACGCGCTTTAATATATCGGATCGCATCATCAATCGAATCATAAGGTAAAATAGGTAACAATGGACCAAATATTTCATCCTGCATTAGCTGCATATCGTCACTCACATCTAACAATAAATGCGGTAACATACGGTGTCTTTGATCATCAAGACTGCAACCATCTTGCATTGTTTCAACCTTAGCCCCCTTTTGCTGTGCATCTTCTAGCCATGATTTAAGACGAGCATACTGTCGAGCATCAACAATATTAGTATAATCATCATTTTGCATTGCAGTAGGGTAACGACGATTAAACTCATTACGATATTCTTTAACAAACTCCATAATTTTTGCACGCGGGCAAAGAATATAATCAGGTGCAATGCAGATCTGGCCAGCATTCAGGCTTTTTCCTAACAAAATACGATTAACCGCCATTTTAATATCAATATCAGGGGCAACCACCACAGGTGATTTACCACCAAGTTCAAGCGTCACTGGCGTTAGGTTATCCGCAGCAGCACGCATTATATGCTTACCTACAACAGTCGAACCTGTAAATAATAAGTGATCAAAAGGCAGCTTAGTGAACGCTGCAGACAAGGCCATTTCACCTTCAACAATACAAACATCTTTACTATCAAATACCGAAGTAATGATCTGCTTTAGTACTTGATTAGTTTTCGGAGTGAATTCCGACATTTTAAGCATCGCACGATTACCAGCTGCAATACTGGTAATCAGAGGCATAACGGCAAGATTAATCGGGAAGTTCCAAGGTACGACAATACCAACGACACCAACAGGTTGATAATGGACCGTCACACTTGCTGGAGCTAACAACAAACCAGGGCTACGTCGCGTCGGCTTCATCCACTTAGCTAAACGCGCCAAAGTATAATTAAATTGTGCCGTCGTAGGTAAAATATCAGCATACAAAGTATCGTGACGAGAACGGTGACCATAATCTTCTGAAACAGCCGTCACTAATGCTTCTTTGTTTGCCAAGAAAGCGGCTTTAAATAATATTAAGCGTTTCTTACGCTCAGCCATATCCCATTCAGGTTGGGTTAAATAAGCTTCTTTTTGCGTTGCAAAGATCTGTTCCATTTCTACAATATCATCGATACTATCGCTATCATTCGTTCTGATTGTCGCTACACTCATAATTTTCATGCCTCAATATAAAAACCGACTAGTTAGTCAATCAAAATAGACTGATTAGTCGGTTTTGTCTAGTCTTCGATACAGGAAGTATTAACTAAGCAATATAAAGTGATAGTGGTCACAGCTTAGGTAACCTAAAGAACTGTTCAGTCACCTGTAAACTGCGACGCAATAATAGCTCAACATCCTCATTACGCGCGGTAGCAATCGTTTGTGCAACATGCGGTAAATAGCAAGGTTCATTACGACGTGATTTAGGCTTTGGTTTTAGATTTCGCGGTAATAAATACGGCGCATCCGTTTCTAACATTAACCGATCAGCTGGGATATCTCGCACCAACTGGTATAATTCCGACCCACGACGTTCATCACAGATCCAGCCAGTAACACCAATATGTAAATCTAATTCTAGGCACGCAGCCAAATCACTCGCAGAACCAGTAAAACAGTGCAGTACAGCTGCGGGTAACGCTGAACGATAGTCTTTCAAGATTGCGATAAAACGTTCGTTAGCATCGCGTTCATGCATGAAAACTGGCATATTCAATTCGGCAGCAAGCTCTAACTGCTTTGCAAACGTGGCTTCTTGCATCGGGCGAGGAGAAAAATCACGGTTGAAGTCCAAACCACATTCACCAATAGCGACGACACTGTCATATTGAGCAAGGGCTTTAATTTGCTGCCAGCTATCATCTGTAGCATGTCGAGCATCGTGCGGGTGAATGCCTGCTGTTGAATAAAGTTGCAGTGGGTAATCTTGAGTAAGTTGATAAGCTAGCTGGCTTTCGGCGATATCCGTGCCAGTTACAATTAAACGACGCACCCCTTGGGCAGAGGCGCGTTCAATAACATCAGGTAAATCTTTGTGAAAAGCAGCGTTTGTTAAATTAACGCCTATATCAATCAGTTCCTGCTTCTTCATCTTTTGTCTCGTCCTGTTTAACGTAAAAACGAGAAAATAATAAACCTAACTCAAACAATAGCAACATAGGTATCGCTAATAATGTTTGTGAAATAATATCTGGCGGTGTTAATAACATCCCCATGATAAATGCAGCAACGACAATATAAGGTCGTTTTTGACGTAAATTTTCAGGCGTGGTTGCGCCAGTCCAACATAATACTAATGTGGCAATGGGGATCTCAAATGCGAGACCAAACGCAAAAAATATCTTCAACACAAAATCAAGATAGCTACTAATATCAGGCGCAAATGTTACCCCTTCCGGCGAAGCCGCCGCAAAGAACTCGAATGCTAAAGGAAACACAACGAAATAAGAAAAAGCAATACCAAGATAAAAGAGTAAAGCACTACTTATTACCAATGGCGCGATCAACTTCTTCTCGTGCTTATATAAACCTGGCGCGATAAAAGCCCAAACTTGATACAAAACCCAAGGGATAGCAATAAATGAAGAAGCAACCAGTGTTAACTTTATTGGAGTAAAAAATGGTGTTGCGACATCTGTTGCAATCATACTTGTACCAGCGGGTAATTGCGCAATCAGTGGCGCTGATATCAACTGATAAATATCATTAGCAAAATACACTAATGAAATAAAAACTAAGATAATTGCGGCACTCGCACGCAATAACCTATCTCTCAGTTCGATTAAATGGGCAATCAAAGGCTGAGTATTTGGATCTGCTGCCATTTATTTTTTATCCTGTTCAATTACCTGCTCTGCTACTTTAGGTGCTTGGTCAACACTCGGCGTAGATGTTGACGTCGGTTTATCATCCGCATAAGGACGCGTAACCGACGCTGCAGCATCACGTAAAGAGTCGATAGAGCTTTGCAAATCAGGACTGATATTATTCATCCCTTGCTGCTCCGCTTTTTTCAAATTGTCATGCATTTCTTGAATTTTCAATTCATGTGACAATTCCTCTTTTACAGAATTGGCGGCACCCTTGATGGTTTTCACCCAAGAGCTCACAGTTCTGATAGCGACAGGTAAACGCTCTGGCCCTAATACTAATAGGCCCAGCACTGAAATAACCACAATTTCCCAAAATCCGATATCAAACATAAATTATGCCTGTTCTTTATCTTTTTTTGTTTCTTTGGTTACGTCTGTTTTTGCTGCAGTAGTTTCTTCTAATACTTTATTGTCTTCTTTCGTATCTTTAGGCTCGTCACTCATGGCTTTTTTGAAGCCTTTAACTGCCGCACCTAGATCACCACCAACATTACGTAACTTCTTCGTACCAAACAATAAAAGAATAATTACAGCAATGATAATTAACTGAGTAACACTAATTCCGCCCATGATAAAACCTTATTTTATATAATTGAATACGTCATTATTAACGTCGATCAGTATACAGTATATAAGCTACACATTTACTACACTCTGATCTACGATAAATTTTTTTCGCTTAACTCACTTTGTTGGACCAACTACTTAAGCTTAAACCAGCCGACTATTAATAGTCCAGAGCCGATACTGGCTAACGTAGTGGCTAGCGAAGTGGTATCAGGATTGTACACGATCGCCGCACAAATCATAAGTACACCACCACAGCTCAATAAATAACGACCTTTGTTTGCATACGCTTGCTGCTGAGTAAACCGCTCTGCTTGGGTAAACAATGTATCTAATTTAGCTTGCTGCTTAGTCGCTTTCGTGAGTGTATCAAACACCAGTTCAGGCAGTTCTGGTAACTTTTCAGCCCAAAACGGCGCACGTTGTTTTACTGCAGAAAAGACCGCTTGTGGCCCCATCTGTTCTTTGACCCAATTTTCAAGAAATGGCTTAGCCGTATCCCATAAGTCTAGCTGAGGATAGAGCTGACGACCTAATCCCTCAATGTACAATAATGTCTTTTGCAATAATACTAATTGCGGTTGTACTGTCATATCAAACTTACGTGCAGTGGCAAATAGATTAACCAGTACATGACCAAAAGAAATTTCAGCTAATGGTTTTTCAAAAATAGGATCACACACCGTACGGATCGCAAATTCAAAATCATTAACATCAACATAGGATGGCACCCAACCAGAATCAACGTGTAACTCTGCGACTTTACGATAATCACGATGGAAAAAGGCTAACAGATTCTCCGCTAAGTAACGCTTGTCGTCACGATTTAAGGTACCAACAATCCCACAATCAATACCAATCCAGCGAGGATCTTCAGGCGTTTCATAAGAAACAAACACATTACCAGGATGCATATCAGCATGGAAAAAACTATCGCGAAAAACTTGGGTAAAGAAGGTTTCAACACCTCGCTCAGCCAAAAGTTTCATATTGGTGCCCTGTGCCTCTAACGCAGCAATATCGGATACAGGAATACCGTAAATACGCTCCATTACAATCATATTTTTATGACTGTAATCTGGGTATATCTCTGGTACATACAACTCTTTAGAATCAAGAAAATTACGACGTAATTGGATTGCATTCGCCGCTTCACGCTCTAAATTCAATTCATCAAGAATCGTTTTTTCATAATCAAGAACCACTTCGAGTGGTCTTAAACGTCTGGCCTCGGGGACTAACTTCAGTAATACTTTCGACAGGCGTTTCATCAACTGAGTATCGGCACGAATAATCGGTTCGATATTAGGTCGAATAATTTTAATAACAACTTCTTCGCCGTTGCTCTTTAACTTAGCTGTATGCACTTGTGCAATAGATGCAGACGCTAAAGGCATCGGATCAAAGTCATCAAATACGTCATCAATAGGCTGACCAAGCGCAGATTCGATCTGCTGCATTGCTAATTGACTATCAAATGGTGGCACCTGATCTTGCAACATAGCCAATTGCTCAGCAAACTCTTGTGGTAATAAATCACGACGCGTTGATAACATCTGACCAAATTTGATAAAAACAGGGCCAAGTTGCTGTAATGCTAATTTGATACGTTCTGCAGGTGACTTTTCTGCATGTTTATTTTTGATCCAAAAAATAGATTTTCTGAATAATCGTGCTGATAACGGCTGCAATTGTGCAGGTAACAATTCATCAATGCCATATTCCAAAACAACTTTTTGGATATGATAAAAACGCTTTAGCTCAACCAATGTCATTTATACATCTTCCTTACGTGACAATAATGCCAAACGCATTTCAATCTGCTTACATTGCTGTTCTAACTCATTTACTTCATCACAAAAATTAACAATTTCTAAAGCGCCTGGAGCTAAACGTATTTCTTCAATTAAATATTCAGCTACATTATTCCGTGCGATCATCATGTTGTTTTGCAGCCAAGCTTGGCTCGATTTTGCACCTTGTAGTAGCTTATGTGCAGCAACATCTCCTGTGTAACGAGATAAATGCTCTTCCCAATCAATATCTAATTCTTTTAAGATAATGCTAAACTTGCTTGCTACCATAGGATCACCGCTCATATCTAATTCACCCTCTTTAATCAGAGCAGTGAATTGTGAACTATCTTGTAATCGAGAAAGACTCGATAACTTTATATCCATACAGCAGTCTGCATTTCCATCATACTTGGCTAACACATCAACCTGAGATGAAAAAATAAAATAAAGTGGCTTTGGTAGTTCTGCAATATTTACCTGTAGCACTTTACCTTTTAGCGACGCGATCTTATCTACTGCATTTGTATCTGCTTTTAATAATTGATTCAATAATGTTTCAATTCCCGCAGTAACTAGCATTTCGATTGGCATGAGTATTCCTTAGAATTTGTAACCGCGATGCAGAGCAACAATACCACCAGTCAAGTTGTGATATTCAACGCTTTCAAAACCAGCAGTTTCCATCATACCTTTTAATGTTTCTTGATTTGGATGCATACGAATTGATTCTGCTAGATATTGGTAACTATCGCCATCATCAGCAATTAATTCACCCATCTTAGGTAAAATATTAAATGAATAGAAATCATAAATTTTATTTAATGCTTCAGAATCTGGTTTTGAGAATTCAAGAACTAATAAACGACCACCTGGTTTTAATACACGAAACATCGATGCTAGCGCTTTATCTTTATCAGTCACGTTACGTAAACCAAATGCTATCGTGATCAGGTCGAAATGATTATCAGGAAAAGGCAGTTCTTCAGCATTTGCTTGCACGTAAGTCACGTTACCAACAATACCACGGTCACGTAATTTAGCACGACCAACTTTTAGCATTGAATCATTAATATCAGCAAGCGTTACTGCGCCAGTGTCTCCAACAATACGCGAAAACTTAGCAGTTAAATCACCTGTACCACCGGCAAGATCTAAAACTTTATGGCCAGGTCTTACACCACTGCAATCAATCGTAAAACGTTTCCACAGACGATGAATCCCCATAGACATGAGGTCATTCATTACATCATATTTAGCCGCTACTGAATGAAACACACTCGCAACCATATCGACCTTTTGGTCTGACTCTACAGTTTTATAGCCAAAATGAGTGGTGTTATTTGATTTATCTGTCATCGAGCTGTCCTTAATATCAGTTTAAGCGGATAGTTTACTGCAACTCAGAGACAACTGAAACGAAACAAAGCATTTAATCTATAAAAGGTAAAAAAATACCACATAGGATAAGTTATCATAAGAAAATCCAGAACTCAGTGTAATAGATCGCTTATCTTTTTATCAAGAGTCTAACGACAATCTGCTCGGTACTTTATCTCTGAATTTCAGGGTTTCATTGTTTGTTAGCGGTGTGGACGGGACTCGAAGTCTTTGGCAGCGTGACAGGCCACTTGTTTGGGTAGACAGTCTAACCAACTGAATACGATTCATCGTAACGAAGCCTCCGAACAATCTGTATTTTTGTATCCTGAATTTCAGGCACAAAAAAAGCCTCTATTTCTAACAAAAAGTTTTCGATTCAGGCTTTCGTTGTTTGTTGGCAAAGAGAAAGCGGACGGTTTTCTATAAACCACAACCCGCACTCCGGCGTGATAGGCCGCTTATCTTTTTATAAAGAGTCTAATCAACTGAATACGACTCATACGAACGAGCGCTCCGCACAATCTGCTCGATACTTATCACTGAATTTCAGGCACAAAAAAAGCCTGAATCTTTCGATTCAGGCTTTCGTTGTTTGTTGGCGGAGTGGACGGGACTCGAACCCGCGACCCCCGGCGTGACAGGCCGGTATTCTAACCAACTGAACTACCACTCCGCACAATCTGTGCTAATGTTTCCATCAGTCTTAATTTATAGTCTCTCGACGTTGTTTGGCGCTTGGCGATGCCCTACTCTCACATGGGGAAGCCCCACACTACCATCGGCGTTATTACGTTTCACTACTGAGTTCGGAATGGGATCAGGTGGTACCGCAACACTATGGTCACCAAGCAAATTTGGTTTGCTTTCAAGTTGTATCTTTAAAATCTGAAAAGCTATAAATAAAGAAGTCTTTAAAACATAAAGTGTTCTGTCTATTCTTAAGTCGATATTTCAATTAATCATACTTTAATTTGTATGGTTAAGCCTCACGGGTAATTAGTACAAGTTAGCTCAATGCCTCACAGCACTTACACACCTTGCCTATCAACGTTGTAGTCTCCAACGGCCCTTCAGGGAGCTTAAAGCTCCAGTGAGAACTCATCTCGAGGCCTGCTTCCCGCTTAGATGCTTTCAGCGGTTATCAGTTCCGAACTTAGCTACCGGGCAATGCTATTGGCATAACAACCCGAACACCAGTGGTTCGTCCACTCCGGTCCTCTCGTACTAGGAGCAGCTCCTCTCAATTCTCAAACGCCCACGGCAGATAGGGACCGAACTGTCTCACGACGTTCTAAACCCAGCTCGCGTACCACTTTAAATGGCGAACAGCCATACCCTTGGGACCAACTTCAGCCCCAGGATGTGATGAGCCGACATCGAGGTGCCAAACACCGCCGTCGATATGAACTCTTGGGCGGTATCAGCCTGTTATCCCCGGAGTACCTTTTATCCGTTGAGCGATGGCCCTTCCATTCAGAACCACCGGATCACTAAGACCTACTTTCGTACCTGCTCGACGTGTCTGTCTCGCAGTTAAGCTGGCTTATGCCTTTGCACTAACCACATGATGTCCAACCATGTTTAGCCAACCTTCGTGCTCCTCCGTTACTCTTTGGGAGGAGACCGCCCCAGTCAAACTACCCACCAGACACTGTCCGCAACCCCGATAAGGGGCCTACGTTAGAACATCAAACGTACAAGGGTGGTATTTCAAGGTTGACTCCACATCATCTAGCGACAATGCTTCAACGTCTCCCACCTATCCTACACATGTAGGTTCAATGTTCAGTGCCAAGCTATAGTAAAGGTTCACGGGGTCTTTCCGTCTAGCCGCGGGTACACTGCATCTTAACAGCGATTTCAATTTCACTGAGTCTCGGGTGGAGACAGCGTGGCCATCATTACGCCATTCGTGCAGGTCGGAACTTACCCGACAAGGAATTTCGCTACCTTAGGACCGTTATAGTTACGGCCGCCGTTTACCGGGGCTTCGATCATGAGCTTCGACCTAAGTCTAACCCAATCAATTAACCTTCCGGCACCGGGCAGGCGTCACACCGTATACGTCATCTTTCGATTTTGCACAGTGCTGTGTTTTTAATAAACAGTTGCAGCCACCATTTCTCTGCGACCAACAATAGCTTACGGAGCAAGTCCTTCACCATCATTGGCGTACCTTCTCCCGAAGTTACGGTACCATTTTGCCTAGTTCCTTCACCCGAGTTCTCTCAAGCGCCTTAGTATTCTCTACCTAACCACCTGTGTCGGTTTGGGGTACGATTCTCTTATATCTGAAGCTTAGAGGTTTTTCCTGGAAGCCGGGTATCAACTACTTCATCTCCGTAGAGACTCGTCATCAGTTCTCAGCCTTAATGTACGCCCGGATTTACCTAAGCATACAGCCTACAACCTTAAACATGGACAACCATCGCCATGCTAGCCTAACCTTCTCCGTCACCCCATCGCAATATAAGTGAGTACAGGAATATTAACCTGTTTCCCATCGACTACGCCTTTCGGCCTCGCCTTAGGGGTCGACTCACCCTGCCCCGATTAACGTTGGACAGGAACCCTTGGTCTTTCGGCGTGGAGGTTTTTCACCCCCATTATCGTTACTCATGTCAACATTCGCACTTCTGATACCTCCAGCAAGCTTCTCAACTCACCTTCGACGGCTTACAGAACGCTCCTCTACCATGCAAAGAACAAGTCTTTGCATCCGTAGCTTCGGTGGTATGTTTAGCCCCGTTAAATCTTCCGCGCAGACCGACTCGACCAGTGAGCTATTACGCTTTCTTTAAAAGATGGCTGCTTCTAAGCCAACTTCCTGGCTGTCTGAGCCTTTCCACATCGTTTCCCACTTAACATACACTTTGGGACCTTAGCTGACGGTCTGGGTTGTTTCCCTTTCCACGACGGACGTTAGCACCCGCCGTGTGTCTCCCGCGATTGAACTTATTGGTATTCGGAGTTTGCAAAGGGTTGGTAAGTCGGGATGACCCCCTAGCCTTAACAGTGCTCTACCCCCAATAGTTAGACGCGAGGCGCTACCTAAATAGCTTTCGAGGAGAACCAGCTATCTCCCGGTTTGATTGGCCTTTCACCCCCAGCCACAAGTCATCCGCTAATTTTTCAACATTAGTCGGTTCGGTCCTCCAGTTGATGTTACTCAACCTTCAACCTGCCCATGGCTAGATCACCGGGTTTCGGGTCTAATCCCAGCAACTATTCGCGCAGTTAACACTCGGTTTCCCTACGGCTCCGCTATTCGCTTAACCTTGCTACTGAAATTAAGTCGTTGACCCATTATACAAAAGGTACGCAGTCACAGAACAAGTCTGCTCCCACTGCTTGTACGTATACGGTTTCAGGTTCTATTTCACTCCCCTCACAGGGGTTCTTTTCGCCTTTCCCTCACGGTACTGGTTCACTATCGGTCAGTCAGTAGTATTTAGCCTTGGAAGATGGTCCTCCCATATTCAAACAGCATATCACGTGTGCCGTCCTACTCGATTTCACAGTAAGGTCGTTTTCATGTACGGGACTATCACCCTGTATCGTGAAACTTTCCAGAATCTTCCACTAACTTCCAAACTGCTTAAGGGCTAGACCCCGTTCGCTCGCCGCTACTAAGGGTATCTCTATTGATTTCTTTTCCTCGGGGTACTTAGATGTTTCAGTTCTCCCGGTTCGCTTCGTAACGCTATGTATTCACGTTACGATACTCTACAAAGTAGAGTGGGTTCCCCCATTCGGAAATCTGTGGATTAACGCTTTTTATCAACTCCCCACAGCTTAACGCAGATTAACACGTCCTTCATCGCCTCTGACTGCCTAGGCATCCACCGTATACGCTTAGTCACTTAACCATACAATCTAAAGTCGACCGTACAATTGAAATAACTAGGTATTATCTAGTTTTTTTCGCCTCAAGAATACTCAAGAACACTATATTGTTATTACCGAAGTAATAACGTGTTTTAAGAACTTCTTTATTTATTCAGCTTTCCAAATTTTTAAAGAGCAATTTGCTAAAAAGCAAAGATAAGCATTAAGCTTGCTTAGCTTTGTATTTTAACAACTATGATGTGGTGGAGCTATGCGGGATCGAACCGCAGACCTCCTGCGTGCAAGGCAGGCGCTCTCCCAGCTGAGCTATAGCCCCACATCATAGAGTTCGTAAGAAGATTGGTAGGACTGAGTAGATTTGAACTACCGACCTCACCCTTATCAGGGGCGCGCTCTAACCAACTGAGCTACAGTCCTATCGCATTTCTTACATGCTTTTCAACTTTCTATTCAAGCAATTTGTGTGGGCACTTACAAAAATTAACAACTTTACGTAAGGAGGTGATCCAGCCCCAGGTTCCCCTAGGGCTACCTTGTTACGACTTCACCCCAGTCATGAACCACACCGTGGTCATCGCCCTCCCGAAGGTTAAGCTAATGACTTCTGGTGCAGCCCACTCCCATGGTGTGACGGGCGGTGTGTACAAGGCCCGGGAACGTATTCACCGTGACATTCTGATTCACGATTACTAGCGATTCCGACTTCATGGGGTCGAGTTGCAGACCCCAATCCGGACTACGACGCACTTTATGGGATTCGCTTACCATTGCTGGTTTGCAGCCCTTTGTATGCGCCATTGTAGCACGTGTGTAGCCCTACTCGTAAGGGCCATGATGACTTGACGTCGTCCCCACCTTCCTCCGGTTTATCACCGGCAGTCTCCTTAGAGTTCCCACCATTACGTGCTGGCAAATAAGGATAAGGGTTGCGCTCGTTGCGGGACTTAACCCAACATTTCACAACACGAGCTGACGACAGCCATGCAGCACCTGTCTCATAGTTCCCGAAGGCACCAATTCATCTCTGAAAAGTTCTATGGATGTCAAGAGTAGGTAAGGTTCTTCGCGTTGCATCGAATTAAACCACATGCTCCACCGCTTGTGCGGGCCCCCGTCAATTCATTTGAGTTTTAACCTTGCGGCCGTACTCCCCAGGCGGTCTACTTAATGCGTTAGCTTAAGAGCCCAGTTCTCAAGGAACCAAACTCCGAGTAGACATCGTTTACGGCGTGGACTACCGGGGTATCTAATCCCGTTTGCTACCCACGCTTTCGCATCTGAGCGTCAGTTACTTGCCAGGTGGCCGCCTTCGCCACTGGTATTCCTTCAGATCTCTACGCATTTCACCGCTACACCTGAAATTCTACCACCCTCTCAAGAACTCTAGTTTGCCAGTTCGAAATGCAGTTCCCAGGTTGAGCCCGGGGCTTTCACATCTCGCTTAACAAACCGCCTGCATGCGCTTTACGCCCAGTAATTCCGATTAACGCTTGCACCCTCCGTATTACCGCGGCTGCTGGCACGGAGTTAGCCGGTGCTTCTTCTGCGAGTAACGTCACAGTAGTAAAGTATTAATTTACTACCTTTCCTCCTCGCTGAAAGTACTTTACAACCCTAAGGCCTTCTTCATACACGCGGTATGGCTGCATCAGGGTTTCCCCCATTGTGCAATATTCCCCACTGCTGCCTCCCGTAGGAGTCTGGACCGTGTCTCAGTTCCAGTGTGGCTGATCATCCTCTCAGACCAGCTAGGGATCGTCGCCTTGGTGAGCTCTTACCTCACCAACAAGCTAATCCCACTTGGGCTCATCTAGTCGCGAGAGCTTTCAAGAAGAGGCCCCCTTTCACCCGTAGGTCGTATGCGGTATTAGCAGTCGTTTCCAACTGTTGTCCCCCTCGACTAGGCAGATTCCCAAGCATTACTCACCCGTCCGCCGCTCGACGCCAGAATAGCAAGCTATTCTTCGTTTCCGCTCGACTTGCATGTGTTAAGCCTACCGCCAGCGTTCAATCTGAGCCATGATCAAACTCTTCAATTAAAAGTTTTTGACTAATCGCCTAAGCGATTAAGTCGGCTCAATGAATTCTGTACTTCAACAACAAACCGAAGTTTGTTGTTTATAAAACCAAATCTTTCGATTTAATTTAATGTTCACAATTACATTGATATAATTTTTGGTCATTATATCTCTGCAAGTGCTCACACAGATTGCTTGAATAAATTGTTAAAGAGCATTGACATCAACGCTTTGCGTCTTAGTCAGGCTGCGTATTCTACGCAAACCAAATTCGAAGTCAAGCACATATTTATGCTTTATTCAGGACGTTCAAAAAGTAACCTAAGTTCTTTTTAAACACCTTACTGAGCGGCTGTTGCCGTGTCAGTGAGGTCGCATTATAGAGATCTAACTTTACATGGCAAGTCTTTATTAACAAAACATGTAACCAGACAAAGAGCTGCTCACATAACAGCCAAATAGATCACGTCAACGACCAAACTGCTCGATAAATAACATTCACTCTATGCTTATAATAGCCATCACTCCATATATCGATTATTTTATCCCTACATTTTACCTCATAATGAAACTATCATGTCTTTACCTATTGAATATACCCGCTTAAACCTATTAGTCGCCGAGAAAACCAAACGCCAACGACAATACAAAGCTCAACTCCTTGTAATACGCAGCGGTGATATCAACATTCGTTTAGGTAAAACACTTATCACACTCAATCAATCACAATCTATATGGTTACCGCATGACTGCTTATATTCAGTTGAATCATTAGCAACAAGTCAGATTGATATATTATCGTTTTCAGCTCGAGTAACAATTGGTTTACCAACCCGCTTATATCAATCTACAACGCCTTCATTATTACCTTTATTAATAGACGAGCTCACAACAATAGATAAAACCAGTGTTCCAGCTCAGCATTTATTTCAAGTATGCTTAGATCAGGTCCATAAATTAACAGAGCATGTTTAAGCTAATATTATTTTATGGGTAAATTGCGTATAATTAATTTTTCCATTATTTAAATCAATTATGTTTATTTTTAAATGCGAAGGTTTTAATCAAGAACAAGCAACGATTCAAGTTACATCGTTACTGTGGACAGAATCAGGCGAAGTCACCTTTAGCGCTACTGATGATAATTTTGCCTGCTTACTACTAACCCAATGTAAAAGTGATAGTGGTGGTTTTTTCAACCTACTCGCAGGTTGTAAACCTTTGTTGGTAGAACAATGGCTAGAATATTTAGAAGAAAAGCAGTTAATCAAAAAAGTATCACTAGAGCAAGTCGATTATAAAGAAACTGAATACCCGCTCAAACTAGCCTTTGATGATGAACATGCCAGTACATTACTTGATATGCTATACAAAATAGGTAATTTCAATCGTTTACAAGTTTCTCGCTATTTAAAGAATAGAAACAACATTACCTATCTATCAACCAAGTATGACAAAACAGATTTACAACGCTATCAGCAACTTGGTAAAGCAATTAATTTTATTCTCAGACTAAAGAAATAGCACAAAAAATCATAACTAGTGTGCCTAAACCTTTCAACTTACTAATCTTATCAGCCACTTACATTATGCAGCACTAAAGTGTAATAGTTAATGACTTAAAACAATAGCCAATTATGTTAAGCGAGTGTTAATATTATTACTTATTAACGACAATCGAAATAACACAAGGAAGTGCTGTTTTATGAAGAAGTTACTTGCATATATTGTGCTGAGTACTGGTCTATATGGATGTCAATCGGCACCTAACTACAAATACCAGCCCACCAAACTAGATAATATTGCTATCGTACGTTATCAAACAATGGCGGATAATTATCAGCATCTGAAATTTGATCGCTACAACTCAATTCTGACAGTCATTTACCAACTGCCAGCCAACAATCTTATCTGGCAACAAGATAAAATAGAAAAACAAACGCATTATGCGTTATGTGAAAATAAAAATAGTACCATTTATCGATTAGCGCACAAAGATCATGTAGGCGTGAAATTTGTATATAAGGGCCAAGGCGGAAAAACCTTAGGCCCTTGGGCTACAGATATCTGTGAACAAAACTAATATAGAGAATGGGTGTTCAGTAACACTAAACACCAATTCTCTATTATGCGGCAACAAGGTTTTTAATCACTTCTATTTGATTCACTGCATTTAATAATGCCGTTAGTGATGCCGTTAAAATATCGCGGTTAACCGCAACCCCAATAACGGATTGTGTTGCAGTTTTCAGTTGTAAATAAGCAATTGCATCGGCATCTGCACCTTTACTTAATGCATGCTCACTAAAATTAACTACATCAAATTCAATATTAAAATGTTGTTTTAGCGCTTGTATAAAGGCTGTTAAGGCTCCATTCCCCTCACCTGTGATCGCTTTTAATTCGCCAGCATTTTCAAGTTGAGCCTGTATTTTATCTATATTGCCATGACTAACGTTATATTCCATTAACTTATAAAAGTCATCACTACTTCCATAAGTTGATTTAAATAGCTGCCATATTTGCGGGATCATCAACTCACTAGCGGTTGCTTCCGATTTTTGTTGTACCACACTAGAGAATTCAACCTGTAGCCAACGAGGTAACTGCACGCCATATTCTTGTTCAAGTAAATAAGCAATGCCTCCTTTACCCGACTGGCTATTTACACGAATAACGTGCTTTAACGTTCGATTTAAATCAGTTGGGTCAATAGGTAAATAAGCCACATTCCAAGTATCTTCAGGTTTTCTACGGTCTAGGCATTTTTTAATCGCATCCTGATGACTTCCAGAAAAAGCGGTATACACTAATTCACCAACATAAGGATGACGAGGATGAACAGGTAGCTTGGTACATTCCGTTATAGTGGTAATAACATTATCAATATCGCCAAGATTAAGTTTAGGATCGATACCTTGGCTATAAAGGTTCATAGCCATCGTAATAATATCCATATTGCCAGTACGTTCACCATTACCTAATAAGGTACCTTCCACACGATCTGCTCCCGCCATCACAGCGAGTTCAGCTGCCGCAACAGCACAACCACGATCGTTGTGAGTATGTACACTGACGGTAATGGCTTCTCGACCCTGCACATGTTCACAGAACCATTCGACTTGATCTGCAAACACGTTCGGCGTCGACATTTCGACCGTTGCAGGCAAATTAATAATGACCGGATTTGCCGGTGTTGGCTGCCAAACCGCATTGACCGCATCACAAATATCAACGGCAAAATCCAATTCTGTACCCGAAAAACTTTCCGGTGAATATTCAAACTGCCAGCAAGGCCCAGGATTAGCATCAGCATGCTGTTTAACCCATGTAGCCCCTTGCACCGCGATATCAATTATACCTTGACGATCTTTTTGAAAGACAAGCTCTCTTTGTACTGTCGACGTTGAATTATAGACGTGGATAATCGCCTGTTTCACACCTTTTAGTGCTGCGAATGTTTTTTCGATAAGACTTTCACGCGCTTGGGTTAAAACTTGAATAGTCACATCATCTGGGATCTTATTTTCTTCAATTAACCAGCGGACAAAATCAAAATCCATTTTCGATGCAGCAGGAAAACCAACTTCGATTTGTTTAAAACCCATAGTCAATAAAAGTTGGTAATAACGGCGCTTTTGCGCAACAGTCATCGGCTCAACAAGCGCTTGATTGCCATCGCGTAAATCAACACTACACCATTGCGGAGCCTGAATAATACTCTTATTCGGCCATTGTCGATTAGGCATATTTAGGATTGGGAAAGCTTGGTACTTACTGTGGTTAAATGTAGTCATATTAAAGTCCTTTTACGTATTTACAGTCACATCATCAATGATGAATTAGCGATCATCGCGCTGGGTAAAAACAGCAACTAAGCACCACACTCAAGGCTTAGTTACTGTATCCAAGTCGTATAAGTAATAAAGATTTAATTTTTTTATCAACCATCATCGGCACCAAACGTTTATTGACAGAAAGTTTATAATTAAAGTATACGTAAAAACACGCAGATAATGATTGTTTTGTTTGTACTAATCACCTGAATATCAGCAATTCATAGCTAAAATATAAACAAACCAAGCTATATATCACTACATTTGGTTTTAAAAGTGCAATTTAAAAATTTGGCTTCAATTATTTTCTGCTCGAGAGAGTGAGAGAATCGCATAATGCCTCTTCGAGCTTTTGCCAAGGTAGCTCAATCATGCTAATGATTTCGATCTTACTCGTTTCCAACTCACTGATGGGCATAAAGTCACATTCGCCATTAACACTGTTTATCGAAAAACAGCCTTGTTCGGTCTTAATTACAGCTTTCAAACGCACAACTTCCAAAGGCTCTAATAATGTCGCTAGTGCCATTAAATTAAATACCTGTTGCTGATTGAAAGTCCAGCCATAACTAAATAAACCCTGTCCTTCACCATGATTGCGTTCAAAACGCAGATCGGTATCGAGCGCTAACGACTCTTTTTCATGATGATGATGTGTATGGCTATGTTTTAGATGCGCGGATAAATGTTGAGACCGGCGTTTATAATCAAGTGGCAGCGCGAGAGTATCAATTGAAAATTCACCATGATGCGTCCACACGACTGATTTTTTAGCTGGTAATAGTTGTGCAGAAAAGTCCATGAAACAGCGCTTATCTTCACTATTTAGTTGCTCCGTTTTATTCGCCACAAGTACATCAGCCAAGCTGATTTGATCTTGAAAGTGATTATTTTCAACGTATTTACGATCATTAAGATGGATAGGGTCAACCAAGCAGATAGTTGCGTTGAGCGCTAAAACATCACAGTAAAATTCACCCGATAGATCTTTAATCACTTGTTGTAAATGCCCAAGTCCTGTTGGCTCAATCAAGATACGATCAGGCTTTGCTTTACTGATTAACATATTCAATCCCATTTTCATGGGTAGCCCGGCGACGCAGCAAAGACAACCGCCTGGAATTTCTTTGACAATAATACGCTGTTCTTGATTGTCTAACGTTTCAGTAAATGCAGATAATAAAGTACCATCAATACCTATTTGACCAAACTCGTTAACCAATATTCCCCACACTTCACCTTCCGGTTTTTGCTTAAGTAACTGTTGGATAGCGGTTGTTTTACCGACACCAAGAAAACCAGTAATAATATTGGTCGGTATTTTATTTACTTGTTTCGACATTAGACTTCCTATGCATGATTACGGCGATCAAAAAGTGACACTGAAACATCATAATAGATAAGGCATTTTTATAAAATAGGCAGGTATATGAAAATAGTAATTAAGAAAAGCAGCCAGTAAAAGGACAAAAGCGATAAGCTTAATATTACGAGACAAATATAACCGTGAATAACAGCTGACTACTCACGGTTATTAAATAATAACCAAGTGATTAATCAATCAGTTCGTCATCATTCCAATCGTCATCATCATAATTACCACTTGCCAATGCCGCTTGTTCAATCACTTGAGCATAAGCGACAATGAAATCAGGCATCATCTCTAATACGGTATGCGTAAATGTTTCCCATTCACTTTGTTGTAATTGTGCAATTTGTTGCGCAGTACCAGCACAGGAGAAATAACTTAAGCACAAATACGCCATTTGTAATGCTTGATGCATTTCACTATCGTCAGCCAGTGAGCTTACTAAACTTTCATAATAAAAAGCAGCACCAATCGCAAAACCAATCGACCAATCATTTAATGCTTCACCGGAGTTAAAGTTGTCCGCAAAATCAGCAGTCTCGATACACTCGGCTGGTAATTTAGCTCCCGTTTCATAGACCTGTTCACTGATCTCATTATAAACAGAGATAATCGCGAATAATTTATCATCCGTAATATTTTGTGGTGCAGCACCGCCAAAGATCATATCCATCCAATCTTCAGTTTCTATTGGTTCAGGTGCAGCAACTAAACCAAAGAAAAAACCTTTCATCGCAATTAATGATAATGTTTCTTTTGGTGTTTCGTCACCAGATAGCCAATCTGATAATAATATTTCATCTTCGCGTGATAATGCTGAACCAGTCATATAAAACCTTTTATTTCACAAATATTTTGTCGTGTTATTTACTGCTTAGTTTACTGGAAAGTAGGCAACAGTGATATTTATTCAATAGAAAGCTGATCTAAAATAGCGCACTCTGAAGAGTTATCGCCCTTACAAGAAGATGCTAATGATAATAGCGTACTGTGCATGCCTTGTAATATTGCAATACGTGCTTCGATATCGGTAATTTTTTCTAACGTTAATGCCTTTACCTGAGCCGCTGTACGCTCTTCACTTTTATAGAGGTGCACTAATTCTTTGCATTCTTCAAGATTAAACCCTGCATCTCGCGCCCGCTTCACAAAATTTAACTCATCAATAATGCGTTTATCATAATAACGGTAACCATTATCCCCCCGAATAGGTTCAGAGGTTAAAGCAATACTTTCGTAATAACGGATCGTTTTTGTTGATAAACCAACTTCTTTTGCTACTGAACTAATATTTTTCATCATATAACCTGCTACTTTATTGTTTCAAGGCAATCAAGCTTGTCTAATCGATAATGCTTCAATATATTTATTGGTGAACAAACTTAGGCTGCCAACGCTTAATCAGTAGTGAATTCGACAATACTGCAATACTGCTAAATGCCATTGCCGCGCCTGCGATCTCAGGACTTAAATAGCCAACTGCAGCCAACGGAATACCAATAAGGTTAAAAATAAATGCCCAAAATAAATTTTGTTGGATCTTACGCCAAGTTATTTTCGAAATATCCATTGCTGCAGAAACCAAACGAGGATCATTTCTTAATAAGGTAATATTTGCAGTTTCCAGCGCGACGTCCGAACCAGATCCCATCGCAATGCTAATATCCGCTTGAGCTAATGCAGGCGCATCATTAATCCCATCACCAACCATGGCAACTGTTTTTCCAAATAGTTGTAGGTCTTGGATGTAACTTGATTTGTTTTCAGGTTTTACCTGCGCATAATAGTGATCTATTTTTAGTGCTGCAGCAATTTTTTCTACCGCCATCGCATTATCACCACTCAGCATTATCGTATTAATTCCAGCTTGTTGTAACAATGCAATCGCAGCCCTACTTTCAACACGTAAGGTATCAGCTATAAGAACTAAACCAACAAGATGACCATCTATTGCAATCCACATTTCTGAGCCGGTATGTTCACTTAATTCAACAAGTAACGAATCACCAGCTTTAGTGCTAACGCCCTCTGCGAGCATTAATTCGCGATTACCAATCAAAACTTTGTCTTCTTCAACATTCCCCTTGATACCATAGCCGATGATAGTTTCAACTTGAGAGGCGGGTAATAATTTAAGTCGCTTGTCTTGTGCATAACTGATAATCGATTTTGCTAACGGATGTTCACTGAACTGTTGAACAGCCGCAGCACTGCTAATTAAAACCTCTTCATCATAATCAAAGCAATGTACAGCGGTAACCTTGGGCTTACCCTGTGTTAACGTGCCAGTTTTATCTAACATTACATCGGTAATTTTATGTGCTTTTTGCAAGGTATCTATATCTTTAATTAAAATACCTTGTCGTGCAGCAGATCCGGTCCCAGTAACTAATGCTGCTGGCGTTGCAAGACCCAAAGCACAAGGACAGGCAATAACTAATACCGCTACAGCAGAAATTAAACCATTTTCAAAGTCATCAAAGCCAAAATACCAGACTAAAAATGTCAGCGTAGCTATGGTTAATACAACCGGAACAAAAATATTACTTATCTTATCAACTAATTGCTGAAAAGGAGCTTTACCCATTTGGGCAGTTTCGACAAGAGAGATAATTTTATTTAAGCTGGAATCGTTACCAACCGCATTGACCTTTAACAGTAAAACGCCAGTGCCATTAATAGAGCCACCAATAAGCGTTTGTCCAGGCTGTTTTACTACCGGTAGGCTTTCTCCAGTGATCATAGATTCATCTAGTTCGCTTTGACCATCGATAATAACGCCGTCTACTGGTATTTTTTCGCCCGCAAGAACCCTAACTTCATCCCCAATGACGACTTCTTCAATAGGGAGTTTTAGCCATTCATCCCCACGTTTTACGTTAGCCACTTCCGGCCTCAACATCATCAGAGCATTAATAGCCGAAGACGTATTTTGTTTCGCATTCTCTTCTAAGAATTTACCAAGACTTATTAAAGTAATAACAACCGCACTGGCTTCAAAATACAGCGCACCTTGTGCACTTTCACCTATCGTTAAAAATAAATATAAACTATAGAAATAAGCAGCACTGGTACCTGTAGCAACAAGTACATCCATATTTGCACTACCATTTTTTAATGAATTATATGCACCTAAATAATAACGACGACCAATAATAAATTGGATTGGTGTGGCTAATAATAATTGCAGCCATACGGGGATAAGGAAGTTAATATCACTAACAAACATAGTTAGCATGCCAGCAACTAAAGGCAAGGTTAATAAAACAGAGATGATCACAAATAGCAGCTGCTGCTTATTTTTTCTTTTGAATTCGACTTCTCTGGCCAATAAATTTTCTGTTTGTGACACCATACTCCCGCGATTAACAGTAGCTTTATAGCCGAGGTGAATGATCAAGTTAATAATATCCGCAGGAAGGACAGCTCCAGAAAAATACGTTACGGTTATTTTCTCGCTCGCAAAGTTAGCATCAACGCTTAAAATGTGCTTGTTTACTAATAATTTAGATACGGTTTTTGCCGCGCAATTAGCACAAGACCAACCTCCGACAGAAAGTGATAATGATTCGGTATGATAGTAATATTTTTTATCATCTAAAATCGCTTTAACAGTATGACTTGTTGCGGTATCAGTTATATTTATCTGTGCACTCTTAAGCGCAAAATTAACGCTAGCTTGAATACCGTTTTCAGCATTTAGCGCGGCCTCTAATTTTGATGCACAGCCCGCACATGACATACCATCGATAGCAATTGAAACTGTTTTAGACATAACGAAAAAACCCGATTAGTGATAATATAAATAGAATATAACCTTTACCCTTAGTGTAAGGTCAAGGCGTTAATTTCGCGATTTATTATTCAAGAGTTTTGTAACATCTCGTAAAAACGCGATATCCCTAGCATTAACAACAATATTTTTATGAAAAACAATCATCATGTAAGAAAATTACTTATATAATTAGAGTACAGCTGAATGAAGCGCCTTAAAACATCTTCATCTGTCTTATATGTAGATTAATTACCAAATTCCATTTAGTAAAAGTGAAAAATAAAATCATGAATCCAACAGAAACGAATGCTTGGCATGCCTTACAAGCACACTATTTAGACATGCAAAAAACAAATATCAGTACTTTGTTTTCGAATGACGCGAATAGATTCGAACAATTCTCAAAGCAATTCAATAATGATATTTTATGCGACTTCTCTAAAAATATAATCACCCAATGCACACTGAAAAAATTAACTGCACTTGCGCATGAGATGGATTTACCCGCAGCTATTAATGCGATGGTGTCAGGTGAACAAATCAACCAAACTGAAAAAAGAGCAGTATTACACACCGCACTTAGAAATCGCAGTAATACACCGGTAATGGTTGATGGCGAAGATATAATGCCAGCTATAAATGCGGTCCTAATTCAAATGAAAGCATTTTGTCAGGACATCATTAGTGGAAATTGGAAAGGATATACAGGTAAATCAATTACAGATATCGTCAATATCGGTATTGGTGGTTCTGACTTAGGTCCTTATATGGTTACAGAAGCATTAAAACCATATAAAAATCATCTAAACATGCACTTTGTTTCAAATGTTGACGGTACCCATATAGCAGAAACATTAAAAGGCTTAAATCCTGAAACAACATTATTTTTAATTGCATCAAAAACATTTACGACACAAGAAACGATGACGAATGCACACAGTGCACGATCATGGTTCTTGGCGAATGCTGAAAGTGAAGAGCATGTTGCATCTCACTTTGCAGCATTATCAACAAATGCAGTCGCTGTTCAAGCGTTTGGTATCGATACCAAAAATATGTTCGAGTTTTGGGATTGGGTTGGCGGTCGCTATTCACTTTGGTCAGCAATTGGTTTATCGATTGCACTGAGTATTGGCTTCGATAATTTCGAAGAGTTACTCAGCGGTGCACATGAAATGGATAAGCATTTTATTGAAACACCGTTGGAAGATAATATCCCAGTTATTTTGGCATTAATTGGGGTTTGGTATAACAACTTTTTCGGTGCTGAAAGCGAAGCTATTTTACCTTACGATCAGTATATGCATCGTTTTGCTGCTTATTTCCAGCAAGGTAATATGGAATCAAATGGTAAGAGTGTTGATCGTGATGGCAAAGCCGTTGATTACCAAACAGGTCCTATTATCTGGGGTGAACCAGGGACAAACGGTCAACATGCTTTCTATCAATTAATCCACCAAGGCACAAAACTTATCCCATGTGATTTTATTGCGCCAGCACAATCACATAATAAGATCTCAGATCATCATGTAAAACTAATGTCGAACTTCTTTGCACAGACAGAAGCGTTGGCGTTCGGTAAATCAAAACAAACAGTGATTGATGAATTAACAAATTCAGGTATGTCAGAAGCAGACATTGCCACACTAGCTGAGTTTAAAACGTTTACAGGCAATAACCCAACCAACTCTATTTTATTCAAACAACTGACACCTAAAACACTTGGTTCGTTGTTAGCCATGTATGAACATAAGATCTTCACACAAGGTATTATATGGAATATTTTTAGTTTTGATCAATGGGGTGTTGAACTAGGTAAGCAATTAGCCAATCAAATTTTACCAGAATTAAATGATGATCAATTAATTGATAGTCATGATAGTTCTACAAATGGTTTAATCAATACATTCAAGGCATGGCGCTAATCCATTAACGATAAAGATATTACGCTCTACTTAGCCTAATAAAAATGCACAAAAACCAGCCCACGGCTGGTTTTTTATTGTCTATCTCTGGGCTTAATTCAAGCCAGCGTAAAGTTTGTAATTTAACATAAGCAATATCCTTATCTTTAAATTACAGACACAAAAAAGCCGATATCATTGCTGATATCGGCTAATTCTAATTTGGCGCTTGGCGATGCCCTACTCTCACATGGGGAAGCCCCACACTACCATCGGCGTTATTACGTTTCACTACTGAGTTCGGAATGGGATCAGGTGGTACCGCAACACTATGGTCACCAAGCAAATTTGGTTTGCTTTCTATATAGAAACTTACGTTTCATTTTTAAATCTGAAAAGCTATAAATAAAGAAGTCTTTAAAACCTATCTTTCGATAAATAGTAGTGTTCTGTCTATTCTTAAGTCGATATTTCAATTAATCATACTTTAATTTGTATGGTTAAGCCTCACGGGTAATTAGTACAAGTTAGCTCAATGCCTCACAGCACTTACACACCTTGCCTATCAACGTTGTAGTCTCCAACGGCCCTTCAGGGAGCTTAAAGCTCCAGTGAGAACTCATCTCGAGGCCTGCTTCCCGCTTAGATGCTTTCAGCGGTTATCAGTTCCGAACTTAGCTACCGGGCAATGCTATTGGCATAACAACCCGAACACCAGTGGTTCGTCCACTCCGGTCCTCTCGTACTAGGAGCAGCTCCTCTCAATTCTCAAACGCCCACGGCAGATAGGGACCGAACTGTCTCACGACGTTCTAAACCCAGCTCGCGTACCACTTTAAATGGCGAACAGCCATACCCTTGGGACCAACTTCAGCCCCAGGATGTGATGAGCCGACATCGAGGTGCCAAACACCGCCGTCGATATGAACTCTTGGGCGGTATCAGCCTGTTATCCCCGGAGTACCTTTTATCCGTTGAGCGATGGCCCTTCCATTCAGAACCACCGGATCACTAAGACCTACTTTCGTACCTGCTCGACGTGTCTGTCTCGCAGTTAAGCTGGCTTATGCCTTTGCACTAACCACATGATGTCCAACCATGTTTAGCCAACCTTCGTGCTCCTCCGTTACTCTTTGGGAGGAGACCGCCCCAGTCAAACTACCCACCAGACACTGTCCGCAACCCCGATAAGGGGCCTACGTTAGAACATCAAACGTACAAGGGTGGTATTTCAAGGTTGACTCCACATCATCTAGCGACAATGCTTCAACGTCTCCCACCTATCCTACACATGTAGGTTCAATGTTCAGTGCCAAGCTATAGTAAAGGTTCACGGGGTCTTTCCGTCTAGCCGCGGGTACACTGCATCTTAACAGCGATTTCAATTTCACTGAGTCTCGGGTGGAGACAGCGTGGCCATCATTACGCCATTCGTGCAGGTCGGAACTTACCCGACAAGGAATTTCGCTACCTTAGGACCGTTATAGTTACGGCCGCCGTTTACCGGGGCTTCGATCATGAGCTTCGACCTAAGTCTAACCCAATCAATTAACCTTCCGGCACCGGGCAGGCGTCACACCGTATACGTCATCTTTCGATTTTGCACAGTGCTGTGTTTTTAATAAACAGTTGCAGCCACCATTTCTCTGCGACCAACAATAGCTTACGGAGCAAGTCCTTCACCATCATTGGCGTACCTTCTCCCGAAGTTACGGTACCATTTTGCCTAGTTCCTTCACCCGAGTTCTCTCAAGCGCCTTAGTATTCTCTACCTAACCACCTGTGTCGGTTTGGGGTACGATTCTCTTATATCTGAAGCTTAGAGGTTTTTCCTGGAAGCCGGGTATCAACTACTTCATCTCCGTAGAGACTCGTCATCAGTTCTCAGCCTTAATGTACGCCCGGATTTACCTAAGCATACAGCCTACAACCTTAAACATGGACAACCATCGCCATGCTAGCCTAACCTTCTCCGTCACCCCATCGCAATATAAGTGAGTACAGGAATATTAACCTGTTTCCCATCGACTACGCCTTTCGGCCTCGCCTTAGGGGTCGACTCACCCTGCCCCGATTAACGTTGGACAGGAACCCTTGGTCTTTCGGCGTGGAGGTTTTTCACCCCCATTATCGTTACTCATGTCAACATTCGCACTTCTGATACCTCCAGCAAGCTTCTCAACTCACCTTCGACGGCTTACAGAACGCTCCTCTACCATGCAAAGAACAAGTCTTTGCATCCGTAGCTTCGGTGGTATGTTTAGCCCCGTTAAATCTTCCGCGCAGACCGACTCGACCAGTGAGCTATTACGCTTTCTTTAAAAGATGGCTGCTTCTAAGCCAACTTCCTGGCTGTCTGAGCCTTTCCACATCGTTTCCCACTTAACATACACTTTGGGACCTTAGCTGACGGTCTGGGTTGTTTCCCTTTCCACGACGGACGTTAGCACCCGCCGTGTGTCTCCCGCGATTGAACTTATTGGTATTCGGAGTTTGCAAAGGGTTGGTAAGTCGGGATGACCCCCTAGCCTTAACAGTGCTCTACCCCCAATAGTTAGACGCGAGGCGCTACCTAAATAGCTTTCGAGGAGAACCAGCTATCTCCCGGTTTGATTGGCCTTTCACCCCCAGCCACAAGTCATCCGCTAATTTTTCAACATTAGTCGGTTCGGTCCTCCAGTTGATGTTACTCAACCTTCAACCTGCCCATGGCTAGATCACCGGGTTTCGGGTCTAATCCCAGCAACTATTCGCGCAGTTAACACTCGGTTTCCCTACGGCTCCGCTATTCGCTTAACCTTGCTACTGAAATTAAGTCGTTGACCCATTATACAAAAGGTACGCAGTCACAGAACAAGTCTGCTCCCACTGCTTGTACGTATACGGTTTCAGGTTCTATTTCACTCCCCTCACAGGGGTTCTTTTCGCCTTTCCCTCACGGTACTGGTTCACTATCGGTCAGTCAGTAGTATTTAGCCTTGGAAGATGGTCCTCCCATATTCAAACAGCATATCACGTGTGCCGTCCTACTCGATTTCACAGTAAGGTCGTTTTCATGTACGGGACTATCACCCTGTATCGTGAAACTTTCCAGAATCTTCCACTAACTTCCAAACTGCTTAAGGGCTAGACCCCGTTCGCTCGCCGCTACTAAGGGTATCTCTATTGATTTCTTTTCCTCGGGGTACTTAGATGTTTCAGTTCTCCCGGTTCGCTTCGTAACGCTATGTATTCACGTTACGATACTCTACAAAGTAGAGTGGGTTCCCCCATTCGGAAATCTGTGGATTAACGCTTTTTATCAACTCCCCACAGCTTAACGCAGATTAACACGTCCTTCATCGCCTCTGACTGCCTAGGCATCCACCGTATACGCTTAGTCACTTAACCATACAATCTAAAGTCGACCGTACAATTGAAATAACTAGGTATTATCTAGTTTTTTTCGCCTCAAGAATACTCAAGAACACTATATTGTTATTGCCGAAGCAATAACGTGTTTTAAGAACTTCTTTATTTATTCAGCTTTCCAAATTTTTAAAGAGCAATTTGCTAAAAAGCAAAGATAAACAAGCGATTGCTTATCTTTGCTTACTAGCGTCTTACTATTAGTAAGACATACTATTCAACTTTCTATTCAAGCAATTTGTGTGGGCACTTACAAAAATTAACAACTTTACGTAAGGAGGTGATCCAGCCCCAGGTTCCCCTAGGGCTACCTTGTTACGACTTCACCCCAGTCATGAACCACACCGTGGTCATCGCCCTCCCGAAGGTTAAGCTAATGACTTCTGGTGCAGCCCACTCCCATGGTGTGACGGGCGGTGTGTACAAGGCCCGGGAACGTATTCACCGTGACATTCTGATTCACGATTACTAGCGATTCCGACTTCATGGGGTCGAGTTGCAGACCCCAATCCGGACTACGACGCACTTTATGGGATTCGCTTACCATTGCTGGTTTGCAGCCCTTTGTATGCGCCATTGTAGCACGTGTGTAGCCCTACTCGTAAGGGCCATGATGACTTGACGTCGTCCCCACCTTCCTCCGGTTTATCACCGGCAGTCTCCTTAGAGTTCCCACCATTACGTGCTGGCAAATAAGGATAAGGGTTGCGCTCGTTGCGGGACTTAACCCAACATTTCACAACACGAGCTGACGACAGCCATGCAGCACCTGTCTCATAGTTCCCGAAGGCACCAATTCATCTCTGAAAAGTTCTATGGATGTCAAGAGTAGGTAAGGTTCTTCGCGTTGCATCGAATTAAACCACATGCTCCACCGCTTGTGCGGGCCCCCGTCAATTCATTTGAGTTTTAACCTTGCGGCCGTACTCCCCAGGCGGTCTACTTAATGCGTTAGCTTAAGAGCCCAGTTCTCAAGGAACCAAACTCCGAGTAGACATCGTTTACGGCGTGGACTACCGGGGTATCTAATCCCGTTTGCTACCCACGCTTTCGCATCTGAGCGTCAGTTACTTGCCAGGTGGCCGCCTTCGCCACTGGTATTCCTTCAGATCTCTACGCATTTCACCGCTACACCTGAAATTCTACCACCCTCTCAAGAACTCTAGTTTGCCAGTTCGAAATGCAGTTCCCAGGTTGAGCCCGGGGCTTTCACATCTCGCTTAACAAACCGCCTGCATGCGCTTTACGCCCAGTAATTCCGATTAACGCTTGCACCCTCCGTATTACCGCGGCTGCTGGCACGGAGTTAGCCGGTGCTTCTTCTGCGAGTAACGTCACAGTAGCAGAGTATTAATCTACTACCTTTCCTCCTCGCTGAAAGTACTTTACAACCCTAAGGCCTTCTTCATACACGCGGTATGGCTGCATCAGGGTTTCCCCCATTGTGCAATATTCCCCACTGCTGCCTCCCGTAGGAGTCTGGACCGTGTCTCAGTTCCAGTGTGGCTGATCATCCTCTCAGACCAGCTAGGGATCGTCGCCTTGGTGAGCTCTTACCTCACCAACAAGCTAATCCCACTTGGGCTCATCTAGTCGCGAGAGCTTTCAAGAAGAGGCCCCCTTTCACCCGTAGGTCGTATGCGGTATTAGCAGTCGTTTCCAACTGTTGTCCCCCTCGACTAGGCAGATTCCCAAGCATTACTCACCCGTCCGCCGCTCGACGCCAGAATAGCAAGCTATTCTTCGTTTCCGCTCGACTTGCATGTGTTAAGCCTACCGCCAGCGTTCAATCTGAGCCATGATCAAACTCTTCAATTAAAAGTTTTTTGACTAATCGCCTAAGCGATTAAGTCGGCTCAATGAATTCTGTACTTCAACAACAAACCGAAGCTTGTTGTTTATAAAACCAAATCTTTCGATTTAATTTAATGTTCACAATTACATTGATATAATTTTTGGTCATTATATCTCTGCAAGTGCTCACACAGATTGCTTGAATAAATTGTTAAAGAGCAGTGACATCAACGCTTTGCGTCTTAGTCAGGCTGCGTATTCTACGCAAACCAGATTCGAAGTCAAGCACATATTTATGCTTTATTCAGGACGTTTAAAAAGTAACCTAAGTTCTTTTTAAACACCTTACTGAGCGGCTGTTGCCGTGTCAGTGGGATGCATTATAGGGATTTAGATCACATTAGCAATCCATTTTATGCACTTATATTGATTTAATATTTAATGCAGGAAAAACCAGCAATAACACGTGCATTAACGATCACGATTCATACGAACGGTGATAATTACAGCATAATATGATTGGCCTGAACTTGCGTTACAGATTTACTTTAAGGGTAATACTATCGAGTAAGGATATTAAGTCTAGTCCTTAGCGTCCAATTACGCCATTTTACAGCCAAAATAAAACGGCTTTAGCATAAATAAATTATTACACGTGTATATTCCGCGATAATAAGACCCGATATTCAGTTCAGCGAAAGAGAACTGCGTATTTTTGCAAGCTAGCACCTGTACATTATCGCTGACTTTAATTAATCCGACTTTAAATACACAAAAACCAGCCATCGGCTGGTTTTTTATTAGTTGGAATACGTTTATAGCAACCGACGCAGCAGGTTAAGCTCGGTATTTTTAATTCAAACGCGCAATAATCACATCACAGCTGTAAATTACAGACACAAAAAAGCCGATATCATTACTGATATCGGCTCTCTCTAATTTGGCGCTTGGCGATGCCCTACTCTCACATGGGGAAGCCCCACACTACCATCGGCGTTATTACGTTTCACTACTGAGTTCGGAATGGGATCAGGTGGTACCGCAACACTATGGTCACCAAGCAAATCTGGTTTGCTTTCTATATAGAAACTTACGTTTCATTTTTAAATCTGAAAAGCTATAAATAAAGAAGTCTTTAAAACATAAAGTGTTCTGTTTATTCTTAAGTCATATTTCAATTAATCATACTTTAATTTGTATGGTTAAGCCTCACGGGTAATTAGTACAAGTTAGCTCAATGCCTCACAGCACTTACACACCTTGCCTATCAACGTTGTAGTCTCCAACGGCCCTTCAGGGAGCTTAAAGCTCCAGTGAGAACTCATCTCGAGGCCTGCTTCCCGCTTAGATGCTTTCAGCGGTTATCAGTTCCGAACTTAGCTACCGGGCAATGCTATTGGCATAACAACCCGAACACCAGTGGTTCGTCCACTCCGGTCCTCTCGTACTAGGAGCAGCTCCTCTCAATTCTCAAACGCCCACGGCAGATAGGGACCGAACTGTCTCACGACGTTCTAAACCCAGCTCGCGTACCACTTTAAATGGCGAACAGCCATACCCTTGGGACCAACTTCAGCCCCAGGATGTGATGAGCCGACATCGAGGTGCCAAACACCGCCGTCGATATGAACTCTTGGGCGGTATCAGCCTGTTATCCCCGGAGTACCTTTTATCCGTTGAGCGATGGCCCTTCCATTCAGAACCACCGGATCACTAAGACCTACTTTCGTACCTGCTCGACGTGTCTGTCTCGCAGTTAAGCTGGCTTATGCCTTTGCACTAACCACATGATGTCCAACCATGTTTAGCCAACCTTCGTGCTCCTCCGTTACTCTTTGGGAGGAGACCGCCCCAGTCAAACTACCCACCAGACACTGTCCGCAACCCCGATAAGGGGCCTACGTTAGAACATCAAACGTACAAGGGTGGTATTTCAAGGTTGACTCCACATCATCTAGCGACAATGCTTCAACGTCTCCCACCTATCCTACACATGTAGGTTCAATGTTCAGTGCCAAGCTATAGTAAAGGTTCACGGGGTCTTTCCGTCTAGCCGCGGGTACACTGCATCTTAACAGCGATTTCAATTTCACTGAGTCTCGGGTGGAGACAGCGTGGCCATCATTACGCCATTCGTGCAGGTCGGAACTTACCCGACAAGGAATTTCGCTACCTTAGGACCGTTATAGTTACGGCCGCCGTTTACCGGGGCTTCGATCATGAGCTTCGACCTAAGTCTAACCCAATCAATTAACCTTCCGGCACCGGGCAGGCGTCACACCGTATACGTCATCTTTCGATTTTGCACAGTGCTGTGTTTTTAATAAACAGTTGCAGCCACCATTTCTCTGCGACCAACAATAGCTTACGGAGCAAGTCCTTCACCATCATTGGCGTACCTTCTCCCGAAGTTACGGTACCATTTTGCCTAGTTCCTTCACCCGAGTTCTCTCAAGCGCCTTAGTATTCTCTACCTAACCACCTGTGTCGGTTTGGGGTACGATTCTCTTATATCTGAAGCTTAGAGGTTTTTCCTGGAAGCCGGGTATCAACTACTTCATCTCCGTAGAGACTCGTCATCAGTTCTCAGCCTTAATGTGCGCCCGGATTTACCTAAGCACACAGCCTACAACCTTAAACATGGACAACCATCGCCATGCTAGCCTAACCTTCTCCGTCACCCCATCGCAATATAAGTGAGTACAGGAATATTAACCTGTTTCCCATCGACTACGCCTTTCGGCCTCGCCTTAGGGGTCGACTCACCCTGCCCCGATTAACGTTGGACAGGAACCCTTGGTCTTTCGGCGTGGAGGTTTTTCACCCCCATTATCGTTACTCATGTCAACATTCGCACTTCTGATACCTCCAGCAAGCTTCTCAACTCACCTTCGACGGCTTACAGAACGCTCCTCTACCATGCAAAGAACAAGTCTTTGCATCCGTAGCTTCGGTGGTATGTTTAGCCCCGTTAAATCTTCCGCGCAGACCGACTCGACCAGTGAGCTATTACGCTTTCTTTAAAAGATGGCTGCTTCTAAGCCAACTTCCTGGCTGTCTGAGCCTTTCCACATCGTTTCCCACTTAACATACACTTTGGGACCTTAGCTGACGGTCTGGGTTGTTTCCCTTTCCACGACGGACGTTAGCACCCGCCGTGTGTCTCCCGCGATTGAACTTATTGGTATTCGGAGTTTGCAAAGGGTTGGTAAGTCGGGATGACCCCCTAGCCTTAACAGTGCTCTACCCCCAATAGTTAGACGCGAGGCGCTACCTAAATAGCTTTCGAGGAGAACCAGCTATCTCCCGGTTTGATTGGCCTTTCACCCCCAGCCACAAGTCATCCGCTAATTTTTCAACATTAGTCGGTTCGGTCCTCCAGTTGATGTTACTCAACCTTCAACCTGCCCATGGCTAGATCACCGGGTTTCGGGTCTAATCCCAGCAACTATTCGCGCAGTTAACACTCGGTTTCCCTACGGCTCCGCTATTCGCTTAACCTTGCTACTGAAATTAAGTCGTTGACCCATTATACAAAAGGTACGCAGTCACAGAACAAGTCTGCTCCCACTGCTTGTACGTATACGGTTTCAGGTTCTATTTCACTCCCCTCACAGGGGTTCTTTTCGCCTTTCCCTCACGGTACTGGTTCACTATCGGTCAGTCAGTAGTATTTAGCCTTGGAAGATGGTCCTCCCATATTCAAACAGCATATCACGTGTGCCGTCCTACTCGATTTCACAGTAAGGTCGTTTTCATGTACGGGACTATCACCCTGTATCGTGAAACTTTCCAGAATCTTCCACTAACTTCCAAACTGCTTAAGGGCTAGACCCCGTTCGCTCGCCGCTACTAAGGGTATCTCTATTGATTTCTTTTCCTCGGGGTACTTAGATGTTTCAGTTCTCCCGGTTCGCTTCGTAACGCTATGTATTCACGTTACGATACTCTACAAAGTAGAGTGGGTTCCCCCATTCGGAAATCTGTGGATTAACGCTTTTTATCAACTCCCCACAGCTTAACGCAGATTAACACGTCCTTCATCGCCTCTGACTGCCTAGGCATCCACCGTATACGCTTAGTCACTTAACCATACAATCTAAAGTCGACCGTACAATTGAAATAACTAGGTATTATCTAGTTTTTTTCGCCTCAAGAATACTCAAGAACACTATATTGTTATTACCGAAGTAATAACGTGTTTTAAGAACTTCTTTATTTATTCAGCTTTCCAAATTTTTAAAGAGCAATTTGCTAAAAAGCAAAGATAAGCATTAACTGCTTAGCTTTGATTTTTAATCAGAAAGAAAAGTGGTATCCCGTACGAGATTTGAACTCGTGTTACCGCCGTGAAAGGGCGGTGTCCTAGGCCTCTAGACGAACGGGACACTATTTACTTTCTACGTTTGGATTTCATCCCAAACGTTGTCTTATTTTCATAAGACTGTCTTTAACGTTTCTATTCAAGCAATTTGTGTGGGCACTTACAAAAACTAACAACTTTACGTAAGGAGGTGATCCAGCCCCAGGTTCCCCTAGGGCTACCTTGTTACGACTTCACCCCAGTCATGAACCACACCGTGGTCATCGCCCTCCCGAAGGTTAAGCTAATGACTTCTGGTGCAGCCCACTCCCATGGTGTGACGGGCGGTGTGTACAAGGCCCGGGAACGTATTCACCGTGACATTCTGATTCACGATTACTAGCGATTCCGACTTCATGGGGTCGAGTTGCAGACCCCAATCCGGACTACGACGCACTTTATGGGATTCGCTTACCATTGCTGGTTTGCAGCCCTTTGTATGCGCCATTGTAGCACGTGTGTAGCCCTACTCGTAAGGGCCATGATGACTTGACGTCGTCCCCACCTTCCTCCGGTTTATCACCGGCAGTCTCCTTAGAGTTCCCACCATTACGTGCTGGCAAATAAGGATAAGGGTTGCGCTCGTTGCGGGACTTAACCCAACATTTCACAACACGAGCTGACGACAGCCATGCAGCACCTGTCTCATAGTTCCCGAAGGCACCAATTCATCTCTGAAAAGTTCTATGGATGTCAAGAGTAGGTAAGGTTCTTCGCGTTGCATCGAATTAAACCACATGCTCCACCGCTTGTGCGGGCCCCCGTCAATTCATTTGAGTTTTAACCTTGCGGCCGTACTCCCCAGGCGGTCTACTTAATGCGTTAGCTTAAGAGCCCAGTTCTCAAGGAACCAAACTCCGAGTAGACATCGTTTACGGCGTGGACTACCGGGGTATCTAATCCCGTTTGCTACCCACGCTTTCGCATCTGAGCGTCAGTTACTTGCCAGGTGGCCGCCTTCGCCACTGGTATTCCTTCAGATCTCTACGCATTTCACCGCTACACCTGAAATTCTACCACCCTCTCAAGAACTCTAGTTTGCCAGTTCGAAATGCAGTTCCCAGGTTGAGCCCGGGGCTTTCACATCTCGCTTAACAAACCGCCTGCATGCGCTTTACGCCCAGTAATTCCGATTAACGCTTGCACCCTCCGTATTACCGCGGCTGCTGGCACGGAGTTAGCCGGTGCTTCTTCTGCGAGTAACGTCACAGTAGCAAAGTATTAATTTACTACCTTTCCTCCTCGCTGAAAGTACTTTACAACCCTAAGGCCTTCTTCATACACGCGGTATGGCTGCATCAGGGTTTCCCCCATTGTGCAATATTCCCCACTGCTGCCTCCCGTAGGAGTCTGGACCGTGTCTCAGTTCCAGTGTGGCTGATCATCCTCTCAGACCAGCTAGGGATCGTCGCCTTGGTGAGCTCTTACCTCACCAACAAGCTAATCCCACTTGGGCTCATCTAGTCGCGAGAGCTTTCAAGAAGAGGCCCCCTTTCACCCGTAGGTCGTATGCGGTATTAGCAGTCGTTTCCAACTGTTGTCCCCCTCGACTAGGCAGATTCCCAAGCATTACTCACCCGTCCGCCGCTCGACGCCAGAATAGCAAGCTATTCTTCGTTTCCGCTCGACTTGCATGTGTTAAGCCTACCGCCAGCGTTCAATCTGAGCCATGATCAAACTCTTCAATTAAAAGTTTTTTGACTAATCGCCTAAGCGATTAAGTCGGCTCAATGAATTCTGTACTTCAACAACAAACCTAAGCTTGTTGTTTATAAAACCAAATCTTTCGATTTAATTTAATGTTCACAATTACATTGATATAATTTTTGGTCATTATATCTCTGCAAGTGCTCACACAGATTGCTTGAATAAATTGTTAAAGAGCATTGACATCAACGCTTTGCGTCTTAGTCAGGCTGCGTATTCTACGCAAACCAGATTCGAAGTCAAGCACATATTCATGCTTTATTCAGGACGTTTAAAAAGTAACCTAAGTTATTTTTAAACACCTTACTGAGCGGCTGTTGCCGTGTCAGTGGGATGCATTATAGGGATTTAGATCACATAAGCAATCCATTTTATGCACTTATATTGATTTAATATTTAATGCAGGAAAAACCAGCAATAACACACGCATTAACGATCACGATTCATACGAACGACTACTATTACAGCATTCAATTCCCTACTGCCTTACTAATACCAATTCGTCTCATGGATAAAAAATACTAATCAAATCTATTAATCTAGCTCTGTCCCGGAACAGAGCGCGACTATATTAGCCAAAATAATCTGCGTTGAGCATAAAATAACTTTTTTGCTGATTATATTCAGTGAATATAAGGCCCAACATTCACTCAGCTAAAAATAACGGTGCGTGTTCACAAGCGAATGACTACGAAGAGCCGTTCCTTTTGACTAATCGAACGCCAGTTACACAAAAACCAGCCGATGGCTGGTTTTTTATTGTCTGAAGTACATTTATAGCAACCGACGCAGCAGGTTAAGCTCGGTATTTTTAATTCAAACCCGCAATAATCACATCACAGCTGTAAATGACAGACACAAAAAAGCCGATATCATTACTGATATCGGCTCTCTCTAATTTGGCGCTTGGCGATGCCCTACTCTCACATGGGGAAGCCCCACACTACCATCGGCGTTATTACGTTTCACTACTGAGTTCGGAATGGGATCAGGTGGTACCGCAACACTATGGTCACCAAGCAAATTTGGTTTGCTTTCTATATAGAAACTCACGTTTCATTTTAAATCTGAAAAGCTATAAATAAAGAAGTCTTTAAAACCTATCTTTCGATAAATAGTAGTGTTCTGTCTATTCTTAAGTCGATATTTCAATTAATCATACTTTAATTTGTATGGTTAAGCCTCACGGGTAATTAGTACAAGTTAGCTCAATGCCTCACAGCACTTACACACCTTGCCTATCAACGTTGTAGTCTCCAACGGCCCTTCAGGGAGCTTAAAGCTCCAGTGAGAACTCATCTCGAGGCCTGCTTCCCGCTTAGATGCTTTCAGCGGTTATCAGTTCCGAACTTAGCTACCGGGCAATGCTATTGGCATAACAACCCGAACACCAGTGGTTCGTCCACTCCGGTCCTCTCGTACTAGGAGCAGCTCCTCTCAATTCTCAAACGCCCACGGCAGATAGGGACCGAACTGTCTCACGACGTTCTAAACCCAGCTCGCGTACCACTTTAAATGGCGAACAGCCATACCCTTGGGACCAACTTCAGCCCCAGGATGTGATGAGCCGACATCGAGGTGCCAAACACCGCCGTCGATATGAACTCTTGGGCGGTATCAGCCTGTTATCCCCGGAGTACCTTTTATCCGTTGAGCGATGGCCCTTCCATTCAGAACCACCGGATCACTAAGACCTACTTTCGTACCTGCTCGACGTGTCTGTCTCGCAGTTAAGCTGGCTTATGCCTTTGCACTAACCACATGATGTCCAACCATGTTTAGCCAACCTTCGTGCTCCTCCGTTACTCTTTGGGAGGAGACCGCCCCAGTCAAACTACCCACCAGACACTGTCCGCAACCCCGATAAGGGGCCTACGTTAGAACATCAAACGTACAAGGGTGGTATTTCAAGGTTGACTCCACATCATCTAGCGACAATGCTTCAACGTCTCCCACCTATCCTACACATGTAGGTTCAATGTTCAGTGCCAAGCTATAGTAAAGGTTCACGGGGTCTTTCCGTCTAGCCGCGGGTACACTGCATCTTAACAGCGATTTCAATTTCACTGAGTCTCGGGTGGAGACAGCGTGGCCATCATTACGCCATTCGTGCAGGTCGGAACTTACCCGACAAGGAATTTCGCTACCTTAGGACCGTTATAGTTACGGCCGCCGTTTACCGGGGCTTCGATCATGAGCTTCGACCTAAGTCTAACCCAATCAATTAACCTTCCGGCACCGGGCAGGCGTCACACCGTATACGTCATCTTTCGATTTTGCACAGTGCTGTGTTTTTAATAAACAGTTGCAGCCACCATTTCTCTGCGACCAACAATAGCTTACGGAGCAAGTCCTTCACCATCATTGGCGTACCTTCTCCCGAAGTTACGGTACCATTTTGCCTAGTTCCTTCACCCGAGTTCTCTCAAGCGCCTTAGTATTCTCTACCTAACCACCTGTGTCGGTTTGGGGTACGATTCTCTTATATCTGAAGCTTAGAGGTTTTTCCTGGAAGCCGGGTATCAACTACTTCATCTCCGTAGAGACTCGTCATCAGTTCTCAGCCTTAATGTGCGCCCGGATTTACCTAAGCACACAGCCTACAACCTTAAACATGGACAACCATCGCCATGCTAGCCTAACCTTCTCCGTCACCCCATCGCAATATAAGTGAGTACAGGAATATTAACCTGTTTCCCATCGACTACGCCTTTCGGCCTCGCCTTAGGGGTCGACTCACCCTGCCCCGATTAACGTTGGACAGGAACCCTTGGTCTTTCGGCGTGGAGGTTTTTCACCCCCATTATCGTTACTCATGTCAACATTCGCACTTCTGATACCTCCAGCAAGCTTCTCAACTCACCTTCGACGGCTTACAGAACGCTCCTCTACCATGCAAAGAACAAGTCTTTGCATCCGTAGCTTCGGTGGTATGTTTAGCCCCGTTAAATCTTCCGCGCAGACCGACTCGACCAGTGAGCTATTACGCTTTCTTTAAAAGATGGCTGCTTCTAAGCCAACTTCCTGGCTGTCTGAGCCTTTCCACATCGTTTCCCACTTAACATACACTTTGGGACCTTAGCTGACGGTCTGGGTTGTTTCCCTTTCCACGACGGACGTTAGCACCCGCCGTGTGTCTCCCGCGATTGAACTTATTGGTATTCGGAGTTTGCAAAGGGTTGGTAAGTCGGGATGACCCCCTAGCCTTAACAGTGCTCTACCCCCAATAGTTAGACGCGAGGCGCTACCTAAATAGCTTTCGAGGAGAACCAGCTATCTCCCGGTTTGATTGGCCTTTCACCCCCAGCCACAAGTCATCCGCTAATTTTTCAACATTAGTCGGTTCGGTCCTCCAGTTGATGTTACTCAACCTTCAACCTGCCCATGGCTAGATCACCGGGTTTCGGGTCTAATCCCAGCAACTATTCGCGCAGTTAACACTCGGTTTCCCTACGGCTCCGCTATTCGCTTAACCTTGCTACTGAAATTAAGTCGTTGACCCATTATACAAAAGGTACGCAGTCACAGAACAAGTCTGCTCCCACTGCTTGTACGTATACGGTTTCAGGTTCTATTTCACTCCCCTCACAGGGGTTCTTTTCGCCTTTCCCTCACGGTACTGGTTCACTATCGGTCAGTCAGTAGTATTTAGCCTTGGAAGATGGTCCTCCCATATTCAAACAGCATATCACGTGTGCCGTCCTACTCGATTTCACAGTAAGGTCGTTTTCATGTACGGGACTATCACCCTGTATCGTGAAACTTTCCAGAATCTTCCACTAACTTCCAAACTGCTTAAGGGCTAGACCCCGTTCGCTCGCCGCTACTAAGGGTATCTCTATTGATTTCTTTTCCTCGGGGTACTTAGATGTTTCAGTTCTCCCGGTTCGCTTCGTAACGCTATGTATTCACGTTACGATACTCTACAAAGTAGAGTGGGTTCCCCCATTCGGAAATCTGTGGATTAACGCTTTTTATCAACTCCCCACAGCTTAACGCAGATTAACACGTCCTTCATCGCCTCTGACTGCCTAGGCATCCACCGTATACGCTTAGTCACTTAACCATACAATCTAAAGTCGACCGTACAATTGAAATAACTAGGTATTATCTAGTTTTTTTCGCCTCAAGAATACTCAAGAACACTATATTGTTATTACCGAAGTAATAACGTGTTTTAAGAACTTCTTTATTTATTCAGCTTTCCAAATTTTTAAAGAGCAATTTGCTAAAAAGCAAAGATAAACAAGCGATTGCTTATCTTTGCTTACTAGCGTCTTACTATTAGTAAGACATACTATTCAACTTTCTATTCAAGCAATTTGTGTGGGCACTTACAAAAATTAACAACTTTACGTAAGGAGGTGATCCAGCCCCAGGTTCCCCTAGGGCTACCTTGTTACGACTTCACCCCAGTCATGAACCACACCGTGGTCATCGCCCTCCCGAAGGTTAAGCTAATGACTTCTGGTGCAGCCCACTCCCATGGTGTGACGGGCGGTGTGTACAAGGCCCGGGAACGTATTCACCGTGACATTCTGATTCACGATTACTAGCGATTCCGACTTCATGGGGTCGAGTTGCAGACCCCAATCCGGACTACGACGCACTTTATGGGATTCGCTTACCATTGCTGGTTTGCAGCCCTTTGTATGCGCCATTGTAGCACGTGTGTAGCCCTACTCGTAAGGGCCATGATGACTTGACGTCGTCCCCACCTTCCTCCGGTTTATCACCGGCAGTCTCCTTAGAGTTCCCACCATTACGTGCTGGCAAATAAGGATAAGGGTTGCGCTCGTTGCGGGACTTAACCCAACATTTCACAACACGAGCTGACGACAGCCATGCAGCACCTGTCTCATAGTTCCCGAAGGCACCAATTCATCTCTGAAAAGTTCTATGGATGTCAAGAGTAGGTAAGGTTCTTCGCGTTGCATCGAATTAAACCACATGCTCCACCGCTTGTGCGGGCCCCCGTCAATTCATTTGAGTTTTAACCTTGCGGCCGTACTCCCCAGGCGGTCTACTTAATGCGTTAGCTTAAGAGCCCAGTTCTCAAGGAACCAAACTCCGAGTAGACATCGTTTACGGCGTGGACTACCGGGGTATCTAATCCCGTTTGCTACCCACGCTTTCGCATCTGAGCGTCAGTTACTTGCCAGGTGGCCGCCTTCGCCACTGGTATTCCTTCAGATCTCTACGCATTTCACCGCTACACCTGAAATTCTACCACCCTCTCAAGAACTCTAGTTTGCCAGTTCGAAATGCAGTTCCCAGGTTGAGCCCGGGGCTTTCACATCTCGCTTAACAAACCGCCTGCATGCGCTTTACGCCCAGTAATTCCGATTAACGCTTGCACCCTCCGTATTACCGCGGCTGCTGGCACGGAGTTAGCCGGTGCTTCTTCTGCGAGTAACGTCACAGTAGCAGAGTATTAATCTACTACCTTTCCTCCTCGCTGAAAGTACTTTACAACCCTAAGGCCTTCTTCATACACGCGGTATGGCTGCATCAGGGTTTCCCCCATTGTGCAATATTCCCCACTGCTGCCTCCCGTAGGAGTCTGGACCGTGTCTCAGTTCCAGTGTGGCTGATCATCCTCTCAGACCAGCTAGGGATCGTCGCCTTGGTGAGCTCTTACCTCACCAACAAGCTAATCCCACTTGGGCTCATCTAGTCGCGAGAGCTTTCAAGAAGAGGCCCCCTTTCACCCGTAGGTCGTATGCGGTATTAGCAGTCGTTTCCAACTGTTGTCCCCCTCGACTAGGCAGATTCCCAAGCATTACTCACCCGTCCGCCGCTCGACGCCAGAATAGCAAGCTATTCTTCGTTTCCGCTCGACTTGCATGTGTTAAGCCTACCGCCAGCGTTCAATCTGAGCCATGATCAAACTCTTCAATTAAAAGTTTTTTGACTAATCGCCTAAGCGATTAAGTCGGCTCAATGAATTCTGTACTTCAACAACAAACCGAAGTTTGTTGTTTATAAAACCAAATCTTTCGATTTAATTTAATGTTCACAATTACATTGATATAATTTTTGGTCATTATATCTCTGCAAGTGCTCACACAGATTGCTTGAATAAATTGTTAAAGAGCAGTGACATCAACGCTTTGCGTCTTAGTCAGGCTGCGTATTCTACGCAAACCAGATTCGAAGTCAAGCACATATTTATGCTTTATTCAGGACGTTTAAAAAGTAACCTAAGTTCTTTTTAAACACCTTACTGAGCGGCTGTTGCCGTGTCAGTGGGATGCATTATAGGGATTTAGATCACATTAGCAATCCATTTTATGCACTTATATTGATTTAATATTTAATGCAGGAAAAACCAGCAATAACACGTGCATTAACGATCACGATTCATACGAACGGTGATAATTACAGCATAATATGATTGGCCTGAACTTGCGTTACAGATTTACTTTAAGGGTAAAACTATCGAGCAAGGATATTAAGTCTAGTCGTGAGCGTCCAATTACGCCATTTTACAACCAAAATAAAACGGCTTTAGCATAAATAAATTTTTTGCTGATTATATTCAGTGAATATAAGGCCCAACATCACTCAAGCTAAAAATAACGGTGCGTGTTCACAAGCGAATGACTACGAAGAGCCGTTCCTTTTGACTAATCGAACGCCAGTTACACAAAAACCAGCCGACGGCTGGTTTTTTATTGTCTGAAGTACATTTATAGCAACCGACGCAGCAGGTTAAGCTCGGTATTTTTAATTCAAACGCGCAATAATCACATCACAGCTGTAAATTACAGACACAAAAAAGCCGATATCATTGCTGATATCGGCTAATTCTAATTTGGCGCTTGGCGATGCCCTACTCTCACATGGGGAAGCCCCACACTACCATCGGCGTTATTACGTTTCACTACTGAGTTCGGAATGGGATCAGGTGGTACCGCAACACTATGGTCACCAAGCAAATTTGGTTTGCTTTCAAGTTGTATCTTTAAAATCTGAAAAGCTATAAATAAAGAAGTCTTTAAAACATAAAGTGTTCTGTCTATTCTTAAGTCGATATTTCAATTAATCATACTTTAATTTGTATGGTTAAGCCTCACGGGTAATTAGTACAAGTTAGCTCAATGCCTCACAGCACTTACACACCTTGCCTATCAACGTTGTAGTCTCCAACGGCCCTTCAGGGAGCTTAAAGCTCCAGTGAGAACTCATCTCGAGGCCTGCTTCCCGCTTAGATGCTTTCAGCGGTTATCAGTTCCGAACTTAGCTACCGGGCAATGCTATTGGCATAACAACCCGAACACCAGTGGTTCGTCCACTCCGGTCCTCTCGTACTAGGAGCAGCTCCTCTCAATTCTCAAACGCCCACGGCAGATAGGGACCGAACTGTCTCACGACGTTCTAAACCCAGCTCGCGTACCACTTTAAATGGCGAACAGCCATACCCTTGGGACCAACTTCAGCCCCAGGATGTGATGAGCCGACATCGAGGTGCCAAACACCGCCGTCGATATGAACTCTTGGGCGGTATCAGCCTGTTATCCCCGGAGTACCTTTTATCCGTTGAGCGATGGCCCTTCCATTCAGAACCACCGGATCACTAAGACCTACTTTCGTACCTGCTCGACGTGTCTGTCTCGCAGTTAAGCTGGCTTATGCCTTTGCACTAACCACATGATGTCCAACCATGTTTAGCCAACCTTCGTGCTCCTCCGTTACTCTTTGGGAGGAGACCGCCCCAGTCAAACTACCCACCAGACACTGTCCGCAACCCCGATAAGGGGCCTACGTTAGAACATCAAACGTACAAGGGTGGTATTTCAAGGTTGACTCCACATCATCTAGCGACAATGCTTCAACGTCTCCCACCTATCCTACACATGTAGGTTCAATGTTCAGTGCCAAGCTATAGTAAAGGTTCACGGGGTCTTTCCGTCTAGCCGCGGGTACACTGCATCTTAACAGCGATTTCAATTTCACTGAGTCTCGGGTGGAGACAGCGTGGCCATCATTACGCCATTCGTGCAGGTCGGAACTTACCCGACAAGGAATTTCGCTACCTTAGGACCGTTATAGTTACGGCCGCCGTTTACCGGGGCTTCGATCATGAGCTTCGACCTAAGTCTAACCCAATCAATTAACCTTCCGGCACCGGGCAGGCGTCACACCGTATACGTCATCTTTCGATTTTGCACAGTGCTGTGTTTTTAATAAACAGTTGCAGCCACCATTTCTCTGCGACCAACAATAGCTTACGGAGCAAGTCCTTCACCATCATTGGCGTACCTTCTCCCGAAGTTACGGTACCATTTTGCCTAGTTCCTTCACCCGAGTTCTCTCAAGCGCCTTAGTATTCTCTACCTAACCACCTGTGTCGGTTTGGGGTACGATTCTCTTATATCTGAAGCTTAGAGGTTTTTCCTGGAAGCCGGGTATCAACTACTTCATCTCCGTAGAGACTCGTCATCAGTTCTCAGCCTTAATGTGCGCCCGGATTTACCTAAGCACACAGCCTACAACCTTAAACATGGACAACCATCGCCATGCTAGCCTAACCTTCTCCGTCACCCCATCGCAATATAAGTGAGTACAGGAATATTAACCTGTTTCCCATCGACTACGCCTTTCGGCCTCGCCTTAGGGGTCGACTCACCCTGCCCCGATTAACGTTGGACAGGAACCCTTGGTCTTTCGGCGTGGAGGTTTTTCACCCCCATTATCGTTACTCATGTCAACATTCGCACTTCTGATACCTCCAGCAAGCTTCTCAACTCACCTTCGACGGCTTACAGAACGCTCCTCTACCATGCAAAGAACAAGTCTTTGCATCCGTAGCTTCGGTGGTATGTTTAGCCCCGTTAAATCTTCCGCGCAGACCGACTCGACCAGTGAGCTATTACGCTTTCTTTAAAAGATGGCTGCTTCTAAGCCAACTTCCTGGCTGTCTGAGCCTTTCCACATCGTTTCCCACTTAACATACACTTTGGGACCTTAGCTGACGGTCTGGGTTGTTTCCCTTTCCACGACGGACGTTAGCACCCGCCGTGTGTCTCCCGCGATTGAACTTATTGGTATTCGGAGTTTGCAAAGGGTTGGTAAGTCGGGATGACCCCCTAGCCTTAACAGTGCTCTACCCCCAATAGTTAGACGCGAGGCGCTACCTAAATAGCTTTCGAGGAGAACCAGCTATCTCCCGGTTTGATTGGCCTTTCACCCCCAGCCACAAGTCATCCGCTAATTTTTCAACATTAGTCGGTTCGGTCCTCCAGTTGATGTTACTCAACCTTCAACCTGCCCATGGCTAGATCACCGGGTTTCGGGTCTAATCCCAGCAACTATTCGCGCAGTTAACACTCGGTTTCCCTACGGCTCCGCTATTCGCTTAACCTTGCTACTGAAATTAAGTCGTTGACCCATTATACAAAAGGTACGCAGTCACAGAACAAGTCTGCTCCCACTGCTTGTACGTATACGGTTTCAGGTTCTATTTCACTCCCCTCACAGGGGTTCTTTTCGCCTTTCCCTCACGGTACTGGTTCACTATCGGTCAGTCAGTAGTATTTAGCCTTGGAAGATGGTCCTCCCATATTCAAACAGCATATCACGTGTGCCGTCCTACTCGATTTCACAGTAAGGTCGTTTTCATGTACGGGACTATCACCCTGTATCGTGAAACTTTCCAGAATCTTCCACTAACTTCCAAACTGCTTAAGGGCTAGACCCCGTTCGCTCGCCGCTACTAAGGGTATCTCTATTGATTTCTTTTCCTCGGGGTACTTAGATGTTTCAGTTCTCCCGGTTCGCTTCGTAACGCTATGTATTCACGTTACGATACTCTACAAAGTAGAGTGGGTTCCCCCATTCGGAAATCTGTGGATTAACGCTTTTTATCAACTCCCCACAGCTTAACGCAGATTAACACGTCCTTCATCGCCTCTGACTGCCTAGGCATCCACCGTATACGCTTAGTCACTTAACCATACAATCTAAAGTCGACCGTACAATTGAAATAACTAGGTATTATCTAGTTTTTTTCGCCTCAAGAATACTCAAGAACACTATATTGTTATTGCCGAAGCAATAACGTGTTTTAAGAACTTCTTTATTTATTCAGCTTTCCAAATTTTTAAAGAGCAATTTGCTAAAAAGCAAAGATAAACAAGCGATTGCTTATCTTTGCTTACTAGCGTCTTACTATTAGTAAGACATACTATTCAACTTTCTATTCAAGCAATTTGTGTGGGCACTTACAAAAATTAACAACTTTACGTAAGGAGGTGATCCAGCCCCAGGTTCCCCTAGGGCTACCTTGTTACGACTTCACCCCAGTCATGAACCACACCGTGGTCATCGCCCTCCCGAAGGTTAAGCTAATGACTTCTGGTGCAGCCCACTCCCATGGTGTGACGGGCGGTGTGTACAAGGCCCGGGAACGTATTCACCGTGACATTCTGATTCACGATTACTAGCGATTCCGACTTCATGGGGTCGAGTTGCAGACCCCAATCCGGACTACGACGCACTTTATGGGATTCGCTTACCATTGCTGGTTTGCAGCCCTTTGTATGCGCCATTGTAGCACGTGTGTAGCCCTACTCGTAAGGGCCATGATGACTTGACGTCGTCCCCACCTTCCTCCGGTTTATCACCGGCAGTCTCCTTAGAGTTCCCACCATTACGTGCTGGCAAATAAGGATAAGGGTTGCGCTCGTTGCGGGACTTAACCCAACATTTCACAACACGAGCTGACGACAGCCATGCAGCACCTGTCTCATAGTTCCCGAAGGCACCAATTCATCTCTGAAAAGTTCTATGGATGTCAAGAGTAGGTAAGGTTCTTCGCGTTGCATCGAATTAAACCACATGCTCCACCGCTTGTGCGGGCCCCCGTCAATTCATTTGAGTTTTAACCTTGCGGCCGTACTCCCCAGGCGGTCTACTTAATGCGTTAGCTTAAGAGCCCAGTTCTCAAGGAACCAAACTCCGAGTAGACATCGTTTACGGCGTGGACTACCGGGGTATCTAATCCCGTTTGCTACCCACGCTTTCGCATCTGAGCGTCAGTTACTTGCCAGGTGGCCGCCTTCGCCACTGGTATTCCTTCAGATCTCTACGCATTTCACCGCTACACCTGAAATTCTACCACCCTCTCAAGAACTCTAGTTTGCCAGTTCGAAATGCAGTTCCCAGGTTGAGCCCGGGGCTTTCACATCTCGCTTAACAAACCGCCTGCATGCGCTTTACGCCCAGTAATTCCGATTAACGCTTGCACCCTCCGTATTACCGCGGCTGCTGGCACGGAGTTAGCCGGTGCTTCTTCTGCGAGTAACGTCACAGTAGCAGAGTATTAATCTACTACCTTTCCTCCTCGCTGAAAGTACTTTACAACCCTAAGGCCTTCTTCATACACGCGGTATGGCTGCATCAGGGTTTCCCCCATTGTGCAATATTCCCCACTGCTGCCTCCCGTAGGAGTCTGGACCGTGTCTCAGTTCCAGTGTGGCTGATCATCCTCTCAGACCAGCTAGGGATCGTCGCCTTGGTGAGCTCTTACCTCACCAACAAGCTAATCCCACTTGGGCTCATCTAGTCGCGAGAGCTTTCAAGAAGAGGCCCCCTTTCACCCGTAGGTCGTATGCGGTATTAGCAGTCGTTTCCAACTGTTGTCCCCCTCGACTAGGCAGATTCCCAAGCATTACTCACCCGTCCGCCGCTCGACGCCAGAATAGCAAGCTATTCTTCGTTTCCGCTCGACTTGCATGTGTTAAGCCTACCGCCAGCGTTCAATCTGAGCCATGATCAAACTCTTCAATTAAAAGTTTTTTGACTAATCGCCTAAGCGATTAAGTCGGCTCAATGAATTCTGTACTTCAACAACAAACCGAAGTTTGTTGTTTATAAAACCAAATCTTTCGATTTAATTTAATGTTCACAATTACATTGATATAATTTTTGGTCATTATATCTCTGCAAGTGCTCACACAGATTGCTTGAATAAATTGTTAAAGAGCAGTGACATCAACGCTTTGCGTCTTAGTCAGGCTGCGTATTCTACGCAAACCAGATTCGAAGTCAAGCACATATTTATGCTTTATTCAGGACGTTTAAAAAGTAACCTAAGTTCTTTTTAAACACCTTACTGAGCGGCTGTTGCCGTGTCAGTGGGATGCATTATAGGGATTTAGATCACATTAGCAATCCATTTTATGCACTTATATTGATTTAATATTTAATGCAGGAAAAACCAGCAATAACACGTGCATTAACGATCACGATTCATACGAACGGTGATAATTACAGCATAATATGATTGGCCTGAACTTGCGTTACAGATTTACTTTAAGGGTAATACTATCGAGTAAGGATATTAAGTCTAGTCCTTAGCGTCCAATTACGCCATTTTACAGCCAAAATAAAACGGCTTTAGCATAAATAAATTATTACACGTGTATATTCCGCGATAATAAGACCCGATATTCAGTTCAGCGAAAGAGAACTGCGTATTTTTGCAAGCTAGCACCTGTACATTATCGCTGACTTTAATTAATCCGACTTTAAATACACAAAAACCAGCCATCGGCTGGTTTTTTATTAGTTGGAATACGTTTATAGCAACCGACGCAGCAGGTTAAGCTCGGTATTTTTAATTCAAACGCGCAATAATCACATCACAGCTGTAAATTACAGACACAAAAAAGCCGATATCATTACTGATATCGGCTCTCTCTAATTTGGCGCTTGGCGATGCCCTACTCTCACATGGGGAAGCCCCACACTACCATCGGCGTTATTACGTTTCACTACTGAGTTCGGAATGGGATCAGGTGGTACCGCAACACTATGGTCACCAAGCAAATCTGGTTTGCTTTCTATATAGAAACTTACGTTTCATTTTTAAATCTGAAAAGCTATAAATAAAGAAGTCTTTAAAACATAAAGTGTTCTGTTTATTCTTAAGTCATATTTCAATTAATCATACTTTAATTTGTATGGTTAAGCCTCACGGGTAATTAGTACAAGTTAGCTCAATGCCTCACAGCACTTACACACCTTGCCTATCAACGTTGTAGTCTCCAACGGCCCTTCAGGGAGCTTAAAGCTCCAGTGAGAACTCATCTCGAGGCCTGCTTCCCGCTTAGATGCTTTCAGCGGTTATCAGTTCCGAACTTAGCTACCGGGCAATGCTATTGGCATAACAACCCGAACACCAGTGGTTCGTCCACTCCGGTCCTCTCGTACTAGGAGCAGCTCCTCTCAATTCTCAAACGCCCACGGCAGATAGGGACCGAACTGTCTCACGACGTTCTAAACCCAGCTCGCGTACCACTTTAAATGGCGAACAGCCATACCCTTGGGACCAACTTCAGCCCCAGGATGTGATGAGCCGACATCGAGGTGCCAAACACCGCCGTCGATATGAACTCTTGGGCGGTATCAGCCTGTTATCCCCGGAGTACCTTTTATCCGTTGAGCGATGGCCCTTCCATTCAGAACCACCGGATCACTAAGACCTACTTTCGTACCTGCTCGACGTGTCTGTCTCGCAGTTAAGCTGGCTTATGCCTTTGCACTAACCACATGATGTCCAACCATGTTTAGCCAACCTTCGTGCTCCTCCGTTACTCTTTGGGAGGAGACCGCCCCAGTCAAACTACCCACCAGACACTGTCCGCAACCCCGATAAGGGGCCTACGTTAGAACATCAAACGTACAAGGGTGGTATTTCAAGGTTGACTCCACATCATCTAGCGACAATGCTTCAACGTCTCCCACCTATCCTACACATGTAGGTTCAATGTTCAGTGCCAAGCTATAGTAAAGGTTCACGGGGTCTTTCCGTCTAGCCGCGGGTACACTGCATCTTAACAGCGATTTCAATTTCACTGAGTCTCGGGTGGAGACAGCGTGGCCATCATTACGCCATTCGTGCAGGTCGGAACTTACCCGACAAGGAATTTCGCTACCTTAGGACCGTTATAGTTACGGCCGCCGTTTACCGGGGCTTCGATCATGAGCTTCGACCTAAGTCTAACCCAATCAATTAACCTTCCGGCACCGGGCAGGCGTCACACCGTATACGTCATCTTTCGATTTTGCACAGTGCTGTGTTTTTAATAAACAGTTGCAGCCACCATTTCTCTGCGACCAACAATAGCTTACGGAGCAAGTCCTTCACCATCATTGGCGTACCTTCTCCCGAAGTTACGGTACCATTTTGCCTAGTTCCTTCACCCGAGTTCTCTCAAGCGCCTTAGTATTCTCTACCTAACCACCTGTGTCGGTTTGGGGTACGATTCTCTTATATCTGAAGCTTAGAGGTTTTTCCTGGAAGCCGGGTATCAACTACTTCATCTCCGTAGAGACTCGTCATCAGTTCTCAGCCTTAATGTGCGCCCGGATTTACCTAAGCACACAGCCTACAACCTTAAACATGGACAACCATCGCCATGCTAGCCTAACCTTCTCCGTCACCCCATCGCAATATAAGTGAGTACAGGAATATTAACCTGTTTCCCATCGACTACGCCTTTCGGCCTCGCCTTAGGGGTCGACTCACCCTGCCCCGATTAACGTTGGACAGGAACCCTTGGTCTTTCGGCGTGGAGGTTTTTCACCCCCATTATCGTTACTCATGTCAACATTCGCACTTCTGATACCTCCAGCAAGCTTCTCAACTCACCTTCGACGGCTTACAGAACGCTCCTCTACCATGCAAAGAACAAGTCTTTGCATCCGTAGCTTCGGTGGTATGTTTAGCCCCGTTAAATCTTCCGCGCAGACCGACTCGACCAGTGAGCTATTACGCTTTCTTTAAAAGATGGCTGCTTCTAAGCCAACTTCCTGGCTGTCTGAGCCTTTCCACATCGTTTCCCACTTAACATACACTTTGGGACCTTAGCTGACGGTCTGGGTTGTTTCCCTTTCCACGACGGACGTTAGCACCCGCCGTGTGTCTCCCGCGATTGAACTTATTGGTATTCGGAGTTTGCAAAGGGTTGGTAAGTCGGGATGACCCCCTAGCCTTAACAGTGCTCTACCCCCAATAGTTAGACGCGAGGCGCTACCTAAATAGCTTTCGAGGAGAACCAGCTATCTCCCGGTTTGATTGGCCTTTCACCCCCAGCCACAAGTCATCCGCTAATTTTTCAACATTAGTCGGTTCGGTCCTCCAGTTGATGTTACTCAACCTTCAACCTGCCCATGGCTAGATCACCGGGTTTCGGGTCTAATCCCAGCAACTATTCGCGCAGTTAACACTCGGTTTCCCTACGGCTCCGCTATTCGCTTAACCTTGCTACTGAAATTAAGTCGTTGACCCATTATACAAAAGGTACGCAGTCACAGAACAAGTCTGCTCCCACTGCTTGTACGTATACGGTTTCAGGTTCTATTTCACTCCCCTCACAGGGGTTCTTTTCGCCTTTCCCTCACGGTACTGGTTCACTATCGGTCAGTCAGTAGTATTTAGCCTTGGAAGATGGTCCTCCCATATTCAAACAGCATATCACGTGTGCCGTCCTACTCGATTTCACAGTAAGGTCGTTTTCATGTACGGGACTATCACCCTGTATCGTGAAACTTTCCAGAATCTTCCACTAACTTCCAAACTGCTTAAGGGCTAGACCCCGTTCGCTCGCCGCTACTAAGGGTATCTCTATTGATTTCTTTTCCTCGGGGTACTTAGATGTTTCAGTTCTCCCGGTTCGCTTCGTAACGCTATGTATTCACGTTACGATACTCTACAAAGTAGAGTGGGTTCCCCCATTCGGAAATCTGTGGATTAACGCTTTTTATCAACTCCCCACAGCTTAACGCAGATTAACACGTCCTTCATCGCCTCTGACTGCCTAGGCATCCACCGTATACGCTTAGTCACTTAACCATACAATCTAAAGTCGACCGTACAATTGAAATAACTAGGTATTATCTAGTTTTTTTCGCCTCAAGAATACTCAAGAACACTATATTGTTATTGCCGAAGCAATAACGTGTTTTAAGAACTTCTTTATTTATTCAGCTTTCCAAATTTTTAAAGAGCAATTTGCTAAAAAGCAAAGATAAACAAGCGATTGCTTATCTTTGCTTACTAGCGTCTTTAACGTTTTCTATTCAAGCAATTTGTGTGGGCACTTACAAAAACTAACAACTTTACGTAAGGAGGTGATCCAGCCCCAGGTTCCCCTAGGGCTACCTTGTTACGACTTCACCCCAGTCATGAACCACACCGTGGTCATCGCCCTCCCGAAGGTTAAGCTAATGACTTCTGGTGCAGCCCACTCCCATGGTGTGACGGGCGGTGTGTACAAGGCCCGGGAACGTATTCACCGTGACATTCTGATTCACGATTACTAGCGATTCCGACTTCATGGGGTCGAGTTGCAGACCCCAATCCGGACTACGACGCACTTTATGGGATTCGCTTACCATTGCTGGTTTGCAGCCCTTTGTATGCGCCATTGTAGCACGTGTGTAGCCCTACTCGTAAGGGCCATGATGACTTGACGTCGTCCCCACCTTCCTCCGGTTTATCACCGGCAGTCTCCTTAGAGTTCCCACCATTACGTGCTGGCAAATAAGGATAAGGGTTGCGCTCGTTGCGGGACTTAACCCAACATTTCACAACACGAGCTGACGACAGCCATGCAGCACCTGTCTCATAGTTCCCGAAGGCACCAATTCATCTCTGAAAAGTTCTATGGATGTCAAGAGTAGGTAAGGTTCTTCGCGTTGCATCGAATTAAACCACATGCTCCACCGCTTGTGCGGGCCCCCGTCAATTCATTTGAGTTTTAACCTTGCGGCCGTACTCCCCAGGCGGTCTACTTAATGCGTTAGCTTAAGAGCCCAGTTCTCAAGGAACCAAACTCCGAGTAGACATCGTTTACGGCGTGGACTACCGGGGTATCTAATCCCGTTTGCTACCCACGCTTTCGCATCTGAGCGTCAGTTACTTGCCAGGTGGCCGCCTTCGCCACTGGTATTCCTTCAGATCTCTACGCATTTCACCGCTACACCTGAAATTCTACCACCCTCTCAAGAACTCTAGTTTGCCAGTTCGAAATGCAGTTCCCAGGTTGAGCCCGGGGCTTTCACATCTCGCTTAACAAACCGCCTGCATGCGCTTTACGCCCAGTAATTCCGATTAACGCTTGCACCCTCCGTATTACCGCGGCTGCTGGCACGGAGTTAGCCGGTGCTTCTTCTGCGAGTAACGTCACAGTAGCAGAGTATTAATCTACTACCTTTCCTCCTCGCTGAAAGTACTTTACAACCCTAAGGCCTTCTTCATACACGCGGTATGGCTGCATCAGGGTTCCCCCCATTGTGCAATATTCCCCACTGCTGCCTCCCGTAGGAGTCTGGACCGTGTCTCAGTTCCAGTGTGGCTGATCATCCTCTCAGACCAGCTAGGGATCGTCGCCTTGGTGAGCTCTTACCTCACCAACAAGCTAATCCCACTTGGGCTCATCTAGTCGCGAGAGCTTTCAAGAAGAGGCCCCCTTTCACCCGTAGGTCGTATGCGGTATTAGCAGTCGTTTCCAACTGTTGTCCCCCTCGACTAGGCAGATTCCCAAGCATTACTCACCCGTCCGCCGCTCGACGCCAGAATAGCAAGCTATTCTTCGTTTCCGCTCGACTTGCATGTGTTAAGCCTACCGCCAGCGTTCAATCTGAGCCATGATCAAACTCTTCAATTAAAAGTTTTTTGACTAATCGCCTAAGCGATTAAGTCGGCTCAATGAATTCTGTACTTCAACAACAAACCGAAGTTTGTTGTTTATAAAACCAAATCTTTCGATTTAATTTAATGTTCACAATTACATTGATATAATTTTTGGTCATTATATCTCTGCAAGTGCTCACACAGATTGCTTGAATAAATTGTTAAAGAGCATACTGAGCGGCTGTTGCCGTGTCAGTGGGGTGGATTATAGAGAATTCGATCACATAGGCAAGCGTTATTATAAAATAACATCACAAACAACAAGCTCTGTATGGATTTAGTACTAAACCGTTCTTTTTCACTCTCAATCGTATATATACACCTCAACATAGCGAACCAGTCCACTTAAAAGTCATAATTTACGGTGCTAGGTAACTAGTAATGTCCATTTTTCTCGATACAATAACCTTAACCAAGGAGATAAACCCATGACTGAACTTAAAAAACAAATTATCGCAGAGATGAAAGTTAAACCTAGTATCGATATCGCCGATGAGATCCGTAGTCGCATTAACTTTATCAAGCAACAATTAACTGACTCAGGATTAAAAAGTTTAGTATTAGGTATAAGTGGTGGTGTTGACTCATCAACTTGTGGCCGACTTTGCCAATTAGCTATCGAAGAGCTAAATACAGAGTACCAGTGTGATAATTATAATTTCATTGCAGTACGTTTACCTTACTCTGTACAAGCAGATGAAGATGATGCACAAAAAGCACTTCGCTTTATTAATCCAAAAACATCTATAGTAGTCAATATCCAATCTGGTGCAGATAGTATTCATGCGGAAGTACTCGAATCCGTTAAAGCAGCTGGATTACCAGAGAGTACCGCATTCAACCAAGATTTTAATAAGGGTAATGTAAAAGCAAGAATGCGAATGATTGCACAATACGAAATTGCCGGTTTATATCAAGGTTTAGTACCAGGAACTGATCACAGTGCAGAAAACATTTCCGGATTCTTTACTAAGCACGGTGACGGAGCTTGTGACTTAGCGCCATTGTTTGGTTTAAATAAACGTCAGGTGAGATCACTCGCAGCCTATTTAGGCGCATCAGAATTAGTTTATCAAAAAGTACCTACTGCAGATTTGGAAGAAGAGCGCCCTCAATTAGAAGATGAAATTGCCTTAGGTGTTACTTATGAGCAAATCGATGATTTCTTAGAAGGAAAAGAGATCGATATTAAAGCTGAAACTAAAATTATCGATACCTATAAAAAAACAACTCATAAACGTAATCCAACTCCAACCCCGGTATAATGCATAGTTAATGACGAATACAAAAAAGCAGAGATAAATCTCTGCTTTTTTATAACTACAATTATATTAACGCTTACTTTGCAATTTTAGTTGGTTTAGGCCAATTTTTGATATGACGTTGTTTCACTCGAGTGATAACAAGTTCATCGGCAGCTACATCTTTCGCGATAGTAGAACCAGCGCCAACAGTGGCATTTTTACCAATAGTAACAGGTGCGATCAATTGACTATCTGAACCAATGAATGCGCCATCTTTAATAACAGTCTGGAATTTATTTACCCCATCATAGTTACAAGTAATAGTACCTGCACCAATATTTACTTTTTCACCAATAATGCTATCGCCAAGATAAGCAAGGTGACCAGCTTTAGAGCCTTTACCTAATGTTGTCTTTTTCAGCTCGACGAAGTTACCTACATGTGCATCGTCTTCCAGTATAGTATTAGGACGTAAACGCGCAAATGGACCCACACTACAATCAATACCAATTGTCGCTGATTCAATAATGGAATTTGGTTTTATCTCCGAATTATCACCTATGTGACAATCTTTCAAAATGCAATTAGCACCGATAGTGACACCACGACCAATCGTTACCTTGCCTTCAATAATAACATTTATATCAAAAGTAACATCGTTACCTACATTCACTTCACCGCGTAAATCAAAGCGACGTGGATCAAGCATAGTAACGCCTTGCTCCATTAGCTTATATGCTTGTAATTCTTGGTATGCGCGTTCTAGCTCAGCCAATTGCATGCGGTTATTCACACCTTCGACTTCGATATTTGCAATCGGGTGAACGGCGTTAATCGTGCGACCAGCTTTATGTGCAAGTGCAATTACATCAGTTAAGTAATATTCAGCTTGCGCATTATTATTATCTAACAAAGATAACCAGTGCTGAAAATCTGCACCATTAGCAACGAGGATTCCAGAATTCACTTCATTAATTTTAAGTTGTTCTGCTGATGCATCTTTCTGCTCAACAATACCTACAACCGTGTCGCCTTCACGAACAATGCGACCATATCCCATAGGATTATCTAATTTCACAGTAAGTAAGCCGATACCACCTTCAGGTTGAGATTGACATAAATGGGTTAGCGTTTCTTGGCTAATTAATGGAACATCACCATACAACACGAGTACTTGTTCATCGGCTTTAAATTGATCCGCGGCCTGTTGTACCGCATGGCCAGTCCCCAACTGTTCAGCTTGTAGAACCCAACCTAATTTGTCATCTTGGATTCGTGATTTCAGTAATTCAGCGCCATGGCCGTAGACTAAATGGATATCGTTAACATCTAACTGTTTTACAGTATCAATAACATGCTGAACCATTGGTTTTTTAGCAATTGGGTGAAGTACTTTAGGGAGATCTGAACGCATACGCGTTCCTTTACCAGCGGCAAGAATAACAACACTAATGGGCATAATGGGCTCTTATCTGAATGATGACATTAAAATATAAATAGAATATTCAGGTTATAGGGAATAATTAAGTTTAACAATATGGATTGTGTATTAAAAACATAAAAAAAGCGACCCTAAGGTCGCTTTTTGACAACTAAACGTATTCAATTAAAAATTCAAACTAGTTGAATTTTTTAACCAATTTAAGCACGCGAAGTTGAGCAATTGCATCAGCCAGTTGATTCGCAACTTTAACATAATCTACATCTTGGTTAGTTGCAGAGCTGTTAAGTAGTTCCTCAGCTTGTCTTTTGGCTTCTTGCGCTTTGGCTAAATCTAGATCTTCTGCACGAATAGCAGTATCAGCCAGCACGGTAACTTCGCCAGGTTGTACTTCACAAGTACCGCCTGAAACGAAGATAACTTCTTCTTCACCGTGTTGTTTAACCAAGCGCACCATGCCAGGTACTATTCCAGTTAATAGTGGTGTATGTCCAGCTAAAATGCCGAACTCACCGCCAGAACCGGTAACTTGAATGCTTTCTGCACGCCCAGAAAATAAAACACCTTCTGCGCTTACTACATTCAAATCAAAAGTCATAGCCATAGTGCCCTCGCTTATTTACAGTTTCTTCGCAGCTTCAACAGCATCGTCGATAGAACCACAATACATGAACGCTTGCTCAGGAAGATCATCGTAATCACCCTCTAGTAAGCCTTTAAAGCCACGTAGAGTTTCTTTCAATGATACTAGAACACCCGGGTCACCCGTAAATACTTCAGCAACATGGTATGGCTGAGTTAAGAAACGTTGGATCTTACGAGCACGAGATACGATTTGCTTATCTTCTTCAGATAGCTCATCCATACCTAGGATCGCAATAATGTCTTTTAACTCAGTATAACGCTGTAGTACACCTTGAACGCCACGAGCGATGTCGTAATGTTCTTGACCAACTACTAGTGGATCTAACTGACGAGAAGTAGAATCTAGTGGGTCGATCGCAGGGTACATACCCATTGAAGCAATGTTACGGTTCAGTACAACTGTTGCATCTAAGTGAGCAAATGTTGTTGCTGGAGATGGATCCGTTAAATCATCCGCAGGTACGTATACCGCTTGGATAGATGTAATTGAACCACTCTTAGTTGAAGTAATACGCTCTTGTAGGATACCCATTTCTTCAGCTAGTGTAGGCTGATAGCCTACTGCTGATGGCATACGACCTAGCAGTGCAGATACTTCAGTTCCCGCAAGTGTATAACGATAGATATTATCGATGAATAATAATACATCTTTACCTTCGTCACGGAAGCGTTCAGCCATTGATAAACCAGTCAAAGCAACACGTAAACGGTTACCTGGAGGCTCATTCATTTGACCGTAAACCATTGCTACTTTATCAAGTACGCCGGCTTCTTCCATCTCGTAGTAGAAATCGTTACCTTCACGAGTACGCTCACCAACACCAGCAAACACAGATAAACCTGAGTGAGCTTTAGCGATGTTGTTGATCAGTTCCATCATGTTTACGGTTTTACCAACACCGGCACCACCGAATAGACCGACTTTACCACCTTTAGCAAATGGGCAAATCAAATCGATAACTTTAACACCCGTTTCTAACAATTCGTTAGAAAGTGACTGCTCTTCATAAGAAGGTGCGGCACGGTGAATTTCATAACGCGTATCTGTTGGGATAGCGCCTTTACCGTCAATTGGATTACCAAGAACGTTTACAATACGACCAAGACATTCGTCACCAACAGGTACGCTAATCGCGCTACCAGTGTTAGTTACTTTAAGGCCTCGGCGTAAACCGTCACTTGAACCCATAACGATACAACGAACAACACCACCACCGATTTGTTGCTGAACTTCTAGCACCAATTCAGATAGGTTAGCGTCGTCGAATGTCAGTGCATCGTACACTTGAGGTACGGATTCTTGTGGAAACTCAACGTCCACAACTGCACCGATGATCTGGACAATAATACCAGTACTCATTTTAAATCCTCTAAACTTTACAAGTTTGCCTAAACCGCTGAAGCACCAGCACAAATTTCAGAAATCTCTTGTGTAATGGCAGATTGACGGGCTTTGTTAAATACTAACTGTAGCTCATCAATGATGTCACCAGCATTGTCTGTTGCATTTTTCATTGCAAACATACGTGCTGCTTGTTCAGATGCTGCGTTTTCAACAACACCTTGATAGACTTGAGATTCAATAAATCTAACTAATAATTTAGTTAAAAGCTCAGCAGGTTCACCTTCATAAAGGTAATCCCAGCCATGCTTAGGTAATGCTTCATTTTCTTCCGATGCAGGCAACGGCAGTAGTTGATCGATAGTTGGTTCTTGCGTCATCGTATTAACAAATTTGTTATATACAACGAATAAGCGATCCAACTTCCCGTTATCGTATGCATCTAGCATAACTCGAACAGAACCAATCAAATCATCTAACTTAGGTGCTTCACCGAGGTTTGCTGTATTAGCAACCACGTTTCCACCTACGTTAGCGAAAAATGTACCAGCTTTAGCACCAATAAGGCCTAAATCTACATCTACATTTTTATTAGACCATCCCTTCATATCAGAGATAGTTTTTTTGAAAAGGTTAATGTTCAAGCCACCGCATAGACCACGGTCAGTTGAAATCACAATATAACCAACACGTTTCACGTCACGTTCTTCTAGGTACGGATGAGAGTACTCCAGAGAACCTTCAGCGAGATGACCGATCACTCTGCGCATTGTGTTAGCGTATGGGCGACTAGCTGCCATGCGATCTTGTGCTTTACGCATTTTGCTCGCGGCAACCATCTCCATTGCGCTGGTGATCTTCTGAGTATTAGTAATACTCCCGATCTTGTTTTTAATTTCTTTAGCGCCGGCCATTTGCTTCTCCTATTAAGCTAGCTGTGGCAGCAAAGGCTGCCACCGCTCTTACCAGGTTTGTGTAGACTTAAAGCTTGCAAGTAAGCTTGTTAGCTTAGCTTGAACATCTTTGTCGTACGCGCCTGTTTCATTAATAGAAGCAAGTAAATCAGCGTGTTCTGCTTTTGCATAAGCTTGTAGAGACGCTTCAAAGCTAACAATTTTGTTAACTTCTACATCTTCTAATGCACCAGTTTCTGCTGCATATAAAGATAGAGCCTGCTCTGCAACACTCATCGGTGCATATTGGCCTTGCTTCATTAGCTCAGTAACTTTCGCACCATGATCAAGCTGCTTACGCGTTGCATCATCAAGGTCTGAAGAGAATTGAGCAAATGCTGCTAATTCACGGTACTGTGCTAGTGCGGTACGAATACCACCAGATAGTTTCTTAATGATCTTCGTTTGTGCTGAACCACCAACACGTGATACAGAAATACCTGGATCAACAGCAGGACGAGTGCCTGAGTTAAACAGTTCTGTAGTCAAGAAGATCTGACCATCGGTAATAGAAATTACGTTCGTTGGTACGAACGCAGATACGTCACCACCTTGAGTTTCAATGATTGGAAGAGCAGTCAAAGAACCAGTCTTACCTTTCACTTCACCTTTAGTGAACGCTTCTACGTATTCAGCGTTTACACGAGCGGCACGCTCTAGTAGACGTGAATGTAGATAGAAAACATCACCAGGGTATGCTTCACGGCCCGGTGGACGACGTAATAGTAATGAAATCTGACGGTAAGCAACGGCTTGCTTAGACAGATCATCATATACGATTAGTGCATCTTCACCACGGTCACGGAAGTATTCACCCATAGCACAACCAGAGTATGGTGCTAAGTATTGTAGTGCCGCAGCTTCAGAAGCCGTTGCAACAACAAGAATAGTGTTTTCCATTGCGCCATGTTCTTCAAGCTTACGTACAACACTAGCAACGGTAGAAGCTTTCTGACCGATTGCTACGTATACACATTTAATGCCCGAGTCTTTTTGGTTGATGATTGCATCGATAGCGATAGCACTCTTACCAACCTGACGGTCACCAATAATAAGCTCACGTTGACCACGACCGATTGGGATCATAGCGTCAATAGCTTTGATACCAATTTGTACTGGTTGGTCAACAGATTTACGTTCCATTACACCCGGTGCAATTACTTCAACAGGAGAGAAACCATCGTTGTCGATTGGTCCTTTACCGTCGATAGGCTCACCAAGTGTGTTTAAAACACGACCTAATAAGTTGCGACCTACTGGCACTTCAAAAATACGTCCTGTTGAACGTACTTTCTGGCCTTCTGCAAGACCCATGTAAGAACCCATTACTACCGCACCAACAGAGTCACGCTCTAAGTTAAGTGCGATACCAAAACGGTTGCCAGGTAATTCAATCATTTCGCCTTGCATACAGTCTGCAAGGCCATGAATACGAATAATACCATCGCTTACTGAAACGATAGTACCTTCATTTCTTGCTTCACTAACAACGTTGAATTTTTCAATACGTTGTTTGATCAGATCACTGATTTCTGTAGAATTCAGTTGCATGCTATTCCCCAATTACGATTGTAGCGCTTCCGCAAGTTTATTTAACTTACCGCGTACAGAGCCATCAATAACTAAATCACCAGTCTGAATCATCAAACCACCAATTAATCTGTTATCAACGTTGCAATTTAACTTAACTTTGCGTGCTAAACGTTTTTCCAACGCGATTACAATATTTGCTTCTTGCTCTGCCGTTAATGGCATTGCAGAAGTAACATCAGCTTCAACAGATTTCTCATGTTCCGCTTTATAGTATGCAAATAAAGTAACAATGTTTGGTAATGCGCTTAAACGAGCGTTCTCGGCCAATACTTTAATAAAGTTTTGACCTGATTCGTTAAGTTGCTCATCAGCTACGTTGATAAAGATATCAGCAATAGCGTGTGCACTTACAGCACCATTTAATAATGTAGAAATATCTTTATTTACCGCTATTTCAGCTGTAAACGCTAACATTTCTTGCCATTTATCAATAGCCTGTTCCTTAACGGCAAAATCAAATGCAGCTTTAGCATATGGACGAGCAATAGTAGTCAAATCAGACATAAGCCCCCCAGTTGTTAAAGTTCTGCAACGATTTTGTCTACGATGTCACTGTTAGCAGCGGCATCAATAGAACGTTCGATAATTTTTTCAGCACCGGCAATAGCTAAACCAGCTACTTGTTTGCGTAACTCTTCTTTTAGACGATTACGTTCAGCTTCAACTTCAGCTTCCGCTTGAGCAAGAATTTTAGCTCGCTCCGCATTTGCTTCTTCTTTAGCTTCATCGACAATTTGAGCTTTACGCTTGTTTGCTGCATCAATGATATCTGCCGCTTGCGCTTTAGCATCCTTCAATTGATCTGTTGCTTTAGCTTCCGCTAGCTTCAAATCTTTAGCAGCTTTATCCGCACTTGCAAGACCATCGGCAATTTTCTGTTGACGTTCTTCGATAGCCGCAATCAGTGGTGGCCATACATATTTCATACAAAATAGTACGAATAACGTAAACGAAATCGCTTGGCCTAAAAGAGTTGCGTTGATATTCACAACGAACCTCCTTGGTTAGTAGTGGACCAAAAGCTGATTAAGCGATGAATGGGTTCGCGAATAATAGGAATAGTGCGATACCAACTGCAATCATAGAGATCGCATCAAGAAGACCAGCAACGATGAACATTTTAGTTTGTAGTGCTGGCGCCATCTCTGGTTGACGAGCAGAAGACTCTAGGAATTTACCGCCTAAGATAGCGAAACCGATTGCTGTACCGAATGCAGCAAAACCTAGTAAGATAGCAACAGCGAAGATAGTAGCTGATACAATTTCCATTTTATTCTCCAAATAAGATAAAAAATTTTAATTAAAATTTGTGTTTATAAATTAATGATCTTCACATGCACTGCTTAGATAAACCATAGACAGCATCATGAAGATAAACCCTTGTAGAACGATTACCAAAATATGGAAAATCGCCCATGGCACACTTAGTCCCCACTGAAGGTACCAAGGCATAAGCGCGATCAAAATAAAGATCAGCTCACCTGCGTACATGTTACCAAACAAACGAAGCGCTAATGAAATAGGCTTAGCCAGTAAAGTAACCATTTCCAGTGCAAAGTTAAAAGGAATAAATAACCAGTGGTTAAATGGGTTCATAGTCAGTTCACGAGTGAACCCTTTGACACCTTTAACCTTGATGCTGAAACCAACAATAAGCGCAAAAATACTTAATGACATAGCAAATGTCGTATTTAAGTCTGTTGTTGGAACAACTTTCATGTAGTCAATTCCCATTGCTTTTGCGGCTTCAGGAATGAAATCCACAGGAACCAAATCCATTGTATTCATCAGAATAACCATCATAAAGATAGTTAATGACAGCGGTGCAATTAACGCGTTACGACCATGAAAAGATTCTTTCACGATGTCGTTAACGAACTCGATACTCATTTCAACAAAACATTGAAACTTGCCTGGTACGCCCGTTGTCGCTTTCTGACCAACTCGATAGAATGTCCCTAAGAATAAAATTCCTAAAGCGAGAGTTACGAAAAGTGTGTCTAGGTGCCAAGTCCAAAATCCTTCACCAACCGCTAAATTAGTTAAGTGATGTTGGATATATTGGGTCGACGTTAGTGCTTCACCTGTTGCAGACATTTTTCATCCCAGTTTTTTGTTCATAAAATAAGGAGCAAATAATTGTGAGCCAATTGCTAATGAGAACGTCACGTAAAGAGGAAGATAATTCACCTTAACGAAACCTAATACCGCAATAAAGAACACAACTGTCAGTACCAATTTTAGCGATTCACCTAATGCAAATGATGCTACAACATCTTTAATCTGTCTGGCGCCCATAAACCGGAAAGCCAAACGGGTAAAGATGTAATTTGGCAAGACATAAATAATGCCACCAAAGAGTGCAGAGCGAGCTGAAAGCTCACCATCAATAAGCAAAAAGGTTAATGCGCAAACGGCCACTAATAGCACCTGAAACACAATCAATTTAATAGCTTGACTGAACGCATTCATTGCTAATTTATTTGACACAATAAACCCCTAAAACAATCTTTTTGAAGCATTCAAAAAAAATATATAAAAACGCTTCTAAAAGCAGGATAAATTATACGTTGAAGTGGTGCTAATGCAACTCATTGCAAGCCAGATAAGGAAAGCTAAGTAGAATATTCTGAAAAATGAGATATGACAGGTGTTACCCACTAATGAGTACCACCCTTATAATATTAAATTCTATACAACGCAGTTATTATGAAATAAAGTTATTTTGACATCGGGTAAAATATAAACCTTTGATATTTCAAGTGAAGATTATTGTAAAGAAAAGCGTATCTTACTGAGCTAAATAATATTTATTGACTCATAACTGAACTTTAAAAAATATTAACTTAATTTGATCTTTATCACCCCAAGGTTAAAATTTAACCCAAAGTTGAAACTATATCATCCAATTCAGCAAGGCTAGTATAGTCAATTGTTAACTTCCCACAGCCATTTGCACCTTGTTTTATGATAACTTTGGCTTTTAATCGTTCAGATAAGCGATATTCTAGGTTAACAACATCGGGATCTTTCACCTTTATTGGGCTTATTTCAGCTTTAGGTTCAAGTAGCTTTCGCACCAATTTTTCGGTATCTCGAACCGTTAAACCTCGCTGGGCAATATTGCTTGCCGCTTGTGATTGCAGTTCACCTTCAAGTGCCAATAATGCTCGGGCATGACCCATTTCAATATCACCATGCTCAAGTAATATTTTAACGTCGCTATTTAAGCTATTTAAGCGTAATAAATTAGAGACTGAAGCGCGTGATTTACCCACCGCATCAGCGACCTGTTGATGGGTTAACGAAAACTCTTCGATTAAACGCTGTAATGCAGTTGATTCTTCCATTGCATTTAAGTCTTCACGTTGAATATTTTCAATCAGAGACATCGCCATAACCGCTTCGTCAGCCACATCTTTGATAATACAAGGGACTTTACTTAAACCCGCTAATTGTGCAGCTCGCCAGCGACGTTCGCCAGCAATAATTTCAAATTTTTGCGCGCTCAATTCACGCACCACGATAGGTTGGATAATACCTTGTGCTGTAATTGATGCTGCTAATTCATCTAATGCATCCGTAGCCATGTCTTTACGTGGTTGATACTTACCTGGATACAACCATTCAATCGGTAATTTTTTGAATTCACTCTCAACGGTTAGTATCGATTGCGGTAAATCATCTTCAGCTTGTTCTTTGGTTCTTGCAATGGCACTGGTACCGAGCAAAGCATCCAGACCTTTACCTAACCCTCGTTTTTTCGCGTTCATGCTTGTTCCTTTGTCTGTTCGCTCTGTTCATCAGCTAATTCTTGACGACGAATAATTTCACCTGCGAGCGCTAAATACGCTTTAGCCCCGTTAGATGATTTATCATAATACATGGCAGGCGCACCAAAACTCGGCGCTTCAGCTAAGCGAACATTACGCGGGATCACCGTGCGATAGACTTTATCCCCGAAATGTTGCTTTAGTTGTTCGGAGACGTCAGATGCTAATCGGTTACGTGGGTCATACATAGTACGCAGTATGCCTTCGATTTTTAACTCAGGATTCACAGCGGCGGATAATTTACTGGTGGTATCCATCAATGCGGTTAGTCCTTCTAGCGCATAATATTCACATTGCATTGGCACTATAATTGAGTCAGCAGCAGCCATAGCATTAATTGTTAATAAGTTTAGCGATGGCGGACAATCAATAAAAATATAATCGTAATAGTCTTTCACCGCCACTAATGCATTCTTTAACCGTAATTCGCGGGCAAAGAATGCCATTAACTTAATCTCTGCCGCAGTGACATCTTGGTTAGCTGCAATCAGATGATATTTACCCGACGTTTCAGTAACCACGACTTCTTTTACAGATTTCTCATCAACCAATAAATCATAGGCAGAATACTCGACGCTATATTTGTCGACACCACTGCCCATGGTAGCATTACCTTGTGGATCAAGATCAATCAGCAATACCTTACGTTTAGTCGCCGACATTGAGGCTGCTAAATTGACACAAGTAGTTGTTTTTCCTACGCCACCTTTTTGGTTAGCTATTGCTATGATTTTGCCCACAAATGTTCCCTATTATTTAATCTCAGACATGACGATTAGATGACGTTCGCCCTCTAACTCTGGCACTGTTAGTTTATGTGCAACTTCCAGTTTAAATTTAGTATTCAATGTTTTAATTTCACCCGTTGGTTTTACCCCTTTCAACGCATAAAACAATCCATCTGGTTTTGGTAGGTGCTTACACCAATGTAACATATCTTCTAGTGAAGCAAACGCACGACTTAATACCCCATCAAATTTAATTTCTGGGTGATACTCTTCGACACGAGATTGCACAGGTGTGACGTTGGCTAATTTTAATTCGTGTACAGCTTGGGTAATAAAACGAATTCGTTTACCTAAACTATCAAGTAACACAAATTCTTTGTCAGGATTCATGATTGCTAGCGGTAAACCCGGTAAGCCAGGGCCAGTACCAACATCAATAAAACGTTCACCTTCTAAATATGGGCTCACGACAAGACTGTCCATGATATGTTTTACTAACATTTCATCTGGATCACGTACCGAAGTTAGATTGTATGCTTTATTCCACTTGTGTAATAAAGCCACTAATGCCACTAATTGCTGTTTTTGGATATCAGTAACAACCAAAGAGGTTTGCGCTAATAATGCTTCGAGGCGGTTGATCATACGTAGATTTACTCCGGTAAAACGCGATTATTTAAGTTAATATTAAATCGTAGAAAAAAAGAAAAAGACAATCTACTAAGTAAGGTAGAGGCACCTTAGTTAAATAGTAGCATTGCGAATTAGGGAATGATGTCAAAAATGCAGTTATATAGCCACCGATAAATGCGTTAACGGTGGCTGCTGTACTCATTATTTATTTATTGAGTAGATTTTGTTTTTTCAAATATATTAAGAGAATTGAAATCGCAGCAGGTGTGATACCTGAAATACGAGATGCCATGCCAATAGTTTGTGGTTTAACTTCGATTAACTTAGCAACAACCTCATTAGAAAGACCTTTAATTTTTGCGTAATCTAAATCCGTTGGCAACAAAGTATTTTCATGACGCAGTTGCTTTTCAATCTCAGTTTTCTGACGGTTAATATAACCTTCATATTTAATTGTAATTTCAACTTGTTCTGCAGCAGATTCATGTTCTAGTTTAGGACCCAGCTCTTCAATTGTCATCAAGGCAGCATAGGTGACTTCAGGACGACGAACAAGATCTTCCAATGTATGTTCACGTGAAAGTGGTTTAGCCAGTAATGCATTGATCTTATCCGCAAATTCTTTATTCGGATTGATCCAAGTAGAGCGTAAACGTTGTTGCTCCAGTTCAATGGCTTCCATTTTCTCGTTAAACACTTGCCAGCGATGATCATCAACTAAACCGAGTTCACGACCTTGCTCCGTTAAACGTGCATCCGCGTTATCTTCACGCAGCAATAAGCGGTATTCAGCACGACTGGTAAACATACGGTACGGTTCTTTGGTCCCTAATGTTGCAAGATCGTCGATTAATACACCCAAGTAAGCCTGATCACGGCGTGGATGCCATGTATCTTCTTCTCGTGCTGTGCGTGCTGCATTTAAACCAGCAAGTAGACCTTGTGCCGCAGCTTCTTCATAACCTGTAGTACCGTTAATTTGACCCGCTAAGAACAAGCCTTCGATAAATTTACTTTCTAACGTCAACTTAAGATCACGTGGATCGAAGTAATCATACTCGATCGCATAACCAGGGCGAGTAATATGGGCATTCTCTAAACCGTGGATCGAACGAACAAGATCGACTTGTACATCATACGGTAAACTTGTTGAGATGCCGTTAGGGTAAACTTCATGTGTTGTTAAGCCTTCAGGTTCGATAAAAATCTGATGCGATTCTTTATCTGCAAATCGAGTGATCTTATCTTCGATCGATGGACAATAACGTGGTCCTATGCCTTCGATCACACCGGTGTACATTGGGCTACGATCCATACCACTACGGATCACATCATGGGTCTTATTATTAGTATGAGTAATGTAACAAGGTATCTGTTGTGGATGATCTTTACGACTACCAATGAAAGAAAATACCGGTGTAGGTGCATCACCGTGTTGTTCTTCCATCACAGAGAAATCAATTGTACGACCATCAATCCGAGGCGGGGTGCCCGTTTTCAAACGACCAGTACGGATAGGTAATTCACGTAAACGTGCAGCTAACGAAACGGATGCAGGATCACCAGCTCGGCCACCTGCATAGTTCTGTAAACCTATGTGGATAAGTCCATCAAGGAATGTACCAACCGTCAATACCACTGATTTCGCTTTAAACTTAAGTCCTGCTTGCGTTACTACACCAACAACACGATCGTTTTCAATAATAAGATCATCAACAGACTGTTGGAATATAGTTAAGTTTTGCTGATTTTCAAGTTTTTGGCGTACTGCTGATTTATACAATAAACGATCCGCTTGTGCACGTGTTGCTCGAACTGCGGGACCTTTACTTGAATTTAATGTTCTAAATTGGATACCACCAAGGTCAGTGGCTTGACCCATAATGCCGCCAAGTGCATCAATTTCTTTAACCAAGTGACCTTTACCAATACCACCGATGGCTGGATTACATGACATATGTCCAAGCGTATCGATGTTATGGGTTAATAATAATGTATTTCGTCCCATACGAGCAGCAGCAGCGGCAGCTTCTGTTCCAGCATGTCCGCCACCTACGACGATAACTTCAAATTGTTCATGGTATGCCATGTATCACCTCGGTTTTATTTGGCGGATATATTCAGAGCGGCACAGTTTACGGTTTTCTCTAACAGATGCAAATGATCTTAAATATATTTTTAATTTAGATCTAACTGTTGATCTTAAGATCTTATAAGAGATCTTATTAGATCTATTATTAAGGGAGGCTTGATCTGTTGATAACCCTCTTTGATCTAGAAAGATCATGTGTTTAGCTGCGATCACTTGCTGTTAGTAAGGCTTGGGCTTGTTACGTATAAGTTGGGTGTAAATAGCCTAGTTATACACAGCTCATGGGCGCACTGATTTATTCTACAAGGATAACTATAGGTTGATCACAAGAAAGATCTATAGTTATCCACAGAAAATAAAAATAAAAAAACACGATCATGGTTATATTATAGCCATTTTTTAGACCATTCAGGGAACCATATGTCGATCGAATCTTCAGGGATCGGCGTTTCCAGCGTGCAAATTTCGAGAGCGATCGCCACTTTTTTGGCATTTAACAGTGTTAATTGACGATCGATCATGTGTCCAGCATTGCAAAATTGATCATAAGATTTAGAGCCTAGTGCGATCACACTGTATTTTATCGAGCTTAAATCGGGATTTTTTTGTGCTAGCTGTTGTGCGAACGGGGCTATGTTTTCTGGGTAATCACCAGCTCCGTGGGTTGATGTGCAGATGATCCAGGGGTTGTTTTTGTTGATCGGTAAATCCTTTAGCTGAGGATCTAGGTGTATGTTGGCTTGAAAACCTTGATCAACAAGTTTCTCAGCTAAATGATCAGCTACATATTCTGCAGATCCCAGCGTCGTGCCGACAATAATTTCAAATGTATACATGTTTTCCTCTTATTTTATGGTTTATTACGATAGTTCTATTGTAAAATATCATCAATTATAATTATTTTATTTATTGCTGATTAAGGCGCTTATGGCTTCATTATTTCAACGTTTTTTTAATGTATTTGGGAACTCTAACGCGATAGGAAAAGTAAGAATAAACCCCACTAAACCTGTCATTAATAATGTTGCGACACCTAAAGTCAGTATACCTGATGTCGGTGTGAGGGATGAGATAATTGACACTAGTTCTCTTTTTTATGATTTATTGTTTAATAATCAGGAAGTGAATACAGAGGTTAATTTGGGCTTGAACCCATTAGAAAAAAGTATTTTGCTTAAAGTTGAAGCAAGTGTAGGGCACCCTGAAAACATTGCTTTGAATGTAGTAAGGTTACCTGTGGTATTACATAAAGTATCAAGCTTAATTGACAGCGATAATTATACTGCACAGCAATTGGCAGCCTTGATTACGCAAGATCCTGCTCTGGCTGCGGATGTTATTAAGTTAGTCAACTCTGCGCACTTTCAATTAGGCTCTCAAGAAGTGACAAGTTTACAAGAGGCCGTTGTTCGTTTAGGAGGTTTGCAAATTAAGTCGATTGTATTGACGATCGTTATGCAAAATATAACCGAAATAAAGCCGATCTATTTTAAGTTGTTTGGTCAGTATTTATGGCAACATTCGCTAACGACTGCCTTGTGGGCAAAAAATCTGGCGAAGAGTAGGGGAGGTGATCCTGATTTAGCATATTTCATTGGTTTGATCCATGATGTGGGTAAAATTGCATTGTTTAAATTGATTGTGGATGAGATGAATATGAGTGATCCACAGTTTAGACCAAACTCCAAGTTATTCCGTCAAATGATGACTAAGCATTCATTGCGCTTGTCTGCACTGATAGCACAATCTTGGCAGTTACCTGGACCTGTGGTTAAAGCGTTATATGAACAGGTTGAATCCAGCTCTGTTATAGAGCACACGGGGCCTGGTAAGCTATTAGAAGAGGCTAACTTATACAGTGAAATTAACTTGCTATTAGCGCAGGGATATATCTCTCAGCAGCAAGCCTGTGAGTTTTGTATCGAGCATAAGTTAGATATTAAAGTTTGTATTGCCGGGGTATAAAGTCGAACTTTTAATCGACTAAAACTCATTTTTAAGGTCTAAAAAAATGCTTTACAAAGTCACTATATTTACAGTTTTAGTTGTTATTATTGTTGTTATTCTGCGGGGTTAAGTTGTGGGTAACTCTGTGGATGGCTTTGTAATAAGGATCTGTTGAATCGTTGCTGAAGTGTGTTGGGTGTGGGCATCATGATCTTACTTCAATGGTAAATTGTGATGTTGTGGATAAAGTGATGATCCCAATTAGGATCATCACTTTTATTTTTATTTGCCGATACAGAATGAGGTAAAGATACGACCAAGAAGATCATCTGAAGTGAACTCGCCAGTGATTTCTGAAAGTTGCTCTTGCGCTAAGCGTAACTCTTCAGCTAGCAGCTCTCCAGCCATGTAAACTTCAAGTTGGAGTTTACCTACCTGTAGATGCTCATAGGCTTTCTCTATCGCATCTAAGTGGCGACGTCGAGCTATAAAGCCACCTTCAGTATTACTTTGATAACCCATACATTCTTTTAAATGGGTCTTTAATTCGTCTAAACCTAGCTGTTCTTTTGCTGATATTTTAAAAACAGGGTGACCATGATCGTCACCTGTTATTAAGGTTTCACCGGTTAGATCCATTTTATTTCTAATCACGGTAAGGCCGATCGACGAAGGTAGACGATCAATGAAATCGGGCCAGATTTCGGCAGGATCCGTTGCGTCTGTGGTTGTACCATCGACCATGAATAATACTTGATCCGCGTTATTGATCTCTTCCCAAGCACGTTCAATACCGATTTGTTCAACACGATCCGGGCTCTCGCGTAAACCCGCGGTATCAATAATATGTAATGGCATGCCATCGATATGGATATGTTCGCGTAATACGTCGCGTGTTGTACCTGCGATGTCGGTGACGATAGCGGACTCTTTACCTGCTAATGCATTTAGCAAACTTGATTTACCGGCGTTAGGACGACCAGCTATCACGACCTTCATGCCTTCGCGAATAATGCTACCTTGTTTTGCTTCTTTTTGTACTGCGGTAAGGTTATCAATGATTTTATATAATGCTTGAGCTATTTTACCGTCAGCAAGGAAGTCGACTTCTTCTTCAGGAAAATCAATCGACGCTTCAACATAAATACGTAAGTGAATTAAACTTTCGGTTAGGGTATTAATCTTTTTCGAGAACTCACCTTGTAGTGAGTTCATTGCTGATTTTACAGCTCGTTCAGAGGTTGCATCAATTAGATCTGCAATTGCTTCTGCTTGGGTTAAATCCATTTTGTCATTGAGGAATGCACGCTCAGAGAATTCACCTGGACGGGCCATTCTAATTCCGTCTATTTTAAGAATACGACGCATCAGCATATCCATTATCACGGGACCACCATGACCCTGTAACTCTAAAACATCTTCACCGGTAAATGAATTTGGTGCTTTGAACAAGATGGCAATACCTTGGTCAATTGTTTGTTGTTCTTCATCCAGGAAAGATAAGTAATCGGCTTTACGCACCGTTGGAATTTTATTTAAAATAGTTTGTGCGACTAACTCTGTTTTTGGCCCAGAGATACGAATAATACCAACACCACCTCGTCCTGGCGGTGTGGCTTGTGCAATGATTGTTTCATTAGTTAGCATGTTATTACCCGAAGATAGTAGGTTTTTGAGATGAAAAAAGGCGGCACAAGGGCCGCCTTGATAAGATTAGCAAGTTTATTTCTTGCTATGCAAACCTTGTTTTTCCAGTGAGCGGAAAATAATAGTTTGTTGAATAATTGTAACTACGTTACTCATTAACCAGTATAGAACTAGTCCTGCAGGGAACCACAAGAAGAAGAAAGTAAACATAACAGGCATAAACTGCATTACTTTCTGCTGCATTGGATCCTGAACTTGTGTCGGTGACATTTTTTGGATCATGTACATAGTAACACCCATTAATAGCGGTAATACGTAGTATGGGTCTTGTGCTGATAAATCATTAATCCATAATGCGAATGGTGCGTGACGTAATTCAACACTTTCCATTAATGCCCAGTATAGTGAGATGAAAATAGGCATTTGGATGATCATTGGGAAACAACCACCTAATGGATTTACTTTCTCTTCTTTATACAATGCCATCATTGATTGCGACATTTTTTGTTTGTCGTCGCCACATTTTTCACGTAATGCAGTCAGTTTTGGTTGAAGTAAACGCATTTTTGCCATTGACGTGTATTGCGCTTTAGTTAGCGGATACATTGCACCACGCACGGTAAACGTGATCATGATTACGGCAATACCCCAGTTACCAACTAAACCATGGAAGAACTGAAGTAATTTAAATAGCGGTTGTGCAATAAACCACAACCAGCTGTAATCAACAGTTAGGTCAAGGCCTTCAACTAACTCTCCCATCTCATCTTGTAATTTTGGACCAACCCAAAGTTTTGCTGAGATAGTTTTTTCGCTGTTTGCGGCAACTGTTTCAACTGGTTGTTTGAAACCAATGATCGCTTGACCTTTAGTAAACTCAGTACGACCAATGTTTAAGCTATAGAAATGGTTTTGGCTATCGCCAGGGATCCAAGCTGTTACAAAGTAATGCTGTAACATACCAACCCAACCAGCTGTAGTTGTACGGCTTAGGTTCGCATCGCTGATATCACTGAAATCGTATTTTTCATAACGCTTATCTGTCGTGCCGAGTGCTGCACCACGATAAGCTTTCATCATCATGCTGCTACCTTCGTCTTCTGCAAGATCAATATTTTGTTTTAATTGACCGTACATTTGCACCGAAATTGCATTAGCAGATTGGTTATTAACTTTGTAGCTAACTTCAATATCATAACTACCGCGTGTAAGAGTAAATACTTTCGTAAATTTAACTCCATTCTCGTCTGTATATGATAATGGGATATCTAATGTGTCACCTGAAATAGTGAAGCTTTTCGCTGTCGTAGTATATTGTGGACGACCATTTGCATTTGCATCTGGACCGTTTACGCCAATAAGACCACTTTGAGCAACGTAAACATTTGTTGCATCATTTTGTAATAAGGTGAAACGTTCTTCAGAATCTAATTCTGTAGCATGGTCAAGTAAGTCGGCGCGAACAATATCACCACCTAATGTATCGATAGTCAGTTCAAGTACATCTGAGCTAATCGTGATCAGGTTATTTGATTGTTTGCTGTTTGGCGCATCAGTTGATGAGTCACTGCCTGCTGGTATATCGCCAGTTAAACCATTGCTGATCGCTTGAGTCGTTGTTGGTACTGCAACCGGGTTGTCTTTATTTTGCCACTCGGTGAATAGCAAAAAGCTGACAAACAATAATCCGATGACAAGTAAATTACGTTGGGATTCCATAATCTAATTAATCTCTTTGTTTGGGTTCTGGTACAGGATCGTAACCATGTTTATTACTAAAAGGATGACATATTAATAGACGTTTGGCTGTGAGCCAACAACCTTTTGTAAATCCGTGGAGTTTTATTGATTCTATCGCGTATTGAGAACACGTTGGAGTGAAGCGACAGCGAGGTCCAATCATCGGACTAATGAATAATTGGTATCCTCGTATTAATTTGGTGCCTAACCATTGCAACGGCGACAAAGTTTGCGCCATAACTTCTCCAATAATGCATCGATTTCTGCATTTTCCAAGTTTGCAATACCAGATTTAGCGATAACCACGATATCAACATTAGGAAAATCATGTTGGCGTGTCCGAAAACTTTCTCTGAATAGACGTTTAACTCGGTTACGGCCGACAGCAAGTTTAATTGCTTTTTTAGGTACAGCTAAACCAAGACGAGGATGTCCAAGTGAGTTATTTTTGGCAAGTATAGTTATATGAGGTGAGGCTGATCGCACAGGGTCTGCGAATACGTTTTTGAAGTGTTCGGGAGTTAACAAGCGTAACTCCCGAGGAAAGCTCTTATCTATCACGTCTGATAATTAAGCGCTTAAAGTCTTACGACCTTTTGCACGGCGACGTGCAAGAACCTTACGGCCACCTACAGTTGCTTTACGTGCGCGGAAACCGTGTGAACGTTTACGCTTAAGGTTACTTGGTTGAAAAGTACGTTTCATAGCTTTATCCGTTATAAAATTAACTGTACAGTTATGTTGAGTTAGCCAAGAAATAATGACCGGTCGTCAACTTGACTAACACAAAAAGAGGCGGAATTTTAATCATTCTTGTAAAACAAGTCAATAATTAATCAATACTCGCCTCGTGAAAATAGCAATATCTTACTTAAATTCGATATTCTCGACCGATTATTATGCGATTGGATACATGAAATAATAGGCTAAATTCCTATCCATATAGATAAAAATTATAATTCGGTTTAATAATTGCTGTTATTCCAATCTGATCACAAGGGATCAAGCGGGGAATTATACAGGCTATTTACTAACTAACAAGTCAGCGCTGCTAATTTATCCACTTTATAATGTCTGATTATTGATTTACTCGCTGTAAAAATGTACGAGTACGAGGATCTTGCGGGTTATTAAAGATCATATCCGCGGATCCTTGTTCAATAATCTGACCTTGATCCATAAAAATCACCCGGTCTGCGATTTCTTTTGCAAATTGCATTTCGTGCGTCACAATTAGCATTGTCTGCTTTTGGTTGGCCAATTCACGCATTAATCCGAGAACTTCACCCACCCATTCAGGGTCTAATGCTGATGTCGGCTCGTCAAATAAGATTACTTTACTTTGTGCTGCCATTGCTCGTGCTATGCCGATTCGTTGTTGCTGTCCACCTGAAAGTGAAGAAGGGTAGCTATCCTTTTTATCACTCAAACCAATACTACCAAGGATAGTAAGCGCTTCCTCTTTTGCTGTTTCAGCCGACTTACCTCGGACGGTAACTAAGCCCTCGGTTATGTTCTCGAGCGCCGTTTTATTGGCAAACAGTGCATAGTTTTGGAACACAAAGGCGGTTTTTTTACGCAGCTCCGTAATTTGTTTTTTAGTGGCACTATTGGCATCAACAACTAAATCATCAATAGTAATAGTAGCGGTTGTTGGTTGCTCTAGAAAGTTTAAACAACGTAATAGTGTTGATTTTCCTGTTCCTGAAGGACCGATAATAACGGTGGTCTCACCTTCTTTGATATCTAAATTAATTTGGCGTAAAACCACGTTCTCACCAAAATGCTTACTTAAATTAGCTACTTTGATCATGCTAATACGCCTTATTGAGATAACGTTCTAAATGAACTTGCATTTGGGTAAAGACGAGTACCACTGCCCAGTAAATTAGCGCAACAGCCAGATAGCTTTCGAAGAAGTAAAAACTTGATGAAGCTTCCATCTGCGTTTTCGCCATGATCTCGGTAACACCTAACGTAAATGCTAAAGATGTGCTTTTGATCATATCGATAAAGTAATTCATCAATGATGGTGTCGCTATTCGCGCTGCCTGTGGGAGCACGATACGGCGCATCGCTTGACCCGAGGTCATTCCGATACTGAGTGAGGCTTCCATCTGTGATTTATCCACCGCCATGATTGCTGCGCGAATACTTTCAGCTTTGTAAGCAGCAAAGTGCAGGGTTAATCCAATCACGGATGCGGTAAATGCATCCATGTTTATCAATATAGGGAATACTCGCGGCAGACCGTAATACAGCAAAAATAACTGTACAAGGAGCGGGGTACCACGAAAGAAAGAAATAAATAACATAGCTAATTGATTGAGCACAGGTATTTTGAACGTGCGTACAACCGCTAAGCCAATGGCTATTATCAGGGCGAAAAAGACACCAATCAGTGCCATCTGCATGGTTGTTCCCAAATACTTAAGCAGTATCGGGAACAGATTTAGCATGTACTCAAGATTAAATTGCATTTATTTTACAGTGATATCCGTTGAGAACCATTTTTCTGAAATTGCAGCTAGAGTGCCATCTGCACGCATGCTATCCAGCGTTGTATTTACTTTTAGGCGTAGTGCTTCTTGTTTTTCTGTTTTCAAAAATGGCATTGCATTTTCGATAGTTTCAAACGTTGGGCCTGCAAGTTGTAACGGTAATGGTGATTTGTTAATTAATTCAAGTGATGATAAACGATCCATCACAAACGCATCGGTACGACCTAATGCTACATCACGTTCGATACCAGTGTCGTAGGTTTTGATGGTAATGTTGTTATTGGTATCGTATTTGCGTAATAAATCAGCAAAATTAGAGCCTAAGTTTACGCCAACTGTTTTGTTTGCAAGGTCATCAACACCATTAATTTCGGTATTGCCTTTTCTTACCACGACTTGAGCACCATCATACACGTAAGTTTGGCTAAATGAATATTTGGCTGTGCGTGCTGGAGTGATGGTTACTTGATTTGAAATCGTATCGATACGACCTGTTTCTAGCATTCCAAATAGGCCGGAAAAATTAACAGTAATGAATTTTACTTTTGAATCATTACGTTTGGCGATCTCTTTCCATAAATCCACTTCAAAACCTTGGAGTTGATCATTTTTTGAAAAAGTGAACGGGAAGTAGTTACCTGACATACCGACTTTAATTGTTTCTTGTGCGTGTGCTACGCTTGTTAATGTTGTACTTACAAGCATTGCTGCTGCTAATAATAGTTTTTTCATGAGCCACCCTGGTTACGCAAATAATATGTTTAATGCGTGCATGATATTCTAATGTAAAATGAATTATAAATAGCGTTTAGTTATAACTAATTGCTAAAAGATAGCGTGATTTATTATATTTACTGGTTTTTTCATATCTATTCGCACCTAATTGGTTTTTATTTTGCTTTTGTGTGGATAAGTGTTTATTCATGCTAGCGCTTATGCACAATTAGCAGTAAAATAATCCATTATTCTTTATTTTTATCTGGAGTGTGGAGA